>JAJXYR010000044.1 GCA_021780475.1 Pseudomonadota bacterium
TGCGGAATTTACCTTCGACACTTTCGTCGAGGGCAAGAGCAATCAATTGGCGAAGGCGGCGGCCATCCAGGTCGCGGGCAACTCCGGCAAAGCCTACAACCCCCTGTTCATCTACGGCGGCGTCGGGCTCGGCAAGACCCATTTGATGCACGCGGTCGCCAACAAACTGAGGGAGCGGAACCCGTCGGTGCGTCTTGCATATGTGCACAGCGAACGCTTCGTCGGCGACATGGTCAAGGCGCTGCAGCACAATACGATCAACGATTTCAAGACGGCGTACCGCTCGCTGGATGCCTTGATGATCGACGATATCCAGTTCTTTGCGGGCAAGGAGCGCTCCCAGGAGGAGTTCTTCCATACATTCAACGCGCTGCTCGAGAGCCAACAACAGGTGATTCTGACCTGCGACCGCTATCCGAAGGAGGTCGACGGCTTGGAAGAACGGCTGAAATCTCGGTTCGGCTGGGGCCTGACCGTCGCGATAGAACCGCCGGAATTGGAGACTTGTGTGGCGATCTTGATGAGCAAGGCCGCGCTGTCGCACGTGGATTTACCGGAAGAGGTCGCGTTTTTCGTCGCGAAGCGGATACGCTCCAACGTGCGGGAATTGGAGGGCGCTCTGCGCCGCGTGGTCGCGACGTCGAATTTCACCGGGCGGCCGATCACGCTGGAATTCGCCAAGGATGCGCTGCGTGATCTGCTGGCGCTGCAGGAAAAGCTCGTTACCATCGAGAATATTCAAAAGACCGTGGCCGAGTACTACAAGATCCGCATTGCGGAACTGTTATCGAAGCGGCGGAACCGCTCGATCGCGCGGCCGCGACAGGTGGCGATGGCCCTGGCGAAGGAATTGACGAATCATAGTTTGCCGGAAATCGGGGATGCGTTCGGCGGTCGCGACCATACGACGGTGCTGCACGCGTGCAAACGCATCAAGGATTTGCGGGAAAGCGAACGGCGGATCGGCGAGGATTACTTGAATCTGTTGAGAACCTTGACGGGTTGATGTGCGCAAGGTGTGGATATCTTTTACGATAAAGTTATCCACAGGGTATGGACAGAATGCGGACACTCCTCGAACAGACGCTCACCAAGCTTATGGTTCGTTCAAGTTGATGAATAATATTGATATTTTTGACTTATCCTGAGAAAGCGGCAGCCCTCATAATTGCATCAATAATCTTACTTTCAAAAAATTCGATTACTAATTCCAGTTGTTTCGTCAGGCGGGTACACGCATGAAATTGATCGCAGAGCGGGAAAAATTATTGGCGCCCTTGCAGGCCGTGATCGGTGTCGTGGAGCGGCGCCAGACCATGCCGGTGTTGGCGAATGTGCTGCTGGGCGTTCATGACGGACGCATTTCGATCACCGCGACGGACCTCGAAGTCGAGCTCGTCGCCGCCGCGGAAGTCTCGATGGTCGAGGCCGGCGATATCACGGTGCCGGGACGGAAACTGCTGGATATTCTTCGCGCCCTGCCGGAGAAGATCAGCGTTTCAGTCGGCGTCGAGGGCGAAAAGATCGTCATCAAGGCGGGTCGAAGCCGGTTCAGCCTATCGACGCTTCCGGCGACGGAATTTCCGGTCATCGACGACATTCACGCGGAGCAGACCGTGCGGATCGAGCGAGCGACGCTGTCGCGGTTGTTGGAGAAGACCCATTTTTCGATGGCGCAACAGGATGTCCGCTATTACTTGAACGGCATGCTGTTGGAAATCGACGGGGA
The DNA here is from genome assembly GCA_021780475.1 of Pseudomonadota bacterium. GTDB lineage: Bacteria > Pseudomonadota > Gammaproteobacteria > Steroidobacterales > Steroidobacteraceae > Bog-1198. The sequence goes on from JAJXYR010000044.1 coordinate 1,730, forward strand.
GATTTTGCGGGGCGTTGCAACAGATGGGCACCGCTTGGCGTTGTCGGAAGCGCCCTTGGCCGAAAAGGCCAAGTCGTCCCAGCAGGTGATCGTTCCACGCAAAGGCGTTCTAGAATTACAACGGATCCTGACGGGCGAAGGCCATTGTGAAGTGGCGATCGGAACGAATCATATTCGCGCCAATATTGGCGACGTTCGCTTTACTTCCAAGCTCATTGACGGCAGATTTCCGGAATATTCACGGGTCATCCCGGCCGCTCCGGCGACCGCGATCAAGGCGGACCGGGACGCGCTACGACAAGCGCTGCAACGAACCGCCATCTTGTCGAACGAAAAATATCGCGGGATCCGAATAACCGTGAAAAAGAACGTGATTTCGGTGCAAGCACACAATCCCGAACAGGAGGAGGCCGAAGAAGAAGTCGAGGTCGGCTACGACGGCATCGATCTGGAAGTGGGATTCAACGTGAATTATCTGCTGGACGCGCTCGCGGCAATTGATGGCGTGGAAGTCGAGTTGGGGTTGACCGATAGTAATAGCAGTTGTTTGATTCGGTCGCCGGGGACCGGCGGGTCGCGGTATGTCGTCATGCCGATGAGATTGTAGTAGTTCGCTCGAATGGGACTAAGACGCTTGCAGGTAACGGATTTTCGTTGCCTGCAGGCGGTAGAACTCGAATTGGACCCCCGATTTACGCTGATCAGCGGAGTCAATGGATCGGGAAAGACCAGCCTTCTGGAGGCTATTTATCTCCTAGGTCGAGGCCGCAGCTTCCGTACGAGGCGAACCGCGCGGCTCATTCGCTCCGCGGCAGATCATTTCATTGTTTTTGGTGATGTGGAACGCGATGGAATTCGCATGCCCCTAGGCATCGAAGGACGGGACGACCGTTTGCGGGTGCGGATTGGAGGGAGGGATGTACGTTCGGTGGTCGAATTGGCGTTGCACTTCCCGGTGCAGATCATCGACCCCGAAGTACACAAGCTCATTGAGGAGGGCCCCAGTCACCGCCGACGGTTTTTGGATTGGGGCGTGTTCCACGTGGAACCAAAATTCTTTGAGCACTGGCAGCGTTACCGTCAGGCGTTGAGCCAACGCAACGCCGCACTGAAGGCGGGCCAGCGTGAGGAGTTGATACGGATTTGGAATCCAGAGCTCCTGGAAGCCGGAGTCGAGATCGCGGGTGCCAGGGATCGATATCTGCGGTCATTCGCACCCTATGCAGCGGAGTCGATCAAGCGCCTGCTAGGGTTGGAGCTGGAGTTGCAATATCGTCCCGGCTGGAATCAAGAATTTTCCTTTGACGAGGGGCTGCGCCGGAGCGAAGTCTTGGATCGCCAACGTGGTGCGACGCAGATTGGTCCCCATCGAGCCGATCTCCTCATTCGGATGGACGGTAGCCTGGCGCGCGAACGCATCTCGCGAGGCCAACAGAAGTTGGTGGCGGCAGCCCTGCTCGTCGCGCAGCTTCGTTGTTTTCCAAACAAGACCCCGGTGCGACCGACGCTATTATTGGATGATCCGGCAGCGGAACTCGACGCGGAGCATCTACAGCGGCTGATTGACGAGGTGGGTCTCGTCGAAACCCAGTTGGTCATTACGACGCTGGACGACAACTTCCCGGCTTTTGGTCAACCTGGGGCACGATTTCGGCTAGCGCAGGGAATATTGATGTCGCCTTAGTGCGATTCCCGATGTTCCACGTGGAACAATGCCAGCACAATATCGGGACCGTAGCCCAAGCAGTTGATTTAAGGCGCGTTTCCGCGCCGCCCCGATTCGTGCCATAGCCCAAAAAATGCTAGAATTACACTTCATTCGCAAGGGCAGACCATGGCTGAAAACGACGTCTACGACTCGACCAAAATCAAGGTTTTGAAAGGCCTGGATGCGGTTCGCAAACGGCCAGGCATGTATATCGGCGACACCGATGATGGAAGCGGCTTGCATCATATGGTGTTCGAGGTTGTCGATAACGCCATCGACGAAGCCCTGGCTGGGCACTGCGACCGGGTCATCGTCCGGATTCATGCCGACGAATCCGTGACCGTATCGGACAACGGCCGGGGAATCCCCGTGGATATTCATAGCGAGGAAGGCCGATCGGCGGCGGAAGTCATCATGACCGTGCTGCATTCGGGCGGTAAATTCGACGATACCTCGTACAAGGTTTCCGGCGGATTGCATGGTGTCGGCGTTTCTGTCGTGAATGCCCTGTCGGATTTCCTGGAGTTGAACATCCGGCGCGACGGCAAATTGCATCGCCAGGAGTACCGGCTCGGCGAACCAGTCGCCCCGCTCGCCGCCATCGCGGACACCCTGGAGCGCGGAACGACATTGCGCTTCAAGCCGAGCGCACAGATTTTTACGAACATCTCGTTCAACTATGAAACGCTGGCGAAACGCCTGAGGGAATTGTCGTTCCTCAATTCCGGCGTCCGCATCGAGCTGATCGACGAGCGCGATGAGCGGAGCGAGATATTTCAGTTCGAGGGTGGACTGAAAGCATTCGTTCAGCACTTGAACCGGACCAAGACGCCGGTCCATGAATCAATCCTGTGGTTCCAAGTGCGCGACGCCCAGATTCAGGTCGAAGTGGCGATGCAGTGGAACGATTCGTACCAGGAGAGCATGTACTGTTATACGAACAACATTCCACAGAAGGATGGTGGAACGCATCTCGCCGGTTACCGAGCGGCGCTGACGCGTACGCTGAATAATTACATCGAAAAGGAACTCGCGGCGAAAAAGGAAAAGATCGCCACCACCGGCGACGACGCTCGCGAGGGCTTGACCGCCATTTTGTCGGTCAAGTTGCCGGACCCTAAATTCTCCTCCCAGACCAAGGACAAGTTGGTTTCTTCCGAGGTCAAGGGTGTCGTCGAGTCCGTGGTTGCCGCGCGGCTCGAGGAATTCTTGATGGAGCGGCCCCAGGAAGCCCGAGCGATCGTCAACAAGATTCTCGAGGCGGCGCATGCCCGCGAGGCGGCCCGCAAGGCGCGCGAGATGACGCGCCGCAAAGGGGCCTTGGATATCGCCGGCCTGCCAGGCAAGCTCGCCGACTGCCAGGAAAAGGACCCCGCTCTGTCGGAGATGTTCCTCGTCGAAGGCGACTCCGCCGGCGGCTCCGCCAAACAGGGACGCGATCGACGTACCCAGGCGATCTTGCCGCTGAAAGGCAAGATATTGAATGTCGAAAAAGCGCGCTTCGACAAAATGCTCTCGTCGGCCGAGGTGGGCACACTGATCACGGCCCTAGGCTGCGGGATCGGCCGCGACGACTTCGACGTCGACAAACTGCGTTATCACCGCATCATCATCATGACCGATGCCGATGTCGACGGATCTCACATCCGCACGCTGTTGCTGACATTTTTCTACCGCCAGATGCCCATTTTGATCGAGCGTGGCCATGTCTACATCGCCCAGCCGCCGCTCTACAAGGTCAAGAAGGGCAAACAAGAGTCCTACGTCAAAGACGACCTGGAGTTGAATGCACTGCTGCTGAACACCGCGATCGAAGGGGCGGCCTTGCACGTCGCCGCGGCGGCGCCGCCCCTTTCGGGGCCGGGACTCGAATCCCTCGCCAGGAAATACGTCGAGGTTCAGGCCATCGTCAGACGCTGGGCGCGGCGCTACGACGAACGGTTCCTCGACCAACTGCTCTATGTGCCCCAACTTCCGACCGACGCGTTCGACCGCGTCGAGCCCCTGCAGAGCTGGGCCGCGCAGGTCGAGCAGCGGCTCAACGGGCTCGCCGACGTGTCGCGCCGCTATCGGGTGCTGGTCGAACCGCTTGCCGGCGGGGGTCAACGGATCAACCTGCAGTGGACCGAACACGGTCTGGTCACCGAACGGCATATTCCGCGGGAGTTCTTCGATTCCGCCGAATACCGCCGGATTGCCGACCTCGCGCAAACGCTCGGCGATTTGATGGGTCCGGGCGCTTATGTAGAGCGCGGCGATGAGCGCCACGAAATCGCGAGCTTCAAGGCGGCGATGACCTGGCTGTTCGACCAGGCGAAAAAGGGTCAAAGCATCCAGCGTTACAAAGGCCTCGGCGAAATGAACGCGAGCCAGTTGTGGGACACGACCATCAACCCGGAAACCCGGCGCCTCATGCAGGTTCGGATCGAAGACGTCGTCGCCGCCGACGAAATCTTCACCACCTTGATGGGCGATGCCGTCGAGCCGCGACGGGAATTCATCGAAAAGAACGCGCTGCAGGTGTCCAACCTGGACATTTGACAAGTCGCCGCGAAGGCGGCGACTTCCGTCACGCGCCGGCTCCGGCAATCGCGCCGCGCGCCGAGCGTTCTTCGATCCGCGCCAATCCGGCCTCGATCGCCCGTCGCACTTCCTCGTTGAGTTGACGCGGCTCCTTGCCGGCGGGATCGATCGGCGAGCCGATGATCACCTGGATCGTGCCGCGCTTCTTCAAGAAGCCGCGGCGCGGCCAAAAGGCGCCGGCATTGTGCGAGATCGGCACGATCAGCTTGCCGGTGGTCTGAGCGAGCAGCGCGCCGCTGACGCCGTATTTTCGCTGCTGTCCGGCGACCACCCGCGTTCCCTCGGGAAATATGATGACCCATAGCCCATCGGCGAGTCGGCTTGCGCCCTGCTCGACCACTTGGCTCACGGCCCGATGGCCGGCTCCACGGTTGATTGCAATCGGGCGTAGTCTCTTCAATCCCCACCCCATGAAGGGAATCCACAATAATTCGCGCTTCAAGACCCACACTTGCGGCGGAAAAAGCACGAACGGAGCCACTGTTTCCCACGCAGACGTATGATTGCTCATCGCGATGTGATTGCCCGCCGGGATGTGTTCACGGCCCTCCACCACATATCCCAAGCCGCAGAGCCGCTGCAGCACCCACAACAGCCAACGCGCCCAGGTGCGCGCCAGCCCGAACTGTTGCCGGTACGGCAGCCAAAAGCAGATTCCCATCACCGCGCCGCAGACGCACGCGGAGACCATCATGTAGGTGGTGAATATCAGCGAGCGTAGGTACTGCATCTGCCCCGCTCAGCCCGGCAGCCGTGATAGATCGGCGACTGCGCCGATCAGCGATGCCGCGTCCCGCAGCAAGGCCAGCCGGTTCTCGCGCAGTGCGCGATTCTCATCCATGACCATCACGCCGTCGAAGAATCCGTCGATGTCGGCGCGCAGGCCGAGCGCGAGCCGCAGACATTCGGCGTAATCCCGTCGCTCGAGCGCGCCCCGAACCGACGGCGCGAGGCGAACCGCCGTCTGATGCAACCGCCCCTCGGCCGCTTCGACGAACAGCCGCGGATCAACAGCGACCGCAAGATCGACCGCGGTCTTGCGCAGCAAGTTGCCGATGCGTTTGTTCGCCGCGGTCAACACCGTGGCGTCCTCATGCGCCAGAAATTCCCGCAACGCGCCGAGTCGTGCGACAACATCCACCGGCGAGCGCGACGCGGTCGCGAGCACCGCCTCCACCATTTCGCTGGTGGTGCCGTCGCCGCGCTCGATCAGCAGACCGCGCAGCCGGTCCAGTATGAACGCATCGGCCTCGGCCGCCGCGCGATCGCGAGCCACCGGCTGCGCCGCCGCGGAGGCCTCGATCAACGCGGTCAAATCCAGATCGAGCGGCGTCTCCAGCAGGATACGCAGCACGCCGAGCGCGGCGCGCCGCAGCCCGAACGGATCGCGGGTTCCGGTCGGCTTTTGATCGATCGCAAATATGCCCACCAGGGTATCAATCTTGTCCGCCAGCGCGAGCGTCCGCCCGAGTGGCGTCGCCGGCAGCGCATCGCCGGCGAATCGCGGCCGATACTGCTCCTCGAGCGCGCAGGCGACCGCGGGATCCTCGCCGGCCGCCGTTGCGTAGTGGCGGCCCATCGTGCCCTGCAATTCGGGAAATTCGCCGACCATCGCCGTCATCAGGTCGGCCTTCGCCAGATCCGCCGCGCGCCCGAAATGCTCCCCGGCGCCGATCAACGACGCGATCCGGCCGCCGAGCGCCCGGATGCGGGCCGTCTTGTCGGCGTAGCTGCCGAGTTTGCCCTGGAATGTGACGCCGCCGAGTTTGGCCGCGTAGGCGTCGAGGGAGTGTTTGCGGTCCTGGTCCCAAAAAAAAGAGGCATCGCTCAAACGCGGCCGCACCACCCGCTCGTTCCCCTCCCGCACTTTCGACGGGTCGCGGCTCGCCAGGTTGCTCACGGTGATGAACCATGCGCTCAAGCTGCCGTCCGCCATCTCCACCGGAAAGTAGCGTTGGTGGTCCTGCACGGTCGCGATGATGACCTCGCGCGGCAGCGCCAAAAAGCGCTCCTCGAAGCGACCGGCGACGGGCACCGGCCACTCGACCAATGCGGTCACTTCGTCCAGAAGCGCCGCATCCACCAGCGCGCGTCCGCCGAGCGAGGAGGCGGTTTCGGCCACGGACGCACGGATCAATTCGCGCCGTTCCTCGAAATCCGCGATCACCTTCGCGCGCCGCAGCGCGTCTTGGTAACCACGCGCCGTCCGCAAGGCGATCGGACCCGGCGCGTGGAAACGGTGCCCGAAGGAATGGCGGCCGGTGCGCACGCCGAGAATCTCGCACGGCACGACTTCGGCGCCGAACAACAGCACGGCGTTATGCACCGGCCGCAGGAATTCCACGGTGCCGGCGCCCCAGCGCATGCGCTTCGGTATCGGCAGCGCGGCGAGCGCCCGGCTCACGATCGCGCCCAAGAGCGACGTCGTGGGCACGCCCTTTTCAGTCCCGTGATACGCGAGCCACGTGCCCTTGTCCGTCGACAGCAGCGTGAGCTCGGCCGGCGTCACGCCGCAGCTCTTCGCGAAGGCGAGCGCCGCCTGCGTCGGTTGACCGTCCGGCGCGTAGGCGTTGCTCTTCGGTGGACCACGACGTTCGACCGGTCGGTCGGGTTGCTGGCCCGCGCAGCCCTCGATGAGTACCGCGAGCCGCCGTGGCGTCGCGAAGCGCCGGACGGCGCCGTGGCCGATACCTGCCGCATCGAGCCCCGCCGCGAGGTTGTCGGCAAGCGCCGTGGACAGGCCGAGCAGGCCGCGAGGCGGCAACTCTTCCGCGCCGAGTTCGAACAATAGATCGCGCTTCTTCATCAGGCGGCCTGCCCGGCAGGCAGGCCGCGCAGCAGCGGAAAGCCGAGCGCCTCCCGGCTTTGCCGATACCCATCCGCGACGGCGCGCGCGAGCGTGCGCACGCGCAAGATGTACCGCTGCCGTTCGGTTACCGAAACGGCGTGCCGGGCATCGAGCAGATTGAAGCTGTGCGACGCGCGAATCATCTGTTCATAAGCCGGGAGCACCAAGCGCTCTTCGATCAGGCGCGTACACGCGCTCTCGTGTCCCTCGAACGCACGCAACAACAACTCCGTGTCCGCTTTCTCGAAATTATAAGCCGACTGCTCGACCTCGTTTTGGTGGAAGACGTCGCCGTAGGTGATCCTGCGATCCAGGCACTCCGACCAGACGATGTCGAAGATGCTTTCGACCCCCTGGATGTACATGGCCAATCGTTCCAAGCCATAGGCGATTTCCCCCATGACCGGGCGGCAGTCGAGGCCGCCAACCTGCTGGAAGTACGTGAATTGCGTGATTTCCATGCCATTCAGCCAGACTTCCCAACCCAGGCCCCAGGCGCCGAGTGTCGGCGACTCCCAGTTGTCTTCGACGAAGCGGATGTCATGGGTCAACAGGTCGAAGCCCAGCGCGCGCAGCGAGCCCAGGTACAGCTCCTGGAAATCTTCCGGCGAGGGCTTCATGACCACCTGGAACTGATAATAGTGCTGCAGCCGGAACGGATTGTCGCCATAGCGACCGTCGGTCGGCCGGCGCGACGGCTGTACATAGGCGGCGTTCCAGGGTTCGGGGCCGACCGCACGCAGAAAAGTGGCCGGATGGAAGGTTCCGGCTCCCATCTCCATATCGTACGGCTGCAGGATCACGCAGCCCTGGTCGGACCAATAGCGCTGCAGCGCGAAGATCAAATCCTGAAAGGTGCGCGGTGGCGAAACGGCTTGTGCCATGAACATGCTCACGATGGAGAAAAAGCGATCGAGTATAGCGAGGCATCACGCACGCCGCCCCTCCTGGCATAGCCCGCACGATTATGATGCGCCAAATCGGCTGTCCGCCTTATTTTGGTGCATACTTGACCCCGATCCTCATGACCGCCGGCGCAAGTGCTTGATCCGCAATGCCCCAGAATGTGGCACGGTAGCTGCATTACCTCGTCACCCCGGAGCCCTGGCCGGACTCGACACCGTCCTTTACCGTACTTGGAGGAGAATCATGACTCCCGCTGATGTTCTGAAATTGATTCAAGAGAAAGACGCGAAATTCGCCGATCTTCGTTTTACCGACACGATCGGTAAAGAGCAGCACGTGACCGTGCCGACGCGCTTGGTCGACGAAGGCTTCTTTCAGGACGGCAAGATGTTCGACGGATCGTCGATCGCCGGATGGAAGGGTATCAACGAGTCCGACATGATCCTGATGCCCGACCCGTCGACGGCGGTCCTCGATCCCTTCTACGAAGAGGCCACCGTCAACATCCGTTGCGATGTGATCGAGCCGACGACGATGCAGGGCTACGGACGCGACCCGCGCTCGCTCGCCAAGCGCGCCGAAGCTTATTTGAAATCGACGGGGATCGCCGACAGCGCCTTGTTCGGACCGGAGAATGAGTTCTTCATCTTCGACACCGTGACGGTGAACGTCGGCATGAATGGTTGCGCGTACGAGGTCGACGCCTACGAAGGCGCCTGGAACTCGGGCAAGCACTACGAGGATGGGAACAAGGGACACCGCCCGGGCGTGAAGGGCGGCTACTTCCCCGTGCCTCCGACCGATTCGCAGCAGGACATCCGCACCGCGATGTCGCTCGCCTGCGAGGAGATGGGCCTGAAATTCGAGGTTCATCATCACGAGGTCGCGACCGCCGGCCAGGGCGAGATCAACGTGGCGGCGAACACGCTGACCAAGAAGGCCGACGAGGTCCAGATCCTGAAATACGCGCTGCAAAATGTCGCGCATAACTACGGGAAGACCCTGACGTTCATGCCGAAGCCGATCGTCGGCGACAACGGCAACGGCATGCATGTCCATCAATCCCTGCAAAAGGATGGCAAGGCCCTGTTCGCCGGCGACAAATACGGCGGCCTGTCGGACATCGCGCTGTACTACATCGGCGGCATCATCAAACACGCCCGTGCGATCAACGCCTTCACCAATGCGAGCACCAACAGCTACAAGCGGCTCGTGCCCGGCTTCGAGGCGCCGGTGAAACTCGCCTACTCCGCGCGCAACCGTTCGGCGTCGATCCGCATTCCCTGGATTTCCAATCCGAAGGGCCGACGTATCGAGGTGCGGTTCCCGGACGCGACCGCGAACCCGTACTTCGCGTTCGCCGCGATGCTGCTGGCCGGGCTCGACGGCATTCAGAACAAGATCCACCCCGGCGATCCCGCCGACAAGGACTTGTATGACCTGGAACCCGAGGAAGACAAGAAGATTCCGACGGTATGCCATTCGCTGGACATGGCGCTGGATTACCTCGACAAGGATCGGGCGTTCCTGAAGGTCGGCGGCGTGTTCACGGACGACCTGATCGACGCGTACATCGACCTGAAAATGAAGGATGTGACCCGTCTGCGCATGACGACGCATCCGATCGAGCTGGAGATGTACTACAGTCTTTGATGAACCCGTTCGGCTAGGGTTCGAGCCCCTGAAGGTGACGGCGGTCACGCCGCCGTCACCTGGCTTTGTGGCCGGGAGGCGATAGGACTATGCTCTCGAGTCATGCACCATTGGCGGCCACTGTTCGCGCTGGGAATGTTCGTCTGCACGGCGTGTCCGGCCGCGGTCATTTACAAATGGACCGATGCGTCGGGAATCATCCATTACGCCGACCAGCCGGTGCCCGGAGCGCAGCGCATCGAAATCGTTGCCGATGTGCCGACCCACGGTACGCCGTCGCCGCCGGCGGAGACCGCGGCCCCGGGCCGGCCGAGTGCGCCCCCCGCAGCCGTTCCCTACACCGCGTTCGCCATCACCTCGCCCGCGCCCGAACAAGCTTTCGTCAGCATCGACGTGCCGGTACAGCTGTCCCTGCAGCCGAAATTGCAGCCCGCTCACGCGCTCGTGTGGACATTGAACGGCAGCACACTGACGGCCGACGCCGGCCTGACGAGCTTTTCCCTGGCCGATCTGCCGCGGGGTGCTTACACCTTGAGCGCGGCCATCGTGGATCGCGCGAGCGGCACCACGCAGAACAGCGCCTCGGTGATCTTCTATGTACACCGTCCGTCGCTGTTGATGCCGCACCACAAACACTGAGTCCGGCGGGCCGCCCGCGGTCCGTGAATCCACATGGCGGCTGAACTGCGGTCGACCGCGCTCGGTCTTCGCGGCACGGACGTGCTCGATGCGCTGCTGACCAGCGTGTTCGTACTGAATCCGCAACTGCAGGTGACCTACCTGAACGCGGCCGCGCAGACCCTGGTCGGGCTCGGCCCGAATCAGGCGCTAGGGCGCGGGATCGGTGAATTGATGCGCGGCACCGACCCTCTCCTCCCGTTGTTCGAACGCGCGCTCGCCGGCGGCGAAGGCGTCGTTCAGCGCGAACTCGCCTGGCACGGACCGGTCGGGTTCGACCGGATACTCGACTGTGCCGTGACCGAGGTGTCGATCGACGCGGATGCGAGGATCCTGCTCGAGATAGAGGACATCACCCAGCACCGGCGCCTGACGCGGGAGACCGCGCTGCTCGCCCAGTTGGACGGCAGCCGTTTGATGGTGCGGCAGCTCGCGCACGAGATCAAGAATCCACTGGGTGGCCTGCGCGGGGCGGCCCAGCTCCTCGAGCGCGAACTGCTCGATCCGGCGCTGCGCGAATACACGCGCGTCATCATCAGCGAAGCGGACCGGCTCACCGGCCTGCTCGACTCGATGCTCGGGCCCGGCCGACCGCCGGCGAAACAGCGGACCAACGTGCATGAAATGCTGGAACGGGTTCACCGGCTGTTGCGCAGCGAGGCGGCCCCCGGCGTGACGGTCGACCGGGACTACGATCCGAGTCTGCCGCCGCTGATCGTCGACCCCAATCACATCATTCAGGCGATGTTGAATCTCGGCCGCAACGCGCTCCAAGCCCTGTCGGGCGGCGCGACCGCCGAGCCGCGCCTGGTGCTCAGGACGCGCGCGGCGACCAACGTCAACGTCGGCTCCAAACGCCACCGGCTCGTCGCCTCCGTCCAGTTCGAGGACAACGGGCCGGGCGTGCCGGCTGAGATCCGGGACACGATTTTCTATCCCCTGGTCTCCGGACGCGACGGCGGATCCGGATTGGGCCTCGGCATCGCCCAGGACCTGGTGAGCCGTCACGGCGGTCTCATCGAATTCGACAGTGAGCCTGGCCGCACCGTCTTCACGATCTCCCTGCCCATGGACTCCGTATGAACGCAAAGCCCTTACGCGTATGGCTGGTCGACGACGACGCCTCGATCCGCTGGGTGCTCGAGAAGGCGCTGAAGAGCGGCGGCATGCTCGCCAAGAGCTTCGACCAGGCCGACACCGTGCTCGCCGCCCTGCGCACCGATACTCCGGATGTGCTGATGACGGACATCCGCATGCCCGGCCGCAGCGGTCTCGACGTGCTCAAGGAGATTCAGGGCACGAGACCCGGCCTGCCGGTGATCGTGATGACCGCGCATTCCGATCTGGACGCCGCGGTCGCGGCGTATCAGGGTGGCGCGTTCGAATATCTGCCGAAGCCCTTCGACATCGACAAGGCAGTCGACCTGGTGCGCCGCGCCGCGCACCAGGCGACGATCGCGAACGATGCCGAAACAGCCCGTGGATCGATACCCGAACTGCTCGGACAAGCCGCGGCCATGCAACAAGTTTTCCGCGCGATCGGCCGGCTGTCGCGCTCCAGCATGACGGTGCTGATCACCGGTGAATCGGGCACCGGCAAGGAACTCGTCGCCCGCGCGCTGCACCGTCACAGCCCGCGGTCCAGCAAGGCCTTCGTGGCCCTGAACACCGCCGCCTTCACGGCCGATCTGCTCGAGTCGGAGCTGTTCGGTCACGAGAAGGGTGCGTTTACCGGCGCCGATGGGCTGCGCCGTGGCCGCTTCGAGCAGGCCGACGGCGGTACGCTGTTCCTGGACGAAATCGGCGACATGTCACCCGCGCTGCAGACGCGGCTGCTGCGCGTGCTCGCGGAAGGGGAGTTCTATCGGGTCGGCGGTCAGATTCCGGTCAAGGTCGACGTTCGCGTGATCGCGGCGACTCATCAGGAACTCGAGGCTCGCGTCGTCTCCGGACAGTTTCGCGAGGACTTGCTGCACCGGCTCAACGTGATCCGGATCGAAATCCCGCCATTACGGGAGCGGCGCGAGGACATCCCGGAACTCTTGCGGCACTATCTCGCGCTCGCCGGCCAGGAGCTCGGCGTCGAGCCGAAGTTGCTGATGCCTTCCGCCGAAACCGCACTGGTCGCCTTCGACTGGCCGGGCAACGTCCGCCAGCTCGTCAATGCCTGCAGGCGCCTGACGGTGACGGCGCCCGGCCGCGAAATTCGCGCCGAGGACATTCCGCAGGACTTGGGCGGAATCCACGGCGGCGCCGCGCCGACGCAGGACTGGGCATTGAAGTTGACGCACTGGGCCGAACAAGAACTCGACGCCGGCACGCAGCGGCTCCTCGACCATGCGGTTCCGGAAGTCGAACGGATCCTGATCCGCGTCGCATTGCGAAAGGCCGAGGGCATGAAGCAGGAGGCCGCGAAACTGCTCGGCTGGGGCCGCAACACTTTGACGCGGAAGATGAAGGAACTCGGCATGGAAGACGCCGCCTGAGCGCAGGCTGAGCGCGCCCCGCCGGTGTTGCACGTCATCCTGTTCGAACCGGAGATTCCGCCGAATACCGGCAACGCGATCCGGCTGTGCGCGAATACCGGCGCGACGCTGCACCTGGTGAAGCCGCTGGGCTTTCGGCTGGACGACAAGAGCTTGCGCCGCTCCGGACTCGATTATCACGATCTTGCGGCGCTGAAGGTCCACGCCGATCTGGACGCCTGTCTGGGAGATTTGGGCGATGCCCGGGTGTTCGCCGTCGAGACCTGCGGTGAGCGCCGCTACGACGAGGTGGAATTCCGCGCCGGCGACGCGCTGCTGTTCGGCCCGGAAACGCGCGGTTTGCCGCCGGCGGCGCTCGCGCGCATCGACGCGGCGCGCACGCTGCGCATACCGATGCACGCCGCATCGCGCAGCATCAATCTGTCCAATGCGGTGGCCATCGTCGTTTACGAGGCCTGGCGCCAGCGCGGTTTTCCGGCGCGCTGACCGTGTTCAGTCGCCTTCCGCGCGCAGCGCGCGCCGCATCAGCGTGTCGACCGCCGCGCGGACTTCGCCGCCTCGATGCACGATCTGGTAAACCTGTTCGCAAATCGGCATCTCGACGCCGAGCCGGGTGGCGACTTCGCGCACCGCGCGCGCCGCGGGCACACCCTCGATCACTTGCGCGATCGCGCGCGCGGCATCCGCGGACGACGCGCCGCGGCCGAGCGCGATCCCGAAGCGTCGATTGCGCGACTGATCGTCGGTGCAGGTGAGCACCAGATCGCCGAGTCCCGCGAGTCCCATGAACGTGTCGCGCGCCGCACCGAGGCGCACACCGAGCCGCATCATCTCGGCGAGACCTCGGGTGATCAGCGCGACCCGGGTGTTCGCGCCGAATCCGAGGCCGTCGGAAATTCCGGATCCGATGGCGATGACGTTCTTGACGGCTCCGCCGATTTCGACACCGATGATGTCGGCCTGCAGGTAGGCGCGAAATTTCGGTCCGGACAAATTCCTCGCAAGCTCCGCGCCGAACTGGGCATCACGCGAGGCCACCGTCATCGCCGTCGGCAGTCCGGCACCGACCTCGACGGCGAAGGTCGGCCCCGACAGGACCGCCGTGGGTCTGTCGCCGAGCACCTCGAGCGCCACCTGATGCGGCAGCAGGCCGCTTTGCATTTCCATACCCTTCGTCGCCCAGGCGACGCGCGCCGCGGCGGTGAGCAGCGGACGCACCGTCTCGAGGGTTTCACGGAATGCGTGCGATGGGACCGCGATCAGGACGTCGCGGACGCCCTCGAGCGCCCGCTTCAGATCCGGCTCCACCCGCAGCGATTCCGGGAACGCGGCGCCCGGCAGGTAACGCCGGTTCCGGCGCTGGACCCGCATCGATTCGAGATCCGCCGCGTCGCGCCCCCAAAGGCAGGTCGGGTGTCCTTCGCGCGCGAGTTGGATGGCGAGCGCCGTGCCCCAGGAGCCGGCGCCGATCACCACCATCGGTTCGCGGAGCGTCAAAGGCTGACTCATCGTCCAGGCCTCCGGCGCGTCCGGGACGCTTTAGTTGACCGCACCCGGTTGGGACGTCTCGGCGGCTTGCGCATACAGCAGATCAAAGTTGACGAGCGGCAGCAGGAAACTCGGAAATCCGCCCTTGGTGATCAGATCCGACACCGCTTCGCGAGCGTAGGGAAAGAGCACGCCGGGGCAAAAGCTGCCGATCAAGCGCTTCAAGTCAGGCTCCGACGCGCCGACGACCGTGAAGACGCCGGCCTGCTTGACTTCGACGAGATACAGCGTCGCGTCGCCCTGTTTGGCCTCCAGCGTGATCGTCAGCAGGACCTCGCGCACGTCCGGCCCGATGTCTTCGGCGGAGGTGTTCATGTTCAGCTGAAACTTCGGCTCCCAGGTCTGGTTGTTCGGCAGCCGCGGTCCATTCGGCGATTCGTACGAACAATCCTTCAAATAGACGGTCTGGAGCGTGACCTGCACGCCGTCGATGCTCGCCTGCGGTTCCGTCGTCGTGTCGTCGCTCATCGATCCCCCTGAATTAATCGGTCGAATTCTCCGCTCCGGTCGAATGCCATCAAATCGTCGCAACCGCCCAAATGGCGTTCGCCGAAGAATATCTGCGGTACGGTCCGCCGTCCGCTGCGGGCCACCATTTCCGCGCGAAGCGCGGGGTCCTGGTCCACGTCGATGACGGTGAAAGCGAGTTTCTTCTCCCGCAGCAGCTCCAGCGCTCGCTGGCAATACGGACACCAATGGGCCAGGTAGATCGTGATCGCGGGGGAGTTCATGAACCGCCGCGTTTCGCGCCCTCGGGCTTCGCGAGCGGCATGTTCTCGCGGACCCACGCGGCGACACCGCCCTCCAGATTCGCCACCTTGGCGAATCCCAGGCCCGCAAGCTTGCGGGCCGCGGCGGCGCCTTCGCGGCCGCTATCGCAATAGGTGATGACCGGCTTCTCGCGCCACTTCTTCAACGATTCGATCTGGGCGTCGAGCTGCGCGGCCGGAATGTTGCGCGCGTCGCCGATATGGCCGGCATCGAAGGCCTCTTTCGACCGAAGATCGAGCACCAGTGCGCCTTGATTCATCAAGCGCACGGCTTCGGCCGAGCTCAATGCGGCGAACGCTTCGATACGGGCGCGCAGCTCGTAGACCAGCACGGCGACGGCGGCGAGCACCGCGCCGGCGGTCAGCCAGGGATGATGGCCAGCATATTCGATCAATCGCTGCATGAGCGGTTCCGATCCGTCGCCTTTTTGGGCGCGCAAGTATAGCAGCGCCGGCAAGCCTTGTATGCTTGGCGTCCCGAGATGAAAAGTTCATGGCAGCACATTTGGAAACCCCGCGCGCTCGCGCTCGCGCTCGCGCTCGCAGCCGGATCGGCGCCCGGGTCGGCCGCCGGGCTGCATGCGGCTGCGCCGACCACCGTACCGCGGGCCCGGCAACAGCTTGCCGTGCTGCGGGCGCGGATCGCGCGGATCGCGGCGCGGCGCGGCGCCGAATTGCAGAAACGCGACGCCTTGAGTGCCGCTCTGCGCCGGGCCGAGCTCGAAATCACCACCAAGCGGCGCGCGCTCGACGCGCTGCGCGCGGCGGCACGCGCGGCACAGAGCCGGCTCGGCGCGTTGATCGCGGAAAAGGCGCGCGCCGCGCGGGCTCTCGATGCGGAGCGATCGCGCCTCGCAGGGCAGATCCTCGCCGCCTACATGATCGGAAATCGCGAACAGATCAAATTACTGCTGAACCAGGTCGACCCCGGCAAGGCCGGCCGCATGCTCAGCTATTACGGCTATTTCGGGCGTGCACGCGCGGCCGAGATCAACGCCATTCGCGACCGCATGCAGCGGCTTGCCGATCTCGCGCGTGAGACGGGGCAACAGGCGTTGCACCTCGAGGACCTGCAGGACGATGCCGAGCGCGAACTGGCGGCCATCGAGGCGGCGCGGCAAACCCGCAACGCAGCCCTCCTCGCCGTTTCCCGCGAGGTCAAGAGCAGCGATCAGGAACTCGGGTCGCTGCGCCGCGAGGAGCAATCCGTCGAATCCTTGATCGCCGATCTCGCGCGCGTCATGCAGAACTTCCCATCCGGGCCGCAGCGCCCGTTCGCGCAGATGCGCGGACGGCTTTCCTGGCCGGTGGCCGGCCGCCTGGCCGCACATTTCGGCGAGGTGCGTCTCGACTCGGCGCAGGGCAGCCTGCGCTGGAACGGGGATCTGCTCGACGTGGCGAAGGGCGCGCGCGTGCGCGCGCCCTATTATGGCCGGGTGGTATACGCGGACTGGCTGCAGGGGCTGGGATTGTTGCTGATCATCTCGCACGGCGACGGCTACCTGAGTCTGTACGGGCACGCCGAGGTTCTTTACAAGTCGGTCGGCGACCGGGTGTCCCCGGGCGACGTCATTGCCGCGATGAGCGCTGAGTCCAGCCCGGCGCCGCAACTCTATTTGGAGGTCCGCAAGGGGCGCAAGCCGCTGGATCCACAAACCTGGTTCAAGGGTAGTCCGTAGGCGTCGGCCGTCCGAAATCAGGCCGCAGCGGTCGCGTTATGTCGTACGGCGCCGGGTGCAGCGCAAGGCGCACTCCGAACTGCCGAACGCGTCCTGGTATCCGCCGCCGTTATGTCGGATCGTAGGCGCGAGTCGAAACTCCGCGGAGAGAGCATGAGCGCTGGAATCCTTACCTGGCAGTCCTATGGGGCCCTGCTTGCGCGACTGTTGCCGAATTTGCAGCGCACCCTGTTCGCTGGCGCAGACGGCTCGATCTTGTGGTGCAGCGATCCGGCGTCGGTGGGCGCGTTGCAGCCGACATTGGCGATCCTGGTTCACACCGGCACCAACCGGCATACCGAAATAGACGGGCTCGCGGATCTGCACGGGGGGCCGGCGCGCTGTTTCGGCTTTCGCATCCGCGGCGCACTCGGCGACGTGCTGGGCTTCGTCGTGGTTGCGCTCACCGCCGACGGACAGGAACCGCCCGATCTGGCGCAGGTGCACGCCCGCCTGGGACCGGCGCTCGACTGCGTGCAGAGCGAATTGGCGGCCCGCGCCGCGATCGGCGAATTGCACGCGCAACTCGCCGATACCAGCCGCAATCTCGATTTGTATCATCGCCTGAGCGCGGCGGGGCTCGAGCGCGGCGTCGAATCCCTGGGGCAAATCCCGGCGCTTGCGCTCGAGCACCTGCCCGGCGTGGCCGCGGTTCTGTTGCTGCCGGACCGGCGCATCTCGATCTGCCGCACGCCGCCGGATCCTGCGCATCGCCTGTCCACGGCGGCCCTGTCGCAACTGAACCAGCATTTGATGACCCGGGCACAGCTGCATGGCCGCACCCTGGTCGCGAACCGTCTGGTGTTCGACGGAGCCAGATTGGCGATGCCGTACAAGGCCATTTCCACACCGATATTCGACGTCGAGCGGCGTGTGATCGGCGCCGTCGCGATATTCAGGCTCGAGGCGGACACTGACTTCCAGCTGCAGGACGCCGAAATCCTGGAGATGCTCGCGCGCAAGGCGGGAATGATCGTGCATGCGAGCTTCGATCCGGACACCGGGCTGCTGACCCAGGCGGCGTTCATCGCCCAGGCCGAAGCGCTGATGGCGCAGGAGTCGGCACCCGCCCCGGCATACGGCGTGCTGTACATCGACATCGACCAACTGAGTGTCGTCAATGAGACCCATGGAATGCCGGCGGGCGACGAGGTCATCGATCGCGTCGCCGGTCTGCTGGTGTCGAAAGCGCGCGGCAACACGCTGGCCGCGCGCCTCGGCGGCGATCGCTTCGCGCTGTTCGTGCCGGGTTGCGGAATCGAACCGGCAGCGCGCGTCGCGGAGGAGCTGCGTTCCGCGGTGGTGAAATTCTCGCGCACGCGCGATGACAAGCCGGTGCTCGTCAGCCTGAGCATCGGCGTCGCCCGGGTCTGCGACCTGCGGCGACCGCTGCCGGACGGGCTCGCCGCCGCGGAACTCGCGTGTCGTACCGCGAAGCTGCGTGGTCGCAACCGCGTCGAGGTGCATTACGTCGGCGGAGGCCGCGGCGCCGCGGACGGCCATCGCGCCGGCGGCGTGTGGCCGCTGATCGCCGAGTCGTTTGCCGGAGAGAGCCTGGAGCTGCTCGCGCAGCCGGTGCTGCCGCTGGGGGCCGCGCCGGCCGACCCGCGTTTCGAGGTGTTGCTGCGGATGCGCGCCCCCGACGGCGCGCGGCTCGGCTATGAAAAATGGGCGCAGGCCGATTCCGACCCGGCGCTCGCGCGCCGAATCGACCTGTGGGTGTTGGACCAGGTCTTGTCCCGGCTGGACGGCTGCCGCGAAACCCTGCGGCAGCACCCTGCGTCCTTCTCCGTGAACCTGACCGCCGCGTCGCTGGGAGATGCCGAGTTTTGGCGGATGCTCGAGAGTACGCTGCGCGTCGCGCGGATCGAACCCGGCGTTCTCGGCTTCGAATTTCCCGAGGCCGCCGTCGATGGCCGCGTGACCCGCATCGCCGCGCCGATGCGCAGGCTGCGCGACCTGGGCGTGCCGTTCGCCCTGGATAACTTCGGCCGGGACCCGGCGTCGCTGTCGAATCTCAATGCGCTGCCGGTCAGCAGCGTGAAGATCGACGGCTGCCTCGGCCGCTCGCTGCTGCGCGATCCGCACTCGCAGTCGCTGTTCATCGCGATCACGAAGCTCGCCCAGGGCTTCGGGCTGGATGCGATCGCGACCAGCATCGAGACCGATGCAATCCGCGCCCGGGCCGTCGCCCTCGGCGCGGATTTCGGCCAGGGGTTCTTCATCGGCAAACCGGTCGCGCTGGATGAAGCGCTGCGCGATCTGTCGCTGTATTCGTGTTTTTCGACGTCGACCGGTCTGTTCGACTTCGGGCCGGGCCGCACCGGGGCCAAAGCCGGCTAGCGGCGGCCTCGCCCCGCGGCGTATGCTCCGCCTCCCATGCCGACCAAAGTCCGTCAGCTGCTGCTCGTTGCGATCGGTATCCTGGCCGGATTCGCGCTGGGAACGGCCCGCGGTGTGTTCGCGCAAAAGGCGGCGGCGCCCGCCGCGCTGCCCTGGAGCGACGCCCGCCAGTTCGCCGACGTTCTAGCGCGCGTGAAACAGGAATACGTGGCGCCGGTGGATGATCACGATCTGCTGCAGGCGGCGATCGGCGGCATGGTCTCCTCCCTGGATCCTTATTCCGAGTATTTGGACCAGCGGCAGTACGCCGAAGTCCAGCTCGACAGCGCCGGGGAATATTCCGGAGTGGGCATAGAAACCTCGGCGGAAGACGGTCAGGTGGTCATCGTGTCGGTGTTCGCCGGGTCGCCCGCGGCGATCGCGGGGCTGCGGGCGGGCGATGTGATCTCGAGCGTCGACGGAAACCGGGTCACGAACGCGAGTGTCGCGCAAACGATCGATCGTCTGCGCGGCAAACCCGGCACCACGGTGCGCATCGGCATCCTGCGCGGCTCCAACGATCGTCCGCTCGAGGTCGCCGTGGTGCGCGGCCGGGTCGAACTGCACAGTGTTCGCGCGAAGATCGTGGCGCCCGGCTACGGTTACGTCGGCATCGCGGAATTCAGCGACACGACCGCCAGCGAGGTGAAGACCGCGCTGCAATCGCTGCGGCGCGACAATGGCGCGCCCCTGAAGGGACTCATTCTCGATTTGCGCGACAACCCCGGCGGCGTGCTCGAAGCCGCGGTCGCGGTTGCGGACGATTTCATCGACAGCGGCATCATCGTCAGCGCAAAGGGACGCACGCCGGATGCAAATTTCGAAATGGATGCGACACCGGGCGACGATCTGGACGGCGCGCCGATCGTCGTGCTGGTCGACGGCGGCTCCGCGTCGGCCGCCGAGATCGTCGCGGGCGCACTGAAAGACCACGGGCGCGCGACGCTGATGGGCGGGCGCACCTTCGGCAAGGGTTCGGTGCAGACCGTGATGCCCCTGCCGGGCGGCCGCGCGCTGAAATTGACGACGTCGCTCTACTACACCCCGTCGGGCGTGTCGATAAACCACACGGGAATCGTCCCGGACATCGAACTGAAGGCCGATCCGCACTTCGAGCATGCGTTGAAGGAACTGCGGCTGCTGGGCGCCGCGCGCCGACCCGCCTTGTCGGCCGCCGCGCGGGGCACTTGATCCGCCGTGCGCAGCACCCGCTCGATTGAAATCTTGTGCCTGGCGCTCGCCGCGCTGGTGCTCGTGTGGTCGAAGGCGCTGACCGCGCATTTCTGGCCGGTCATAGGCCTGCTCGCGACCTTCGCGGCGCTGATCCTCGGCTTTCGCGCACGCCTGTTCCTGCCGGGCCGCACCCGGGTGAAGCTGCTGACCGAATCCTGGTCGATGGTGGCTTTCGTCGGCGGCGTGGTCTGGTTCACCGGCAAATCCGACAGTGCGCTGCTGAATTTGTACTTGTTGCCGATCATCCTCAGCGCGCTCACCTTGGGCCGGCTCAACACGATGCTGCAGGTCGCGGCGGTGGCGGCATGCTACGTGCTCGTTGCCGCGGTCTCCCCTGGACACGATGTCCTGTCCCTCGGCTTCGCCAGCCGGGCCGTCGGCGTGCTCGCGCCGATCCTGCTCGTCGCCTACCTGACCTCGACGCTGGCCGCGGACATCACCGATGCACGCCAACGGATCGAGCGCCTCGCCCACCATGACCCGCTGACGGGCCTGTTCAATCAGCGCAGCTTCACGGATTTGTGGCGCCGCGAGCATGAAGCGCGCGAGCGCCTGCGCGCGCCCTACGCGGTGCTGATGGTGGATATCGACCACCTGGACCGGGTCAACGAGGAATTCGGCCGGGAGGCCGGCGACAGCGCGCTGACGCTGGTTGCGAAGTGTTTGTTGCGAAGCATTCGCAACACCGATCGGGCCGCGCGCAATGGCGGCGATGAATTCGCCGTTCTGCTGCCCGGCGCAACGGCCGACATGGCCGACGCCGTGGTCAAGCGCATCCGCAACAACGTCTACAAGACGACGCTGGAATTACGCTCGCGGATGATCCGCTGCACCGTCAGCGTCGGCATCGCCAACTATCCCCAGGACGCGCGCGAGGTGCGCGAACTGCAGAGCATCGCGGAGCACCGCATGTATCGCGACAAAGAACTGCGTCGCGCGCCGGGATCGACGGAAAAGGCATGAGGGAAATCCGTGATTTGCGCGAACATGCTCTTGCGCAATGCGATGCAATCTGTAAAGTTGGCGGCAATCGACAAAGGACCGCCATGCCAATCCGTAGCCCCTTCCGAACCCGTGCCGCGTCCGTTTGCGGCGGCGTGGCCTTGCTGCTCGTCTGCTCGCAATTGCTCGCGCGACCCGTGCATGCCCACAAGCCGCGTCAACCACTGGTCCGCTCGAACGCGGCGCTCGTCGTCGACACCCAGAATTCCACGATCCTCTACGCGAAGCGTCCCGAGGCGGTTCAGCCGATAGCCTCGATCACGAAATTGATGACCGCGCTGGTGGTGCTCGACGCAAAACAACCGCTGGATCAGCGAATCACGATCACGCCGGCCGATCGCATCCACGGCAAGGGCTGGTATTCGCGCTTGACCGTCGGCACGACGCTGACGCGGCGTGATCTGATGCATCTGGCGCTGATGGCTTCCGAGAACCGGGCCGCGCGCACCCTGGCGATGAATTATCCGGGTGGCATGCCGGCCGCGATCCGCGCGATGAATGCGAAGGCCGAGACGCTCGGCATGACCCACACGCATTTCGCCGACCCGACGGGGCTGACCAGCCAAAACGTCTCCAGCGCCGGCGATCTCGCCAAATTAGTCGTCGCGGCCTCGCACAACCCGCTGATCCGGCAGTTCTCCACGGCCCGCCATTTCTCCGTGCGCGTGCACCGGCGTCTCGTCGAATTCCGCACCACAGACCGCCTCGTCGCGAATCCCGCGTGGAAAATCATCGTGCAAAAGACCGGCTTCATCAACGAAGCGGGCCGCTGCCTGGTCATGGAGACGGTCATCGGCGGCCGTCGGGTCGTCATAGTGCTGCTCGACTCGTTCGGCAAGTACACGCGCCTGGCGGATGCGATCCGGATCAGGCGTTGGATGGAACGAGGCGGCGTCGGCGAGCGCAGCTCCCGCCTGACGATGCGCTAATAGCGCATCGTCACGTGCACGCCCCAGGTTCGCGGATCGCCGAGCTGCGTGTATAGCTTGTTCGGAAAGTCTGGCGGTTCGTCGCCAAAGTAAAAACCCCGTACCGTGTAGTTGCGGTCGAGCGCGTTCCTCACCCAGGCATTCACGTCGTAGCGGGCGCCGGCCCAGCCCAGCTTGACGTTCATCAGGCCGTAGGGATGCGAGCGCGTCGGATTCGGCGGCAGATCATAATAGAAGCCGCCCATGCCCGTGAGGTCCAGGCGTGCGTAGGGACCGCGCGGGTCACGCCACTCGGCGTTCAACGCGGCCTGCCAGTCGGGCGCGTGCGCGAGCGGGCGGTCCGGCAGCGCGACGCCGTTCTGAACGAAGCCCTGATAGCGCGTCTGCAGCCACGCAAGCGAGGCACCGAGCGTCCAACGCGCCGTTGCGCGCCAGCGCAACGTATTCTCGATGCCGTAGTCGTAGCCCGACCGGGCGTTGCCGGTGTAGAAAACGAAGGTGTTCGGATCGTTCGCGACGAGCTGTGCGCCCGTCTTCAGCTGCGGCCGGTTGCGGACCATGTAGAACAACGCCGTGTCGGCCTGGAGCCTGCCGCCCGCCGTTTCCAGTTTGTGTCCGATCTCATAGTTCCACAAGGATTCGGGACCGAACAGGCGCTGGTCGGCGGCGAGGCCTTGGCTGAGGTTGAAGCCCCCGGCCTTGTAGCCGCGCGAAGCGATCGCATAGACGTGCCCGCCCCGGTCGAGCCGGTAATCGATGGACAAATGGCCGCCCCACAGCGAGTCGGCGGGATCGAAGGCGTTGGTCGTGGCGGGCGCGCCGAGGTTGGTCGTCAAATCGCCGTATTGCGCGGTGTGACGCTCGCCGCGCACGCCGATCGACCAGCGCGCGTGCGAACCGAGGCCGCCGTCCAATTGCCCATACAGCGCGCCGTTGCGCGAGCGGTAATGGCTGGTCAACACCGACCGGGTGATCGAGGAATACCCTGCGATCGGATCGACGTAATCGCCGAGGTTGGTGTCGCCCAGAGCCTCGCGCAATTCGAATGCATAAACTCCGACGAGCCAGGAAACGCCCCGCGTCCGCGTCGATGCGAGGCGCAGCTCGAGGCTCCGGGTCGAGCGATGCCGGGCTTGGAACTCGGTGTAGTCGTAGGTGTAGGGCGCCCACAGCACGGGATTTCCCCAGTCGCCGTCGTAGCCGTAGCCGACGAGGGTGTCGGCATAGGTTGAGATCGCGGTGAGCGCCACGTCGCGCCATCCCCGATAGGTGCCGCGCAGGGACAGGCCCGTCGAGTGCTGCACATCCTCGCCCGGACGGTCCGACTGCGTGGTGCGCGAATTGTCGATCGCCCAGGCATCGTAGCCGTTGTTGAGGGCGACGTGCAGCACGCTGAGGTCGAGGCCGAACCCGCCGCCCGGCCGGTAGCGCCATCGCGCTCGCACCGTGGTCTCGTCGCGGTTGTCGGTGTTTCGCCGGCCCAGAAAGGCGTTGCGGTAGAAGCCGTCACTCGCGTAGTGCTGCGCCGCCAGCCGGAATGCCGAATCCCAGGCCGCGACCGGGCCGGTGATGACCGCGCCGACCGCGCGCATACCATAGTCGCCGACGTCGAGTTCGGCGCGTCCGCCGAAGGTCTCCGACGGCGCGGCGCTCTTCACGTAGATCAATCCGGCGAGCGCGCTCGCGCCGTAAAGAGTCGCCTGCGGCCCGCGCAGCACCTCGATGCGGTCGACGTCGAACAGCGTCGCGGCGCCGCCTAGTCCGCTGAAATCGATGTCGTCGATCAGGAAGCCCACCGAAGGATTCGGCGCGCCCTGGTACTGTTCGAGTTCGCCGATGCCGCGAATCTGGAAATAACGCGGACGCGAGGTGTCTCCCGACCAGTTGAGGTCGGGCACGAGGGGCAGGACGTCCTCGAACTGCTGCTGACCGGCCGCGCGCAGCGTGTGCGCGCCGAGCACGGTGACGCTTGCGGGTAGCTCGGCGTCGGTCAGCGGGCGCAGGGTCGCGGTGACGATCACTTCCCGCAGTTCCCCGCGGCGGCGGCCGGTGGCGCCGTTCGCGCCGGATGGCGCGGCGAGCAAAAATAACGACGCGCAAAGCGCCCAGAAGCCGGCTCGC
The DNA here is from genome assembly GCA_021780475.1 of Pseudomonadota bacterium. Lineage (GTDB taxonomy): Bacteria > Pseudomonadota > Gammaproteobacteria > Steroidobacterales > Steroidobacteraceae > Bog-1198. The sequence continues at coordinate 26,295 of JAJXYR010000044.1, forward strand.
GCCGTTGTCACGGAATCCATCGCGCTCCCTCCGCCGGCATTAACCGGATCAGGTTCTATGGGTTCGCCGCGTCGCGCGGGTCATCGCGGACGGCGTCTCAGGCCCCTTCGGGACCACCCCAGCAAGAGTCGGAACTTTAATCGAGTCGGGCGAAAATTGCTGCGTTACGCTCAGAAGATCGCGCGCAGCGCGCCGAATGCGCCGCCGCCGACCAGGGCGACGACCGCAATGGACGTCAGGGCGAATCCCGGGCCGCGCTTCGCCGGGTCGCTCACGTAGCGCGCCGCGTACAGTTCCCGGCCCGCGAGGTAGAGCGCGCCGATCGTGGCGGCCCAGACCGGATTGTAATAACGGCTGAACAAATAGAGGCCTGGCAGGAAAGCCACCAGTTGTTCCAGCGTGTTTTGTTGGACCCGGAAATGCCGCTCGAAAATGGCATGGCCGCTCACCGCCGGCGCCTTGACGCCGTAGCGTTCGCGTGCTGCGCCGACCTTGAAGCCAAAAATCATGAATTGCAGAATTGCGAGCGCGGTCACGATATGAACATATGCCATGGATGTTCCCCTGCGGATGGCGGATTCTATCATCTCCATGAGACACCCCACCCGTCCAGGCACCCGCGGCTACGCCTCGCTGGCGGAAATCGACGCGCCGGTGGCTCGGGTGTGGCGCGCGCTCACCGATCCGGCCCTGATCCGAATCTGGTCCGGCGCACCGGCCGAGGTCGATCCGCGCAAGGGCGGACTGTATCGCCTCGGAGTGGGCGAACGCTGCCGCGAGGCGCACATCGACGTTTTCGACGTCAACCGCCGGCTGCGGCTGATCTACCTTGGCGATCCCGGCATGCCGTCCTCGGCGAGCGCGGTCGTCGACGATTTCCTGCTCGATCCGCGCAAGGGCGCCGGCACTACGTCGCTGCGCCTGCTTGGCTCCGGGATCTCCGACGCGCCGGAGTGGGACGCGATGTACAAACGCTGCCGCATCGCCTGGGAGCGCAATTTGGCGCGGATCAAGGTGGCGCTCGAGAACCCGCCGCGCCCGAAGCCCGCGCGACCGCCGCCGGGCGATGCGCCGTTGCGCGGCCTCGACTACTGAGAAATCCCAACCCCGTCTTGATATTCTAAGGCCCCGGCGGCGACCCGCTTCGTGGAGGTACCATGCTCGGCTTTCTCGTACGCGCCGCGATCGTCGCCCTGGGTCTGTGGGTGTCCTCGGCCCGCGTACCGGGCGTCCGTATAGACGGCCCATCGACCTTGTTCCTCGCCGGGATCCTGCTCGGCGTCGTCAATGCGATCGTGCGTCCGATCGCGATCATCCTGACGTTGCCGATGACCGTCGTCACGCTCGGCCTGTTTCTGTTGGTCATCAATGCCGGCATGGTCGGGCTTGTGGCGTGGATTCTGCCGGGCATGCACGTGGCCGGTTTTTGGGCCGCGTTCTGGACTTCCGTGATCGTGAGCCTCGTCAGCATGATCGGCTCGTGGTTCGTCGGCCCGAAGGGCCGCATCCAGGTCATCGTCCGCCGCGATTGATCAGGACGCCGTCGGCTCGTCCAGGAGTTTGCGGTCGACGGTGCGCGCACCGGGCAGCGTGACGATCAACACGCCGAGAATCACGACCGCCATGCCCGCCAACTGCCCCTTCGACAGCGATTCGTGCAGGAACTGCCACCCGAGGTAGGTCGCGATCGCCGGGTTCACGTAACTGTAGGTGCCGATGACGGCCGGTGTCGCGTTGAGCGCGAGCCACGTGAAGGCCCAATAGGCGAGACAGGAGCTGACGAACGTCAGATAGGCGAGCGACAGCGCCCCCGGCGCATCCAGAGTCCAGCGCCCCGCTTCGCCCGCCGCCAGTCCCGTCGCGAGCAGCATCACGCCACCGACCAACATTTGCAGCGACACGAACATCAGCGCGCTGAGGCGCGTGTCGATGCTTCGATAGTAGAGAGTGCCGAGCGCCCAGGCGAAACAGGCCGCGAGCGCCGCGAGCTTGGCATACATCGGCGACTCATGAGCACCGCCGGGCGCCAGCATCAGCATCGTGCCGGCGAATCCGATCCCGAGTCCGAAAAGCGCGCGCCGGGTCAGCGGATGACCGCGGCGTCCGAACATGCCGAGCCCGGCGATCCACAACGCCGACGTGCCGTGCAGCAGCGCGGATTCGTGCGACGGCAGGAACTGCATCGCCCAGACGTTCAAGCCGTTGCTGGCGAACACCATCAGTGATCCGGCGATCGCGACGTGCCGCAGTTCGACCAGCCCGATGCTCCACGACTCGCCGTTCCAGAGCCGTGCGACCAGTGCGAGCACCACGCCCGAGGTGGTGAAGCGGACGCCGGCGAGCAGCGCCGCCGGCAGATGCTCGACGGCGATCTTGGAGAACAAAAAGCTCGATCCCCAGACGAGATAGATGGTGGCGAGGCTCAGGACGAGCTTCGCCGGACGGCGTGGGTCAACGCGCATGCGATTCGCGGGCATCGGCGGGCGCGCAGCGCTCCCTATCCGTCTCCCCCGGCGCCGGCTTCCTCTTTCGCCCGCGCGGCGATCTTGTCCTTCAACAGCACCTTCGCCATGATGATGCCGATCTCGTAGAGGATGTACATCGGTACGGCCATGAAGCTCTGCGACACCGCGTCCGGAGGAGTCAGGAAGGCCGCGACGATGAAAACCCCGAGCAGCACGAAGCCGCGGTTCTTCGTCAGGGTCGTCACCTTGACGATGCCGGCCCACACCAGCAGCACCGTCGCCACCGGCACTTCAAACGCGGCGCCGAACGCGAGGAGCAGCACCATCACGAAATCGAGATAATTGCCGATGTCCGTCATCATCGTCACGCCGGCGGGCGTGGTCGCCACGAAGAAGCTCAGCATCACCGGGAACACCAGGTAGTACGCGAAGGCCGCCCCCAGGTAGAACAGCAGCACGCTGGAAACCAACAGGGGCACGGCGAGCTTGCGCTCGTGCCGGTACAGTCCGGGTGCGACGAACGCCCATGCCTGAAAGAGCACGTACGGCATCGCGAGCCCGACCGCGGCGACCAAGGCAAGCTTGAACGGGACCATGAAGGGGGCCACGACGCTGGTGGCGATCAAGGTCGCGCCGGGCGGCAGGCGGTGAATCAGGGGCTTCGCGACGAACGTGAACAATTGGTTCATGTAGGTCGCGGTCGGGATGAAGCAGATGCCGACCGCCATCATCGCTTTCAACAAGCGATCGCGCAGTTCCAGGAGGTGCGAAACCAGAGTCCCTTCGGCGAGTTCCTCGGACGTCGGCTCCGGTTCACTCATTGGGCGGTTTGATCGAATTCTGCGGATTCAGGATCTGTCCAGGGTCCGCGGCCGGTGCGGTGCCGTCGTACGGCGCCGGAATGTGCGGCGGCGGTTCGGCCGGCGCCGGAACCCGCGGTGCAGGTTCCGCGGCGCCCGGAGCGCCGGCGCGGGTGCGTTGTTTCAGCAATTCGTCGGCGCTGACCTCCCGATCGAGCTGTTCGCTCAATTGGCGCGCCATCGCCCGCGCGCGGCCCATCCAATTGCCGACTTGGCGTGCGACCTTCGGCAGCCGCTCCGGCCCCAACACCACCAGCGCAATCGCGGAGGTGAGCAGGATTTCAGAGAATCCAAAATCCAGCATCGGGCTTACACGTTCGTCTTGGGCGGCGCCTTCGAGTCGACGTCGTGTTTCGCCGCCGCGTCGAAGTCGGCATCCTTCTCCTGCTTGATCTGCTTGATCTGCTCCTGGGTCTCGCCTTCGTTCATGGCATCCTTGAAGCCCTTGACCGCGGCGCCCAGGTCCGAGCCGATCGTGCGCAGCCGCTTGGTGCCGAACACCACGAGCGCGATCGCCAATATCACCAATAACATCTTTGAATCGAACATGTCGCTTCTCCGATTATCGCCGGGGGTGGCCTTTCGGAACCCCTAATGATACGCCAAAGCGCCAAATCCGTGCGCCGGCCGGATCGCCGGATAGTGCTCCAGTTCTCAGGCCTCCAGCCAGATCGTCACCGGTCCGTCGTTCACCAGTGCGACTTGCATGTCGGCGCCGAAAACGCCGCATGCGGTCGGGGTGTGGGCCTCCCGGGCGCGGGCGGCCAGGTGCGCAAACAGCCGCCGGCCGAGATCGGGGCTCGCGGCGTGCGAGAAACCCGGTCTTAGGCCCTTGGCGGTATCGGCCGCCAACGTGAACTGGGGCACCAACAACAGCCCGCCGGCGACAGCCTGCAGGCTCCGGTTCATCCGCCCGTCGGCATCGGCGAACACGCGGTAACGCAACATGCGATCGAGCAGGCGCTCTGCCACGGCCTCCGAGTCCGCTGGCCGGACACCAATCAGCGCGAGCAAGCCGGCACCGATCGTCGCCTGCACCGTGCCGGCGATCGTCACCCGGGCCTCGGTGACGCGTTGCAATAGCGCGATCACCGGATCATTTTCTCCACAGCGTCGGCGTGAACAACACCAGAATCGTAAAAACTTCGAGCCGGCCCAGCAGCATCGCGACGGAACAGACCCAGGTCTGAAAATCCCCCAGCACGCTGTAATTGCTGTCCGGCCCGACCAGACCGAGCCCCGGCCCGGCGTTGTTGATGCACGCGAGTATCGCCGACATCGACGTCGTGAAATCCAGCCCGCTCGCCAGCTGAACGAAGATCAAGGTGACGGCGCTCATGAAGTACAGAAAAACGAACCCGAGCACCGCGAACACGACGCGGTTTGCGATCACGGTTCCGCCGACTTTCAGCGGACTGACGAGGTTCGGATGCACGAGGTGGTTGAGCTCGCGGTTCGACTGTTTGGCGAGTATCAGCGTGCGGATCATCTTCACGCCGCCGCCGGTCGAGCCGGAGCTCGCCACGATGCAGCTCAGGAACAACATCCACATCGGCGCGAACACCGGCCAGCGCGAATAGTCCTGCGTGTGCAGGCCGCCGTCGGTCGCGATCGACACGACGTTGAACGTGGACTCGCGCAGCGCGGTCGCCAGATCCGGATAGGTGCCCTTGTAGAAGAGGTACAGACCGATGCCGATCGCGCTCGCGGCGAGCACGCCGATGATGGCCTTGGCCTCGGAGTCGCGAAAATAGGCGCGCATGTCGCGCTGGGTCCAAGCCTGGTAATGCGTCGCGAAGTTCAACGCGGCCAGCACCTGGAACACCGTGAGGACGAGTTCGATCGGCCCGGAATTGAAATGTCCGATGCTGTCGTCGTAGGTGGAGAATCCGCCGAGCGAAAGCGCCGAAAAGCCGTGACACACTGCGTCGAACCAGTTCATCCCGGCGAACTTCAAACACGCGATGCAGGCCACGGTCAGGCCGGAATAGACGGTCCACAGGAGCTTGGCCGTCTGCCCGATCCGCGGCGTGAGCTTCGCATCCTTCATCGGCCCCGGCATCTCCGCCCGGTAGATCTGCATGCCGCCGACGCCGAGCATCGGCAGGATCGCGACCGCCAGCACGATGATTCCCATGCCGCCCAGCCAGCTGAGCAGATGACGCCAGAGATTGATCGATCGGGGCAGGAACTGGAGTCCCGACAACACCGTTCCACCGGTCGTCGTCAGGCCGGACGCCGCCTCGAAATAGGCGTGAGTGAAATCGATGGGCAGATAGCGCCAAAGCGGGAAACCGGCGACCGCCGGCAGCAACACCCAGGTCAGGGCCACCAGCAGCAGGCCGTCGCGCGTCTTCAGTTCCCGCTTGTAGCGCCGCGTGACGAGCCACAAAACCGCGCCGATGACGAAGGTCGCCGCCGCGGAGATCACGAATGACCAGAGCGCGAGATCCATCCCCCAGATCGCGAGAATCAAGGGCGCGAGCATCGTCGCCGCGAACGCCATCAGCACCATGGCGAAGACATGCGCGACCGGAAGAATGATCTGTTTCACAGAAACGACGCGGATCCCTGGAACAGCTTCTCGACCGCCTCCATGTGCCGCCTGTCGGTGAGGAACAGGATCAGGTGATCGTCGGGCTGCACCGTCGTGTCGTGATGCGCGATGATGACGTCCTCGCCGCGAACGACGGCACCGAGCGTCGTGCCCTCCGGCAGCGGGATGTCCTCGACGTGACGGCCGATGACCTTCGAGCTGTCCGCATCGCCATGCACGACCACTTCCAGCGCCTCCGCCGCGCCGCGCCGCAGCGCATGGACGCGCACCACGTCGCCGTGGCGGACATGCGCGAGCAGCGATCCGATCGTCACCGTCTGCGGCGAGATCGCGACGTCGATCGACCCGCTTTCGATCAATTCCGAATACGACGGCTTGTTGATCAGCGCCATGACCTTGTGGGCGCCGAGGCGTTTGGCCAGCATCGCCGACAGGATGTTCGCCTCTTCGGAGTTCGTGAGGGCCGCAAAAACGTCCGCGCTGTCGATGTTCTCCTCCAGCAGGAGATCCTCGTCCGCGGCGTCGCCGTGCAGAACAGTCGTGCTCTTCAGTTGTTCGGATACGCGTCGCGCGCGCCGGTGGTCGCGCTCGATCAGCTTCACCTGGTTCTTGTCCTCCAGCTCGCTCGCGAGCCGGAAACCGATATTGCCGCCGCCCGCGATCACGACGCGCCGCACCGGAGCCTCCTCCCGCCGCATCTCGCGCATGACGACCCGGATGTCCTTGCGGGCCGCGAGGAAGAACACTTCGTCGCCGTCGGCGATCACCGTCGTCCCTTCCGGCTTGATGCTCTTGCCCGCCCGGTAGATCGCCGCCACGCGGGCATCGGCGGTTGGAATGTGCTCGCGCAGCGTGCGCAACGCCTGGCCGACCAGCGGCCCGCCCTGGAGCGCCCGAATCCCCACCAGGCGGACGCGGCCGTCGGCGAAGTCCAGCACCTGCAGCGCCCCCGGGTAACGGATCAGGCGCGCGACGTGTTCGGTGACCAGCTGCTCCGGACTGATCCACACGTCCACCGCGACGCCCTGCTCGCCGAACAGCCGGTCCCGTTCGGTGAAGTCGGCCGAGCGTACGCGGGCCATCTTCTTCGGCGTCCGGTACAGCGTCCAGGCTATATGGCAGGCGAGCATATTGACCTCGTCGCTGTTGGTCAGCGCGACGAGGATGTCGGTGTTTGCGATGCCGGCGGCCTCGAGGATCCGCGGACTCGCCGCGTTGCCGCTCACCGTGCGGATGTCGAGCCGGTCCTGCAGATCGCGCAGCACCTCTTCGTTCACGTCGACGACCGTGACGTCGTTGGCCTCTTCGCGCGACAGGTGATAGGCGGCGGTGCGGCCGACCTGGCCGGCTCCGAGGATGATGATTTTCACGGCGCCTTCACCTCAGACGAGCTCGAGATTCGCGTAGGACAGCATCAACCACTTCGTCCCCTGCCTCTCAAAATTAACCTGGATGCGCGCATGAGGTCCATTGCCCTCGAAATTCAGGATCACGCCCTCGCCGAACTTGCCGTGCCGGACGCGGCTGCCCATGCGCATCCCCGACGGCGCCGCCTCCTCCACCGCCGCCCGGCGGGGCGTGAACACCGGCCGGGAAACCTGGATCCGCGGCCGGATCTCCTCGATCAGATCCGACGGAATCTCGGCGAGGAAACGCGACGGCTGGCCGTAGGTGTCCACTCCGTACAGGCGCCGCTGTTCCGCATAGGTGACGAACAGCCGCCGCATCGCCCGCGTCATGCCAACGTAGCAAAGTCGCCGTTCTTCCTCCAGTCCGGCCGGGTCGGCCGCGGAACGCTGATGCGGGAACAGGCCATCTTCCATTCCGGCGAGGAACACCATTCCGAATTCCAGTCCCTTCGCCGAATGCAGGGTCATCATCTGGACACAGTCGTCCCAGGCATCGGCCTGGCCCTCGCCCGACTCGAGCACCGCGTGCGCGAGGAATTGATCCAGCGGCCCGAGATCCGTCTCCGCGTCCGCGACGAAGCCGCGGGCGGCGCTGACGAGCTCGAGCAGGTTGTCGATGCGGCCCTCGCCGCGTTCGCCTTTCTCCTTCTTGAAATGCTCGATGAGTCCGCTCATCTGGATGACGTGATCGACCCGATCGTGCAGCTCCAGGCCCTGCACTTCGCCGTCCAGCCGGTCGATCAGCGCGAGGAACGCACCGAGGGCCTGCGCGGCCCGCAGCGGCAGGACGCCGCCCACCGCGGTGAGCGACGCCGCCCACAGGGACACGCCGCGCTCGCGTGCCAGGTCGCGCAGCGTGTCGAGCGTCTTTGCGCCGATGCCGCGCACCGGCAGATTGACGACGCGTTCGAACGAGGTGTCGTCATCGCGGCTGGATATCAGGCGCAGGTAGGCCAGCGCATCCTTGATTTCGGCGCGCTCGAAGAATCTCAATCCGCCGTAGACGCGGTACGGCATGCGGGCGTTCAGGAACGCTTCTTCGAAGACGCGCGACTGGGCGTTCGAGCGGTAGAGGACCGCGACGTCCTTGCGCACCCCGCCCTGGTCGACCCATTCGCGGATCCGGTTGACGACGAAGTCGGCCTCGTCGCGCTCGTTGAACGCCGCATACACGCGGATGCGCTCGCCGTCCGCGCCGCTCGTCCACAAGGTCTTGCCCATGCGCCCCGTGTTGTTGGCGATCAGCGCGTTCGACGCCTTCAATATCGTGCCGGTCGAGCGGTAATTCTGCTCGAGCTTGACGAGCGTCGCGGCGGGGAAATCGCGCCGGAACCGGTTCAGATTCTCGACGCGCGCACCGCGCCAGCGATAGATCGACTGATCGTCGTCGCCCACCGCGAACGGCCTGCCGTCCGGACCGGCCAGCATCGTGAACCACTGGTACTGGATGGCATTCGTGTCCTGGAATTCATCGACCAAAATGTGCTGGAAGCGCTCGCGATAATGGCGCAGCAGTTCCGGGTGATCCCGCCACAGCTCGAACGCACGCAGCAGCAGCTCGGCGAAGTCGACGACCCCGGCGCGCCGGCACGCCTCTTCATAGGCATGATAGATCCGGATCAGCTGCCTGCGCGTCGGGTCACCGTCATCCTTGAGCGACTTCGGCCGGATTCCCTCGTCCTTCTGCGAATTGATGAACCACTGGATGTCGCGCGGGACCCAGCGGGTCTCGTCCAGGTCGAGCGCCTTCAGCACCTTGCGCAACAGCCGGGTCTGATCCTCGGAATCGAGGATCTGGAAGCTCTGAGGCAGCCCTGCCTCGCGCCAGTGCAGGCGCAACAAGCGGTGCGCCAGGCCGTGAAACGTGCCGATCCACATGGAAACGCCCGATGCGTCCAGCAGCGTCTCGATGCGGGTGCGCATTTCGCCGGCGGCCTTGTTCGTGAACGTGACCGCGAGAATGCTGTGCGGCGAGGCGCCTTCGACCTGGATCAGCCAGGCCACGCGGTGGACGAGCACGCGCGTCTTGCCGCTGCCGGCGCCGGCAAGTACGAGAGCCGCGCCGAGCGGGGCCGCAACGGCCTGCCGCTGCGCGTCATTGAGGGAGTCGAGAAGATGTGAAACGTCCATCAGGGCGCGGATTGTACTGTAAGGCGGCGCCCGCGGCCCCGTGAGTTATGCGGAATCGCCATGGCTCCATCCAGCCTCCTCCGCGTACGCGATCAGCGCGAGCGCCAGAGACAGGATGATCGGCCCTGCGATGATGCCGATCGCTCCGAATGCCGAAATCCCCCCGAGCACGCCGATGAACACGACGAGCGTGGACACCGGCGCCCGTCCCGAGATCAGCAGGGGCTTGAGAATGTTGTCCAGTCCCGAAAGCATCAATCCCCAGGCGGCCATGAATATGCCGTATCCCCATCGGCCGTCCACAAACAGCCATAGCACCGCCGGCAGCCAGATCAGCGCCGTGCCGCCGAGCGGCAACATCGCGAGCAGCGCGCCGACGACGCCGAAGACGACCGGAGAAGCGAGTCCGGCGATGCTGAAGCCGATTCCGAGCACCAATCCCTGCAGCAGCGCGATCAGCGTCGTGCCGTAGACGATCGCCCGGGTGATTCCCGCGAGGTGCGCGAACAGGCGCTCCTTATGGTCTTCGTCGAGCGGAATCCACGCGCGCATGCGCCCCAGCATCGCATCGCCGTCGCGCAGGAAGAAGAACAGGAGCATCAGCATCAGCGCGATGCCGGCGATCGACGTCAAGGCGCCGAGGAAGAACGTGCCGCCGAAACCCGCGGCCCGCTGCAAGGCCTCGCGCGCGGCGGAAACCAGCCACTGTTGAATTTCCGCAGCCGAGAACAGGTCGTGCGCCTGCACCCACGAATAGGCGCCGGCCACCCAGGGGTGGATTCCCGGGTCGATCCAGGAGCGGATCTCGAAATTCGGGCTGGCCTCCTGCAATTTTCGCAGCAAACCGGTGATTTGCGCGACGAATTCGATCGATAATGCCGCGAGCGGCAACAGCACGACCACCGGCGCGAGGACGGTCAGGACCCCGGCGGCGAAGCCGGCCCGGCCGCGGAACCGGCGACGCAGGCGCGCGTTCAACGGAAACAGCAGGAACGCGAGAAATGCCGCCCAGGCGATCGGCGCGGCGAACGGCGCGAAAATACGCCACAGCGCAAAGCCGAGCGCGGTGGCGACGCCGAGACCGAACAGACGCGGGTAGAATCCCGTGGCGGATGGCATCGTGGAATCCTATCACTACTGCGCGCGCGACCGCGCGCGGCGGCACGGACGAGGACGGCAATGACCAGGATCAGCTTGAACGGGGACGCGACCACGGGCGAATTCACGCGCCGGGACTTTCTCGGCGGCGCCGCCGCCGCCGGATTGATCCTGGCGATCTCTCTGCCGCCGCGGGCGCGCGCTGCGGCGGCGGAGACAAGCGAGTTGAACGCCTGGCTCAGAATCGCTCCGGACGACACCATCACCTTCATCGTGGATCGCTCGGAAATGGGCCAGGGTGTCTACACCGCGCTGCCGATGCTGATCGCGGAGGAATTGGAGGTCCGCCTCGACGCGGTGCGCATCGTCGCCGCGCCGGTCGGCGACGCGTATTTCAATCCGGGCAATGGCGGACAGGTCACCGGCACGAGCAACAGCGTGCAGGACGCCTGGGTCAAGCTGCGCACCGCGGGGGCGCAGGCGCGCATGATGCTGGTGGCCGCCGCCGCCGCGCGCTGGGGGGTCGATGCCGGTGCCTGTGTTGCGCGGGATGGCGTGATCACCAGCCCCGCGGGCGCGACCTTGCGCTATGGCGACGTCGCTGCGCAGGCTGCGCGCCTGCCGGTGCCGCAGCGGGTCGTCTTGAAGACGCCGCGGCAGTTCGCGCTCGTCGGCCGCTCCGTCGCGCGCACCGATACGCCGGCCAAGGTCGACGGCCGCGCCCGGTACGGCATCGACGTGCGGCTGCCGGGGATGCTGTACGCGGCCTATGCGCAGAGTCCCGTACTCGGCGGCTGGCCCGAGACGGTCGAATCCGGCGCCGCCGCAAAAATGCCCGGCGTGCACGCGGTGCTCACCACGGACCGCGGCGTGGTGGTGGTTGCCGACCATTTCTGGCAGGCACTGAAGGCGCGCGACGCACTCGCGGTCATCTGGAATCCCGGCGCGAACGCGAACCTGGACAATCAAGCGATCGGCGCGATGCTGCGGCGGGCCGCGGCGGCCGGCCCGGGGCTCTCCGCGCGCGCCGATGGCGACGCGGATCGTGCGCTGCACGCCGCGGCGCGGACCGTCAATGCGGTCTACACGCTGCCGCTGCTCGCACACGCGACGATGGAGCCGATGAACTGCACCGCGGACGTGCGCGCCGACGGCTGCGACCTTTACGTGGGGACGCAGGCGCAACAAGTCGCCCAGGCGACCGCGGCGGCAGCGGCCGGCATGCCCGCGGATCAGGTGCGGGTGCACACGATGCTGCTCGGCGGCGGCTTCGGCCGCCGGCTGGACGTCGATTTCATTCCCGCCGCCGTGATCGCATCCAGGGCCGTCGGCCGCCCGGTCCAGGTCATCTGGACTCGCGAAGACGACATGATGCACGACACGTTCCGGCCACCCGCATTGGAGGAGATCAGCGGCGGTTTCGACGCCGACGGCCGGCTCATCGCGTGGAAGCTGCACATCGTCAGTCCCTCGATCACGGCGCGCATGTTCCCGCCGGTGGTCGGCGTGGACGCGTCGGTCATCGAGGCGGCGGTGAATCTTCCCTATGAGATTCCGAACGTCGCCGTGAGCTATTCACGCCAGGAAGTCGGCATCGACGTCGGCTACATGCGCTCGGTCAGCCACGCGATCAACTGTTTCGTCATCGAGAGCTTCATCGACGAGCTGGCGGCGGCGGCGGGACGCGGTCCCTACGAGTTTCGGGTGGGGATGCTCGGCAACAAGCCGCGCCACCTTCGAGTGCTCAAGGAGGCGGCGCGCCTCGCCGGCTGGGGCAGCCCCGCCCCGAACCGTCACCAAGGCATCGCCCTGATGGAGGGCTATGCGACGCATCTGGCGCAGATTGCCGAGATTTCCTTCGAGGATGGGGCATTGCGGGTCCACCGGATCGTCTGCGTCGTCGACTGCGGACAGATGGTCAATCCCAAGATCGTCGAATCTCAAATCGAGGGCGGCATCGTCTTCGGACTCAGCGCCGCGTTGTGGGGGGACATCACCATCGACCGGGGCGTCGTGCGGCAGAAGAACTTCGACGGGTACCGCGTGCTGCGGGCCAATGAGATGCCGCAGATTGAGGTGCATCTGCTCGCGAGCGACGCCGCGCCCGGCGGCATCGGCGAGGTGGCCGTGCCCTTGGTCGCGCCGGCGATCTGTAATGCCGTGTTCGCGGCGACCGGCTCGAGACTGCGCACGCTGCCCATCGGCGCGTTCAAGCCGGCGTCGGCCTAGACCCGGATCATGAACCAGTGATCGACGATCAGCGCCGCGAACAGCAGCATCAGGTACGTGATTGAATACCGGAAGGTGCGCATGGCCATCTCGGGACGGCGGCCGCGGTGGAGTTCGACCGCATAATAGAGGAAGCGGGCGTTCAACGGCAGCACCGCGAGCAGGTACAAAAGGCCGCTCTGCCGGGTGAGAAACGGCAGCAACGTGCAGATCACCAACAGGATCGTGTACAGCACGATCTGCAGCCGCGTGAACTCGATGCCGTGGGTGACCGGCAGCATCGGGATGCCGACCTTCGCGTAATCGTCGCGCCGCGCGATGGCGAGCGCCCAGAAATGCGGCGGCGTCCACGTGAAGATGATCAGGAACAGCAGCAGCGCATGCGGATCGATCTGATTCGTCACGGCGGCCCAGCCGAGGATCGGAGGCGCCGCGCCGGCCGCGCCGCCGATCACGATGTTCTGCGGCGTGGCGCGCTTCAACCAGCGTGTGTAGACGAGGGCATAGCCGATCAACGAGGCGAAGGTCAGGACCGCGGTCAGGCCGTTCACCCCGAACCACAGCGTCAGCATCGACACCACCGCGAGCGCGCCGGCGAACGCCAAGGCTTGATGGTCGGTGAGCGAGCCGGTGGGCAGCGGGCGGTTGCGCGTCCGCGCCATCTGCAGGTCGATGCGCTGATCGAGAATGTGATTGAACGCGGCCGCCGAACCGGACGCGAGCGCGATGCCCACGGTGCCGTACAGGAGCGCCGGCAGCGGCACCATCCCCGGCGAGGCCAACACCATGCCCACGATCGCCGTGAACACGATCAACAGGCTGACCTTCGGCTTGGTCAGTTCGAGGAAATCGCGCCAGCGGCCGGTGACGACCGCGGCGACGGCCGGATTATCGGGGGCGATCGACATGACCCAAGGGTACCATGGCGATTGCGGGTGACGGCCACAGGGATCTCAGCAACGCAACCAAGGCGAGCAGCAACAGGGCGGCCCCGCCGTTATGCATGGTCGCGAGCGCGAGCGGAAAGCCCCAATGAACCATCGCCAGGCCGATGCAGATCTGCAGAAGCACCGCCAGAATCAGCAGCATGCCCGCGCGGCGCAGGCGCCTCGTCGTGGCGCGACCCATGGTCGCGAGGCCGAGCGTGATCAGCGCCGTACCGGTCACGACCGCACCGATCCGGTGGGTCAGATGGATGGCGATGCGGGCCGGATTCGCCAGAATCCCTCCATCGTAGTCGACATTGAGTCCGCGCCACAGCACGAACGCGTCCCGAAAATCCATGTGCCGCGGCCACCAGGCGTCCTGGCAGGTCGGCAGATCCGGACAGGCGACGGCCGCATAATTAGTACTGGTCCAGCCGCCCAGCGCGATCTGCATGATCAAGATGACGAGGCAGGCGATCGCGAATTTCCGCAATCCGCGCTCGCGCTCGGACAGGTCGCGGCGCTCCGGCTCCATCGACAGCCACCACAGGATCGACAGCGTCGTCATGCCGCCCAGCAGGTGGCTCGTGACGATCAGGGGCGTCAACAGCAGCGTCACCGTCAGTGCGCCGAGCGCGCCCTGGATGCAGACGATCACGAACAGCGCGATCGCCGGCGCGAGCGGCTGGCCGCGGATTTTGCGGTTCGCGACCGCCCACGACAGCAGGCTGACGATCACGACGCCGAGCGTCGTCGCGAAGTAGCGATGGATCATCTCGTGCAGCGCCTTGCCGAATCCCTGTCCGGCCCGGGGAAAGACGTGCCCGTAACATCCGGGCCAGTCGGGGCAGCCGAGCCCCGCATCCGTCAGGCGAACCCAGGCGCCGAGCACGATGACCACCGCGGCGAGTGCCGCGCCGGCGAGAGCCAGGCGTCTGAACCACAGTACACGTTGTTGCGGCTGCATCATGGGTTAGCCGATGTAGGAGAGTTGGAGCAGGCGTTGCAGATCTTCGAGCATGCCTTTCGGCTTCGCGCCGGGCGCGTAGAACATCATCAGATTGCCATTTGGATCGACCAAATAGACGCGGCCGGCGCCGGCCGCGTCTACCCCTGCCGCGTGCGGCAGGCTCGCGAGCAGCGGCGCCGCGGCGGCCGTGGCTCGCACCGTGATCAAGTCGGGATGTTGGTCATGCAGGAACGCCGCATCGCAGCATTCTCCGGTTGCGAGGAATACGCGTTGAACGCGGTGCATGTCGCGGTTCAGCGCGGTACGCACCTGGCGCGTTTCGTAAAGCGCGGCGCGGCAGCGATCGCCACAAACCCCGCTGCCGACGTACAGCATGGTCCACTTGCCGCGCAGGAAGCCCGGCTGGGTGCTGCCGGCGCCAAACAGCGGCAGCGTGAGCTCGGGCAACGGACGTGGCGGCTGGATCAAGGCGCCATGATTGACCATACCGCCCGGTCGCAAGGCCGGATGACCATAGAAGAGATAGATCGCGAAGCCCAGAGGGACGAAAAACAGGCTGGCAACGATCACCAGCAGTCGCCGCCCCGACCGATTGTCGATGGGTGTAGGTTCCACGTCAGTCCTTGGCGGCCGCGTCGCGGCGTCGCAGGTTCGTCACGATATAGATCACGAACAGCGTGGCCGCGAGGCCGAACCACTGGATCGCATAGGCGAAATAGCGCATCGGCGGAAAGCCGGGCACGGTCCACGCCCGCAGGTAGCCGTCGGATTGATTCGCGTCCAGCAGGATCACGGGCGCCGCCCGGGCCCAATGCTTCTCGTGCAACAGCAGCGCGATGTCCGACAGGCGCGGATAGTCGGCGATCACCGGAAAAGGGGGAGCGAGCGGCGCCGCTCCGGCCAGGCGGATCCCCGGCCGCGGCAGCAAGTCGGCGCGGCCGCTGATCGTGCGCAAGTCGTTCAGCACCGGAATGTGCGGCAAGAGGCTGCGCGACGGTCCCGCCGGAACCCAGCCCCGATCCACGAGAATCCAGCCGCCGCCATTGAGTGCGAACGGCGTCAGCACGTCATACCCGATCCGGTTGTCGGGGCTTTCCATGTTGTCGATCAGGATCTGGCGCGCCGCGTCATAGCGTCCGGTCAGTTTGACGTGCTGAAATCGCGGTACCGGAGCCGTCGCGACGTCGATCGGCAGCGTCGCGTCCGCGCCGGCGGCGAACTCGTCGTAGAGCTTTTGCTTCTCGGCGGACCTGCGCAGCTGCCAGCGGCCGAGCGAAACGAGCAGTCCCATCAGCAAGATGGTGACCAGCGTGGTGAACACACGCGGCGCGAATTCCCGGTTTCCGAATCGGATCGTCAAGATATACTTCCCCGCCTGACCTGCGGCAAAGAGGCGCATCCATGCTTTTCAGAGTCCTCGTGATCGTGGTGCTGATGCTGATCCTGGTCAGCCTGGGCAAGGCCCTCTTTCACCTCTCGAGCAGCAAACAGGAGGACGGCGGCAAGATGGTCAAGGCTCTCGCCTGGCGCGTGGGCCTGTCCGTGTCCCTGTTCCTGTTGCTGATCCTCGCGTATTCACAAGGCTGGATCGTACCGCCCCACGGTTGACGCAGGGCGGTACGGCGTCGTTTCAAAGCCAATAGACGAAGATAAACAAGCCCAGCCAGACCACGTCGACGAAGTGCCAGTACCAGGCCACCGCCTCGAACGCGAAATGGCGTTCCGGCGTGAAATGTCCCTTCATCACGCGAACCCAGATCACGACCAGCATGATGGCGCCGACCGTCACGTGCAGCCCATGAAAGCCAGTCAGCATGAAAAACGTGGATCCGTAGATGCCGGTGCCGAGCTGCAAGCCGAGCCGGGTGTAGGCCTCGTGGTACTCAGTCGCCTGCAGCACGACGAACGTGAAACCCAGCAAAAAGGTCGCGGCGAGGAAGATCGCGAGCCGCCTGCGGTAGCCGCGCAGCAGCGCATGATGCGCGATCGTGATGGTGATGCCCGAGGTCAGCAGGATCGCCGTGTTCAACGCCGGAAGCCCGAGCGCCGGCACGGTTTCATAAGTGCCGTCGGCACGCGGCCCCAGGGCGGCGGGGCCGTTCGTCGGCCAGGTGCCGTGGTAGTTTCCCCACAGCAGCACGTTGGTGAGCATCTTGGTTCCCTCGCCGCTCAACCAGGGCATGACCAGCGAGCGTGCGTAGAACAGGGCGCCGAAGAAGGCCGCGAAGAACATCACTTCGGAGAAGATGAACCACATCATTCCCATGCGGAAGGATCGGTCGACGGCCATGTTGTACCGGCCGGCCTCGCTCTCCTCGATGACCGTGCCGAACCAGAAGATGAACAGACCGGCCAGCATCACGAATCCCGGCAACAGGGACCAGACCGGCAGCCAGCCGTTGAGTGTCGAGATCGCGCCCGCCATCACGGTGAACAGGGTCACGGAGCCGTAGATCGGCCAGGGACTCGAGTGCGGGACGTAGTAGTGATCAGCGTTCGGAGCGTGCGTGTGCGCCATTTGTTTTCAGTCTCTCGGCCGGTTGACGAAGCGTTAGTTTAAACGAGGTCGAACATCAGTGCGCCACCGCTTGCGGCGCGTCATACAGGGTGAACGATAGCGACAGGCGGTCGATGTCGACCGGCAGGGTCGGATCGACGACGAAGCGAACCGGCAGCGCGCGCGTCTCGCCGACCGCGAAATTCTGCGGATCGAAGCAAAAACAGCGCATTTTGTGAAAGTACTTCCACGCATCCTGCGGCGCGAGGCTCGGAACAGCCCGTGCCGTCAGGGCGCCGGCCGTCCGGTTCTTCGCGACGAAATCGACGTCGTACTGCGCGCCGGGGTGTACCCGCATCTCGGCCACCTGGGGCCGGAAATCGAAATTTCCGACCGAAGCGGGATAGGCGATGAACTCGACGGTGACGGTCCGGCTCGCGTCGATCCGGTCGTGTACGGCCTCGGGCCCTTCCTTGGACTCGGCGTTACCAACCCCCAGATCCCTCGAAAACACCGTGTAAAGAGGAATCAGCCCCCAGGACAACGCGAAGCTCCCGCCGGCGATGATCAGCAGCGCCGTGACCAGTTTGCGGTGCGGCCGGCGCTCCGGCGGCGCAGCGCGCGGCGGGCCATCCATCAGTGCCGGCTGCGGTAAATCGTCAAGGCGATATACCCGAAATAAAGGACGAGCACGATTGCGAGCAGCGCGAACGTCGTCGCGCGCACCCGCCGCCCGACCTCCGGTTTCGGGTTCGCGCTCAATGCACTTCCGGTGCGGTGGTGAAGCTGTGGTACGGCGCCGGCGACGGAATCGTCCACTCGAGCCCGGTCGGCGCCGCGTCGTTCCAGACCATGGCGCTTGCCTTGCGGCCGCCGCGCACGCACTGGATGATCGCGATCGCGAACAGGATCTGCGAAAGTCCGAACCCGAATCCGCCGATCGACGAAACCATGTTCCAGTCGGTGAACTGAACGGCGTAGTCCGGAATCCGGCGCGGCATGCCCGCGAGGCCGAGGAAGTGCTGCGGGAAGAACAGAACGTTGACGAAAATCGTCGACAGCCAGAAATGCGTCTTCGCCAGCGTCATGTTGTACATGTGGCCGGTCCATTTCGGGATCCAGTAGTAGACGGCGCCCATGATCGCGAACACCGCGCCCGGGACCAGGACGTAGTGGAAATGCGCCACCACGAAGTAGGTCTGGTTGTACTGGAAGTCGGCGGGCACCATCGCCAGCATCACGCCGGAGAAGCCGCCGATCGTGAACATGAACAGGAAGCCGAGCGCGAACAGCATCGGCGGCTCGAACGACAGGGAGCCGCGCCACATGGTCGCTGTCCAGTTGAACACCTTCACGCCCGTCGGCACCGCGATCAGCATCGTCGACAACATGAAGAACATCTCGGCCGACAGCGGCATGCCGTCGACGAACATGTGGTGGCCCCAGACGATGAACGACAGGAAGGCGATCGACGCGGTCGCATAGATCATCGAGGTCGCGCCGAAAAGCGGCTTGCGCGAGAACGTCGGAATGATCTCCGAGATGATGCCGAAGGCCGGCAGGATCATGATGTAGACCTCGGGATGCCCGAAGAACCAGAAGATGTGCTCGAACATCAACGGATCACCGCCGCCCGCGGCGTTGAAGAAGCTGGTGTGGAAGAAATGATCGGTGAGCAGCATCGTCACCGCCCCGGCGAGCACCGGCATCACGGCGATCAGCAGGTAGGCGGTGATCAGCCAGGTCCACACGAACAGCGGCATCTTCAGCAGCGTCATGCCGGGCGCCCGCATGTTCAGAATCGTCACGATCACGTTGATCGCTCCCATGATCGACGAGACGCCCATCAAGTGGACCGCGAAGATCAGCATCGGAAAGCTGTCGCCGAACTGCAGCACCAGCGGCGGGTACATCGTCCAGCCGCCGGCGGGCGCGCCGCCCGGGACGAACAGCGTGGACAGCAGCAGCGTGAAGGCGAACGGCAGCAGCCAGAAGCTGAAATTGTTCATGCGCGGCAGCGCCATGTCCGGGGCGCCCACCTGAAGCGGGATCATCCAGTTGGCGAGTCCGACGAACGCCGGCATCACCGCGCCGAAGATCATCACGAGCGCGTGCATCGTCGTCATTTCATTGAAGAAACCCGGATCGACGAACTGCAGGCCGGGTTCGAACAGTTCCGCGCGGATGACCATGGCCATCGAACCGCCGACGAAAAACATGATCAGGCTGAACACCAGGTACATCGTGCCGATGTCCTTGTGATTCGTCGCGAACAGCCAGCGTTTGATGCCGGCGGCCGGTTGAGCGTCGTGGGCGTCGTGGGCGGTGTCGATTGCATGGGCCATGATGGAAGGACTCTCTGATGAGGAAGTGCGGTACTTAATTCAATGCTTGGGCGGTCAGGGCGCCGCCGGCGCGACCCACGGACGCCTGCTTCAGCGCGGCCTTCTGCTGCGCGACCCATTCCTTGAAGTCGGCCTGGGTTTTCACGTCGACGACGATGGGCATGAAACCGTGGTCACGCCCGCACAGGGCCGCGCATTGGCCGCGGTAAACGCCTTCCTTGCCCGGCAGCACCTTGATCCACATTTCGTTGATGAAGCCGGGAATCGCCGAACGCTTCATTCCGAAATCCGGCACCCACCAGGCGTGAATGACGTCGGCCGAGGTCAGCAGCAGGCGCACTTTGACGCCGCTCGGGATGACCAGCGGATGGTCGACGGACAGCAGGTAGTTCGGCACCGTCTTCGGGTCGATACCGGAGTGCAGCTGGCGCGCGAAATTCGAACTCGCGGACAGCGTCGAGAAGAAACCGATGCCGGCCGCATCGCCCTGGTACTGGTATTGCCATTTCCACTGATAGCCGGTGACGCGGATGGTCAGCCCGGAACCGCGTGTATCTTCGATTTTCAGCAGCGATTTGGTCGCCGGCACCGCCATGACGACCAGGATCACGACCGGGATGATCGTCCAGATGATCTCGGCCTTGGTGCTGTGGAGCATCGTCGTGTCGGGCACCGCGCCGCGCGAGTGGCGGAACCGGATCATGGCGACGATCATCGTGCCGAACACGGCTACCGCGATGGCGACGCAAATCCACAACACCTCCATGTGCAGCGCGTAGATGTCCCGGCTCAGCGCCGTCACGCCGCGCGGCATGTTGATGGTGGTCCACGAACCCGCGCCGGCGCTGCCCGCGGCCAGGAGGCCGCCGCAGGCTGCGAGTGCCCGGCGGAAGGTGCGGCCGCGCGAGCGGCCCGCGCTGTCGTCTATCGCGGTCAACCTGTTCACATTCATCTCAACGAATCCCCTAGGGTGCTGTCGAATTCAAGCGGCGGCGATTCATTCATGCCGCCGACGATTGCGCGCAAACGCGACGCCAGTTTGCGCCGCTCGTCCTCTGTGAGGAAAGCGCCCACTTCCATCGCCCGACCACGGCTTTCGATCGTGAGTCGGCTGGTGTGCGGACGCGTATGCGAGTTGCGGAGTCTAACCTTCGCCCAGTGCCGCGCAAACTCCTCTTTTGTCTCGCCGCGGCGAGACCGGGTCACCAGGCTGACCAGGTCGTCTGTCACCAACAGCGTCTGTTTGTCGAAACGGCGTTGCAACGCGACCTTCAGCGCGAGTCCCAACGCCAGCATTTCCAAGGCCCAAAACGGCAGCACCGGCCAAAACCCGCGCAGCGCGCAGGTCAGCGCGACCAGGAGCGACAAGCCGCAGATCGACAGGAAATAGCGCAGAGCCGCCGCAGGATCCAGCGAACAATTCGGCGCGAGTTCAATGCGTTGCTGCATCAAGCGTTCCGCACATCGTTTTCAACGGGCTTAACTTCGCTATTAGAAGGCAAAAGCAGGTCCCTAGCAACCGCCGAGCGCCCGCGCGGTCCCCTGCGGATCGAAGTCCGGGGCGTGCGGGATCACCGCGAGGCAAGGCGCCGGCAGGCGCTCTCGCAGGCTGTCGAGGTTTTCGCGCGCACGCTCGAATCGAGAATCGATCGCATTGCCGACCCAGCCGCGCAGCCGCAGGCCGCGCCGCTCGATCGTCTCGCTGGTCAGCAGCGCGTGATTCAAGCAGCCGAGCCGCAAGCCGACCACCAGGACGATCTCGAGATCCCAGGCCGCCGCAAGATCCGCGAAGCTGCGCGCGGGGCCGATCGGCGCGAGCAAACCGCCCGCCCCTTCGACGACGATCACGTCGCTTTGTGCGCGCAAGCGCCGCTGGGCCGCGTCCAATACGCCGAAGTCGATCGCAACGCCGGCTTCCGCCGCGGCGATGTGCGGCGCGATCGGCGGCTCGAACGCATACGGATTGACGTCTTCGTAACCGGCTCGGACCGTCATCGCTCCGTGCAGCGCGAGCGCATCCTCGTTGCGCCAGCCCTGTGGCGAGGCGGTACAGCCGGACGCGATCGGCTTCATCGCCGCCACGCGCAGCCCGCGTGCCGCGTAGGCGTGACACAGCGCGACGGCGACCCGGGTTTTGCCGACCCCGGTGTCCGTGCCGGTGATGAATAGGCCGAGCGGCGTCATGCGGGCCGGCCGCGCCGCAGCTGCCGCTTGAAGGTCTCGAACTCGATCAGAGTGTCGCCGTCCGGCGTCCGAACCGCAGGCCTGGGCACCGGCGCCCAGGCCTGTGCAAACACGACCTCGAAGCTTGCCGGCAGGCGCCCGTCATGCCGGAAGCGCTCGTACGCATCGCGCATCGCCTGCATCCGGCTGCGGCCGGTGAGGCCCTTGGGCCGGCCGCGCAGCACGTTGCGCTCGCCGCAGGCGCGCAAGTCCTGCATCAAGCGTGAAACGTCGGCGTAGGTCACCAGGCGCCGCTCCACGTCGAGTACCGGATCGGCGAATCCGGCGCGCACCAATCCGTCGCCGAGGTCGTGCATGTCGATGAAGCGATTGACGTGCACATGGGCGTCCAAACCCGACCAGGCGGCGCGCAGTTCGTGCAGCGAGTCCGGTCCCAGGCTGGTCAGCGTGAAGTGGCCGCCGGGCGCGATGATTCTGCGCATTTCGGCGAAGAAGGCGTCCGGTTCGCACCAAGGTAGGGTCAAATTACAGAAGATCAAATCCACGCTGGCGTCCCCCAGCGGCAGCGCCGTAAGCTCGGCGCGAATGCGATCGAAACGGCGTCGCCAGGACTGTTGGCGGCCGGCGGCGCGCAACATGCCCGGCGCAAAATCGAGCGCGATGATCCGTGCGCGCGGATAGCGACGACGTAAGGCCCGGCTGGCATGGCCGGTACCCGCGCCGGCGTCGATGATCACCCGGGGATCGAGTGCGACGAAATCCAGGCGTCGCAGCAGTTCCTCGCGAATCTCGGCTTGGAGCAGCGCCGCGCCGTCGTAGCTCGTGGCGGCGCGATCGAACGAGCGCCGCAGCGCGGCGGGATCGGGAAGATACGCGGCGTGGGCGTTTTCATCGTGCATGCCGCGCGCCGGTTTACGCCGTCGCCGCAACCGGTTCGGGCGCCGGCGCCTGCGCGACGAGGTTCAAGCGCGCGAACAGGCGGCGGTCGTGCGCGCAATCCGGATTGCCGGTCGTCAGCAGCTTCTCGCCGTAGAAGATCGAGTTCGCCCCGGCGAGGAAACACAGCGCCTGCAACTCATCGCTCATGTCGCCGCGGCCCGCGGACAGGCGCACGTGACTGCGCGGCATCAAGATCCTCGCCACGGCGATCGTGCGCACGAAATCGAACGGATCGAGTGCTTCGGCCTGCGCGAGCGGCGTGCCCGGGACGCGCACCAGTTGATTGATGGGCACGCTCTCGGGGTGAACCGGCAGGGTCGCGAGCGTGTGCAGCATCGCCGCCCGGTCCCGCGGCGTCTCGCCCATGCCGACGATGCCGCCGCAGCAGACGTGCATGCCCGCGTCGCGCACCGCCTGCAGGGTGTCCAGGCGGTCCTCGAAGCTGCGCGTCGAAATGACCTTTTCGTAGTATTCCGGCGAGGTGTCGATGTTGTGATTGTAATAATCGAGCCCCGCGGTCTTCAGTTCGCGCGCCTGCGCAGCGCTCAGCATGCCGAGCGTCGCGCAGGTCTCGAGGCCAAGCGACTTGACCTGCTCGATCATCTCGACGACCTTGCGCAGGTCCTTGGGCTTCGGGGACCGGTACGCGGCTCCCATGCAAAAACGCGTCGCGCCGGCACGCTTGGCGGCCGCCGCCCGCTCGACGACGGCCTCGACCTCGAGCAGCTCGTCGGTCTCGAGCCCGGTGTCGTAGCGCACGCTCTGCGGGCAATAGGCGCAATCCTCGGGACAGGAGCCCGTCTTGATGCTGAGCAAGGTGCTGACCTGGACGGTGTTCGGCGCCTGATGCCGGCGATGCGCCTGTTGCGCCGCGAACAGCAGGTCCATGAACGGCTGCGCGAACAGCGCCTCGACCTCCGCCAGGGTCCAATCATGTCGCGTCATCACCTGCCCGCCCTTTGAGATTTCGCGCCGCCAGCGACGCCGGACTCGAAGTATTGGTGGGGTCGGGCCGCCAGTCAACCAAGGAGGCGTGAATGGGTTGACGAGCCGCCGCCGGGCGCGGACGGCCGTCAGCGGAATTGGTAATTCAGCAGAATGCCGATGAACACGCTCAAGCCGACGTAGTGGTTGTTCAGGAAAGCCTGAAAACAGGCCTTGGGTTCGCGGCCGCGGATCGACCAGAGCTGCTGCGCGAAGAACAGGGCGGCCGCGCAGAGTCCCGCCCAGTACCAGCCGCCGAGACCGGCACCGCGTCCGATCAAGGCGAGTGCGAGCAGAGTCATGGCCTGCAGCACCGCGATGATGTGCCGATCCGAATCGCCGAACAGGATCGCGGTCGAGCGCACGCCGATCTTCAGATCATCGTCCCGGTCGACCATCGCATAGATCGTGTCGTACACCGTCACCCAGAGCAGATTGGCGAGGAAGATCAGCCACGCGAGCCGCGGTACATGCCCGGTCTCGGCCGCGAACGCCATCGGGATCCCCCAGCCGAACGACAAGCCCAGGTACAGCTGCGGCACCGACAGAAAGCGCTTGATGAATGGGTAGGTCACCGCGAGGAAAGCGCCCGCGACCGCGAGCAGCAGCGCCAGGCGGTTCAGGCGCAGCGCCAGGGTCAGCGCCGTCAGCGAAAGGATCGCGAACAGCACCAGCGCCTCCAGCGTCGACACGCGCCCGGCGGCGAGCGGCCGGTCCTTCGTGCGCGCGACGTGCGGATCGAAGCCCCGGTCGGCGTAGTCGTTGATGACGCATCCGGCCGATCGCATCAACCAAACACCCGCGACGAAGATCGTGAAGATTCGCGGGTCGGGTTTGCCGTTCGCGGCGATCCACAGCGACCAGAGGGTCGGCCACAGCAGCAGGTAGGCGCCGATCGGCCGGTCGAGCCGCATCAGCCGCGCGTAGTCCGCGAGGGTCGCACCGATGCGCGGCAGGGCATCGGTCGTCCAGGGATGGAAACGGATGCGATACACCAACCAGCGCCAGCGCGCGAGCAGCGCCTCTCCCAACTCATCGGCCGAGCGCGGCGGACGCACGGCTTACAGGTCGCCCATTCCGGGCAGGAACAATTCTTGAACGGCGAATGGGGCCTTGCGCAGCCGCAGCCGCGACCGTCGCGCCCAGACCCCGGCGTGTCCGGTGTCGCGCAGCGCGCGCGCGGCCAGATCCTCGTCGGCGGGCAACCAGGCGTACTCGTATGCGCTGTACTCGACGGCGCAGAGCCCTTCGAGCGTCTCTCCGACCCCGGAATCGCCGAGTTCCGCCAGCCACGGGTGGGCGTCGAGCGTCGAGTCGGGGACGATGACCTGGGTGATCACCGCGACGCGTTCGACGCAGCACAGGCGCTCCTCGCGAAACAGCCCGGCCGCGTCATCCGTGGGCAGGTAGCGGCGAATCTGCGCGCCGAGCAGGCCGGTCCACAGGTCGCCAGGCCGCAGTTCGAACCGCGCCCCCCAAGCCGCCCGCAGCCGCCCGGTCAGCAGGCCTTTTCCGATCAGCCACGGCCGCAGTCGCGAATCGACCGACCATTGACCGAGGCGTTCCGCCGGCAGCCATTCGATTCCATCGCTCGTCCGCATCAACGCCGTGCTCATCGCGGCATTCTACCCGACCCGACCGTATTGCTCCGCCCCGCCTACCCAGCGGCGGATCAGCCGCTCGACCTGCGACGGCCAGTCGGTCAGCACCGTTTCCGCGGCGATCTGCACCCGCGGCAGCAGATCCGCGTCACGCAGCAGGTCGGCGACCCGCATTTGCGCCAAGCCCGTCTGCCGCGTGCCGAGCAGCTCCCCCGGACCCCGCAGTTCGAGGTCGCGGCGCGCCACCTCGAACCCGTCGTTGGTGTCGCGCAGCACCGCGAGCCGCTCGCGCGCGAGCGCCGACAACGGCGCCCGGTACATCAACACGCAGCTGCTCGCGTGCGCGCCGCGGCCGACGCGCCCGCGCAGCTGGTGCAGCTGGGCGAGCCCCATGCGCTCGGCGTTCTCGATCACCATCAGCGTCGCGTTGGGAACGTCGACGCCGACCTCGATCACGGTCGTCGCCACCAGCAATTGAATTTCACCGTCCTTGAAGCGGCGCATGGTGCGCTCCTTCGCGGCCGCCGGCATGCGCCCGTGCACCAGGCCGACGCTGAGTTCCGGCAAGGCCGCGGCGAGCGCCGCTGCGGTCTCCTCGGCCGCCTGATACGGCATGTCGGCAGATTCGTCGATCAACGGACAAACCCAATAGGATTGACGCCCCTCCAGGCAGGCGGTGCGGATGCGCTGGACCACCTCGTGGCGCCGCGTATCGGCGACGACGACGGTGCGGACCGGCGTGCGGCCGGGGGGGAGCTCGTCGATGACCGAAACATCGAGGTCGGCGTAGGCGGTCATCGCCAGCGTGCGCGGAATGGGCGTCGCGGTCATGATCAATTGATGCGGCCGGCGTCCCGAGGCGGCCCCCTTTTCGCGCAGCGCCAGGCGCTGATGCACGCCGAAGCGATGCTGCTCGTCGACGATGACGAGCGACAGCGCCGCGAACTCGACGCCTTCCTGAAAGAGCGCGTGCGTGCCGATCACGAGCGGCGCCTCGCCGCGCTTGACGGCGCCGAGAGCGGCCACGCGCGCCTTGCCGGTCTGCCGCCCGACCAGCAGCGCCACATCGACTCCGAGCGGCCCGAACCAGCGCCGGAAATTCTGCGCATGCTGATCCGCGAGCAGTTCCGTGGGCGCCATCAGCGCGACCTGGGCGCCGGTCTCGAGCGCGCGGGTCGCGGCCAGCGCGGCGACCAGCGTCTTGCCGCAGCCGACATCCCCCTGGACGAGCCGCAACATCGGCTTCGCCAGCGCGAGATCGGCCTCGATCTCGCGCAGCGTGCGAATCTGCGCGCGCGTCGGCTGAAACGGCAGCGCGGCGAGCAGCCGCGCCTTCATCGCGCCGTCGGCCGTCAGGGGCCATCCCGGCTCTTGCTGCACCCGCCGCCGCAGCAGCTTCAGCGCCAGCTGGTGCGCGAGCAGCTCCTCGAACGCGAGGCGGCGCTGCGCCGGGTGGCGCCGCTCGAGCAGCGCGTCGATGGGCGCGTCCGGCGGCGGTCGATGCACGTATTCAAGCGCCTCGCGCAGCGACGGCAGGGACTCCTCGAGGAGCACGGCGGCCGGCAGCAAGTCCTCGACCTCGAGCGAGCTGGTCCGCGCCAGAGCCGCACCGACGAGCTGACGGAGCCGTCCCTGCGTGATGCCCTCGGTGGCCGGATACACCGGAGTCAGGTGCTCGTCCTGCGGGCTCGGGCCGCGCTCGTCGACGCGACGGTATTCGGGGTGGACGAACTCGAGCCCGGCGGCCGTGCGCCGCGCCTCGCCGAAACAGCGAACGCGCGCGCCGCGGGCGAGTCCTTGTTGCTGTTGCGGATTGAAATGGAAGAAGCGCAGCGTCAACGAGCCCGAGCCGTCGGCCACGCGACACAGCAGCTGCCTGCGCCCGCGGAACGCGACCTCCGTGAGCACCACCTCGCCCTCGATCGCGGCGCGCTGCCCGGCGCGCAGCGCGCCGATGGGCACGATGCGGGTGCGGTCCTCGTACCGCAGCGGCAGGAGGAACAGCAGATCCTGAATCGACTCGATTCCGAGCGCCCGCAGCCGCTCTGCAAGCGCGTCGCCGACGCCGCGGAGGGCGGTGACCGGCGTCGGCGGGGTCACAGCGCGACGATGCACTCCGCTTCGATCTGGGCGCCCCGGGGCAGCGCGGCGACGCCGACCGCGGCGCGGGCGGGATAAGGCTCGAGGAAATACTCCGCCATGATCTTGTTCACGAGCGCGAAGTGCGCCAGGTCGGTCATGTAGATGTTCACCTTGACCACCTGGTCAAGGCTCGCGCCGCCCGCCGTCACGATCGCCTTCAGATTCTCGAATACACGGCGCGTCTGTGCCTCGATGCCGTCCGAGACCAGCGTCATCGTGATCGGATCGAGCGCGATCTGCCCGGAAATCCACATGGTGTCGCCGACCCGCACCGCCTGCGAATACGTGCCGATCGCCGACGGCGCGTTGTCCGTGGAAATGATTTTTCTGCTCATGGCCCCTCGATGTTTCGAAATTCAAGCGAGCGTGCGGTGCACGCGTTGCACGTCCGGCATGCGCCGGATCGTTCTGATCACACGTGCCAGATGTTTGCGGTCCCGCACCTGCAGCTCGAAGGTGAGCGCCGACGTATCGGCGTCCCGCTCCTCGAGCGTCACGTGATCGATGTTCGTCTCCGTGTCGGCGATGTTGGAGGCCACCGCGGCGAGGACGCCGACGCGATTGCTGACCTCCAATTGGATCTCCGAGCTGAACAGGCGCACGCGATCGGCTTCCCACGCGACCGGAAGCCACTTGTCGGGCTGCTTGCGGTACTCCGACAGGTTACCGCAATTCTGGCGGTGGATCACCAAGCCGCGGCCCATGCTGAGGTAGGCCATGATCGGGTCGTTCGGAATCGGAAAGCAGCAGCGCGCGTACGTGACCAGGAGTCCCTCGGTCCCGGCGATCATCAGCGGTCCATGGGCGGCGCCGCCGGACTCGGAGCCGCCCGCGGGCTGCAAACGCCGCGCGACCAGCGGCGCCAGCCGCTCGCCGAGGCCGATCTTCTCGAACAGATCGTCGGCGTCCCTGAGGTTCAGCTCCTTCACGGCCGAATCGATCTCGGCCTGCGGGATCTTCTTCAGCGTGAGCGAGAATTCCTCGAGGGCCAGGTTGAGCAGGCGGCGGCCGAGCTCGATCGCGTCGCCGCGCTTCAAATTCTTGAGATATTGCCGGATCGCCGCGCGCGCCTTGGCGGTCACCAGGAAGCTCGACCACGACGGGTTCGGGGTGGCGCCCTTGGCCGTGATGATCTCCACCGTCTGGCCGTTGCGCAGCGGCGTGCGCAGGGGCACGAGACGGCGGTCGACCTTGGCGGCGACGCAGCGGTTGCCGACATCGGTGTGGATCGCGTAGGCGAAATCGACGGCTGTCGCCCCGGTCGGCAGCCGCAGAATCTTTCCCTTCGGGGTGAACACGTAGACCTTGTCGGGGAACAAATCGACCTTGACGCTCTCGAGAAACTCCTCGGAGCTGCCGCCTTCCTGGATCTGCACCAGGCCCGCGAGCCACTCGCGGGCCCGGTCATGCTCGATGCCGCCGAACACGTCGCCGCCGGATTTGTATTTCCAGTGCGCCGCGATGCCGGATTCGGCGACCCGGTGCATCTCCTCGGAGCGGATCTGAACCTCGATCGGGACGCCGTTCGGGCCGAACAGCGTCGTATGCAGCGATTGGTAGCCGTTCACGCGCGGAATCGCGATGTAGTCCTTGAACCTGCCGGGCATGGGCTTGTAGAGGCCGTGGACCAGGCCGAGCGTGCGGTAACAGGTGTCGGCCGAATCGACGACGATCCGAAAACCATAGACGTCGACGATCTCGTTCAGCGAAATGCCCTTGGAGCGCATTTTCTTGTAAATGCTGTACAGATGTTTTTCGCGGCCCTCGACGCCGCCGCCGACGCCCGCCTTGCCGAGTGTGCCCTTGAGCGACTCCGAAATCTTGCCGATGAATTCCTTCTGGTTGCCGCGCGCGCGCTTCACCTCGCGTTCCAGCACCTTGTAGCGGTGCGGATAGAGCGCACGGAAGCCCAGGTCCTCCAGTTCCAGTTTGACCGCGTACAGGCCCAGCCGCTCGGCGATCGGGGCGTAGATGTCCAGCGTCTCGCGGGCGATGCGGCGGCGCTTGACCGGCGGCATGACGCCGAGGGTGCGCATGTTGTGCATGCGGTCGGCGAGCTTGACCATGATCACGCGGATGTCGCGCACCATGGCGAGCAGCATCTTGCGGAAACTCTCGGCTTGCGCCTCCTGCCGGTTCTTGAACTGGATCTGGTCCAGTTTGCTGACGCCGTCGACGAGTTCGGCGACGACCTGCCCGAATATCGCCGCGATCTCGGCCTTCGCCGTCGGCGTGTCCTCCATCACATCGTGCAGGATCGCCGCCACCAGCGTGTCGCCGTCGAGATGCAGATCGGCGAGGATGCCGGCGACCGCGACCGGGTGGGTTATGTAGGGCTCGCCGGAAACGCGGGTCTGGCCCTGGTGGCGCTCGGCGCCGAATTCGTAGGCTTCGCGGACCCGCTCGATCTGAGCGGGCGGCAGGTAGGTTTCGAGCTTGTCCAAAAGCTCGCTAATCCCGGTCGAGCGTCTTACGCCGGGGAGAAATCCGAGTATCGAAGACGCATAGTCCATCGGACCTTGACTGGTCGGGCCGGGATCAATCCCCCAGGCCGAGCTGCGGGGCGCGGAAGTCGGAGGGCAGCTCGATCTCGCCCGTGGGTGCCGGCGCCGGCTCTTCGGTCTCCTCCAGCATTTCCATCGTGATGTTGCCGGCGGCGATTTCCCGCAGCGCAACGACGGTTGGCTTGTCGTTCTCCCAATCGACCGTCGCCTCGGCGCCATTGGCGAGACGGCGCGCGCGCTTGGCCGCCAACAGCACCAGGTTGAAAAGATTCGGTTCGTTCTGCAAACAGTCTTCGACCGTGATGCGTGCCATGACGTTGCTGCGTCCTTGAAATTGACGGGATCGGTCGGACAGAGTATCAGAATTCCAGACGCGCCGCTCGGTCCCCGTCGCGCGTTCAGCCCGCCGCGGACAACTCCGCGGCGAGCTTGCGGACTTGCGCCCGGTCGGCGGCCAGGGCGTCGCCGCGACCCGCGACGATGGCCTCCAAGTCCGAAAGGGCCTGGTCGAAACGGTCGTTGACCACCACATAGTCGAACTCCGGCCAATGCTGGATATCCGACGCCGAGTCCTGCAGGCGGCGCCGGATCACGCTCTCGGCATCCGTGCTGCGCTGGCGCAGGCGCTGCTCCAACGCCGCCAGGGACGGTGGCAGCACGAAAATGCTCCGCGCTTCCGGCAGCCGTTCGCGCACCTGCCGGGCGCCCTGCCAGTCGATTTCCAGCAACAGGCGCTCGCCGCGCGCGAGCGCGTCGCGCACCGTCTGCAGGCCGGTGCCGTAATAATTGTCGAAGACCCGCGCGTGCTCCAGGAATTCGCCGCGTGCGGCCATTGCGACGAAGCGCTCGGCCGACACGAAATGGTAGTCGCGCCCGTCGACCTCGTTGGGCCGTGGTGCGCGCGTCGTGTACGACACCGAGAATCTCAAGCCGGCGTCGCGCTCCATCAGCGCCTTGACGAGGCTCGTTTTGCCGGCGCCGGAGGGCGCCGCGATCACGTAAAGCCGGCCGCGCCCGTCGCGGGATTCGTTGACGTCGTGCATGCGGCGCTATCCGGCGTTGCGCACTTGGGCGGTCAGCTTCAAGTTGTCGGGCGCCGGCGCCCAAGACGGCGGTCAAGCGCACGCCAAGCCACGCGGCGGCCGGGCGATGTGCCCCTCAGCATCAGGATCGCCAGCAACGTCGAAACGGTCAGCCAGTCGAGCGCGCCGCCCCCGCTCCCGCCCCCGCCGTTGCCGGCGTCGCGGCGATTCACGACCCGTACATTCGCCCTGCCCGCCTTGACTTGCGCTTCGAAGTCCGCGAGCGCCGCATCGAAGTGCGTGATCATCTGATTGGCGGCGGCGTCATATCCCGACGCACTAGCCGCGCGCTCCGCCCGCGCCGCGCCGACGGCCGTCGCCGTCCCGTCCCGCGTGTCGACGCCGCCGGCGCGCAGCACGAGGGAGCGCGTCACGGGATCGACGACGGCAAGGTCGACCAGTGTCGAAACGTCGTAGCGGTTCCCTTTCAACACGTATGCACCGACGATGGTCAGATAGCCGAGCGACCATTTGTTCGAGTCGGTGTTCGTCACTTGGTCGTAAGACACCAAGGCGATCAGATCGAGCGAATACAGCCGCTGTACCGCCGCAAGACCCTCGAAACCGTGCTGTGCCGCAAGGTAGTAGTCGGGGATCACGACTATCTGGCTTACGAAGTGCAGGTCCTTGAAGTGATCGCGGACGCGCTCGAGGAGCTGCTGTCTCTGCGCCGCGGTCGGGCCGCGGCCGCCCGGCGTCGGCAGGAACGACAGCCCGACACGAAGCGGCAGGTGCAACTGCGGGATGCTGTTCGTGACAGGCGGGAGACTCGCTCCAGGATACAGGAAGGCCACGAGGCTCGATGACTCCTGGTGCTTTGCGTGGCAGTTCGGTGCGCATAACAAATCGGCGCACCCGGTCAATGCGGCAAGCGCCGACACGACCACGGTAATGACAACCTTTCGCATGCGATCCCCTCGCGGCGCTCCGAGAGGCGCCATGTTCCGGTCTATAGCCGACCACATCGGTCCGGGCGTCGGAAACCGAAGGCCCAGCACGGTGGATTCCGCGCGCGTCAGCTTATCCGATTTCCGCCAGGCGTTCCCGGGGGGGCGTGCCGGGATGCGGCAGGCCCCGGCAGTCCACGGACGTCACTCGACGTTCTGCACCTGCTCGCGCATCTGCTCGATCAACACCTTCATGTCGACCGCGGCCCGCGTGGTCTCGATGTCCTGGGACTTCGACGACAGGGTGTTCGCCTCGCGATTCAGCTCTTGCATCAAGAAGTCCAATCTGCGCCCCGCCGGCTCATCGCCGCCGAAGGTCTTGCGAACCTCCGCGACGTGTCCGCGCAGCCGGTCGATCTCCTCGTCGACGTCCAGCCGCTGGGCGAGTATGGCGAGCTCCTGTTCGAGCCGGCCGGGATCCGCGTTCGCCGCGATCTCGGCGACCCGCTCGCGCAGTTTCGCGTGGATCCTGGCCCGAACCTCGGGCAGGCGCTGCACGACGCGCGCCGCGAAGTCGAGCAAACCGTCGCAGCGCTGCGCGAGCGCCTCCTGCAGGCGGGCCCCCTCGCTGTCGCGAAATTTGGCGAGGTCCGCGAGTGCCTCGGCGAGCAGACCCTGTGCGGCCTCCTGCAGCGGCGTCAGGTCGCGGCCGGCATCGCGCACGACACCCGGCCAGCGCAGCATGTCGATCACGTCGATGCGCGCCGCCCCGCCGGCGAGCGTCGCGATCTGGCGCGCCCGCGCCGCCAAGGTCTCGAGCAAGGCGTCGTCCACGTCGAGCGCGGCGGGCGCCGCGTTCGGACGGTACAGCAGCGAACAGTCGATCTTGCCGCGCCGCGCCGCGCCCGCGATCGCCTGCCGGAACCGGCCCTCGGCGCCGCGAAACTCCTCCGGCAGGCGGCAGCCGACCTCGAGGAAGCGATGATTCACGGTGCGTATTTCCCAGGCCAAGGTGCCCCAGGGATACTGGCGTTCGCGACGCGCGAAGCCGGTCATGCTACGGATCATAGGGGTTTGCGCCATAATCGGTGATAATCGACATGCGAGCTTAACAGAACACCAGGAGCCGTCCTTGCAGATAGAGACCGCGGATGTCAGCTTGATCGGGCACCGCGAAGAGAACCAGGATCGCGTCGCCGTCGCCGCCGACGAGCATTCGGCGCTGCTGATCGTGATCGACGGCATGGGCGGGCACGCGCAGGGCGCGCGCGCCGCGGAGATCGCGCTGGCGGCGCTGTTGGAGGCTTTCGCGCAGACGCCGCATCCGATCTTCGATCCGCTCGGATTCCTGCACCTTGCGCTCGGGCGCGCGCACGACGAGGTGGTCAAACTCGGCAACGGGCTCGGCGTCGAGGCGAGGCCGCGCGCCACGTGCGCGATCTGCCTGGTTCAAGACTCCGCGGCCTACTGGGCGCATGTCGGCGACAGCCGCGTATACCAACTGCGCCAGCAGCGCGTGCTCGAGCGCACGCGCGACCACAGCCACGTCGAGGTGCTGTTGCGCGAGGGCTTGATCACCGAGGCCGAGGTGCACGGTCATCCGATGCGAAACTATGTCGAGTGTTGTCTGGGCGGCGATGCGGCGCTGCCGGAGATGAGCATTTCGACGCGCCGCCGCCTCAATTCAGGCGACGTCCTGTTGCTGTGCACGGACGGCTTCTGGGCTGGCGTCAAGGACGAGGACCTCGTGCGCTTCGGCCAGTCGGCGACCCTGGCGCTGCGCGAGTCGCTGCTCGCCCTCGGCAACCAGGCGGTCAGCGCGTCCGCGCCGTACAGCGACAACACCAGCGCGGCGGCGCTGCGCTGGAGCGCGGCATGAGCGCGCGGCCGAGCGGCCGGGCCGCCGACGAACTGCGGCCGGTCAGTTTCACGCGCGGCTTCACGCGCCATGCGGAAGGGTCCGTCCTCGTCGGATTCGGCGACACGCGGGTACTGTGTACGGCGAGCGTCGAGGACGGGGTGCCGTCGTTCCTGAGGGGTTCGGGCCAGGGTTGGATCACCGCCGAATACGGCATGTTGCCGCGTGCAACGCACAGCCGCAGCGCCCGCGAGGCGGCGCGCGGCAAGCAGTCGGGCCGCACGCAGGAGATCCAACGTTTGATCGGGCGGGCGCTGCGCGCGGTCGTCGATATGAAGGCGCTCGGCGAGCGCACCGTGACCATCGACTGCGACGTGCTGCAGGCCGATGGCGGCACGCGCACGGCCGCGATCACCGGCGGCTTCGTCGCGCTTGCCGATGCCGTCGATACGCTGCTCGAGCGGCGCGTGCTGCGCGCCAATCCGCTGCACGGGCAGGTGGCGGCGATTTCGGTCGGGATCTACCGCGGCGCGCCGGTGCTGGATCTGGACTACGCGGAGGACTCGAACGCCGAGACCGACATGAACGTCGTCATGAACAGCGGCGGTGCGTTCATCGAGGTTCAGGGCACGGCCGAGGGGCATGCGTTCCGACGCCACGAGCTCGACCAATTGCTGGACCTTGCCGCGGCGGGCATCACCCGTCTGCATGCGGCACAGATCAGTGCCCGCGGCACGTAGGCGGATCCTGGTCGCCACCGGCAACGCCGGCAAACTGCGCGAGTTTCGCGCGCTGCTGGACGACCTGGGGTTCGAGGTGCTTGGCCTCGGGGATTGCGGCCTGGCGGGCGCCGAGGAGACGGGCGACAGCTTCGTCGCCAACGCCCTGTTGAAGGCCCATCATGCCGCCGCGGCGACCGGGCTCGCGGTGATCGCCGACGATTCCGGCCTCGAGGTCGATGCGCTCGGCGGGGCCCCGGGGGTTCATTCCGCGCGCTACGCGGGCGACGGCGCGACCGACGCGGCGAACAACGCCAAATTGGCCGCTGCCCTCGCCGGCGTGCCCTTGGAGCGACGCGGGGCGCGATATCGATGCGCGCTGGTGTACCTGCCGGCGCCCGCGGGCACGCCGCCGATCGTGACCGAGGGGGTGTGGGAGGGGATGATCGCGCCGCAGCCGCGCGGGGGCGGCGGCTTCGGCTACGACCCGTTCTTTTTCCTGCCGGAGTTGCAGTGCACCGCCGCCGAGCTCGATCCGGACCTCAAGAACCGGATCAGCCATCGGGGTATCGCGATGCGCGAACTGCGCGAGCGGCTGGCGCGCGGCCCGTGATCCTGCCGCCGCTCGCGTTGTACGTGCACATGCCGTGGTGCGTGCGCAAATGCCCCTATTGTGATTTCAATTCGCACGCGCTGAAATCGACGCGCCCCGACCCGGCCTACGTCGATGCGCTGCTGCTGGACTTCGAGCACGAGTTGCCGGCGTTGCGCGGTCGCGCGATCGAAACGGTGTTCTTCGGCGGCGGCACGCCGAGCCTGTTCCGGCCGGAACAGTTCGCGCATCTGCTCGCGTCCCTGCGCCGCCGCGCACCGTTCGCGGCCGATGCTGAAATCACCCTGGAGGCCAATCCCGGCACGATCGAGCGGGGCCAGTTCGCCGGCTATCGCGACGCCGGCATCAATCGCGTGTCGCTCGGCGCACAGACGTTCTCGCGCACGGCGCTCAGCGCCCTGGGCCGCATTCATTCACCGGAAGACACGCTGCGCGCCGTCGAGGAACTGCGTGCCGCAAATCTCGACAATTTCAATCTGGACCTGATGTACGCGCTGCCCGCGCAAACTCCCGAACAGGCGCTCTACGACGTCGCCGCGGCGTGCGCGCTGCGGCCCGCGCACATCTCCCACTACCAGCTGACGCTCGAGCCGGGGACGGTCTTCCACGCGCAGCCTCCGCCGTTGCCCGACGAGGACGCGGCTTGGGCGATGCAAGTCGATTGTCAGCGCGAGTTGGCCGGCGCGGGCTATGCGCAATACGAGGTCTCGGCCTACGCGCGGGCGGGCGCCCGCTGTCGCCACAATTTGAATTACTGGCGCTTCGGCGATTATGTCGGCATCGGCGCCGGCGCTCACGGCAAGATCTCGATGTCAGTCCCCGGCGCGATATTTCGCAGCGCAAAACCGAAGATGCCGCGCGCCTACGTCGCCTCGCTCGCCGATCCGGAGCGGTCCTGCGGCGAGCGTACGCGGATCGCCGAAAGCGAGTTGGGGTTCGAGTTCATGCTCAACGCGCTGCGGCTCAACGAAGGCTTCACCCAGGCTGAATTCGAGTCGCGGACGGGGCTTGCGCTGCAGTGCATCGACGCCAAGTTGCAGAACGCGGCAAATCGTGGGTTGTTGGAGCGGGCGGCCGATCGCTGGCGTCCCACCGAATTGGGGCGGCGATTTCTCAATGATCTGCAGTCGGGTTTTCTGGTATGAACCTTATGCACATCGCCGTGGGGCCCTCGGCCAATAGGCCACCTACAGCACATTGCGATGGAGTTAGGTCAAGTGACGACAGTAAGTCATTGATAGATAATAATAAAACGGCTTGTCTATTTTTTGACCAAGTTAACAATTACTCGAAATTGCGCGAACTAAAGAAAGCCTGCTTCGATGCATCCACAGACTTATCCACAGGATTTGTGGACAATTCTCATCGCGCTGCGACGCGCATCGGTATCGGCGGGGATCTTGCCCGCGGATCGATGTCCGGCTAAACTGCGCGGCCCGAACGGACCTTGAGCGGTATTGGCGTTCGCGATCGGGCACGAGTCATCCGGCGTGGCGTCCGCGACCTCCAGCATTTGGAGCCGCGAGCCGATTCTGCCGCAACGATCTTCAGGCTGAGGAGCAGATCATGAAAGCCGGCATCCATCCCGAGTATCAAGTCATCGCGGTCACCTGTACTTGCGGTAACACCTTCGAGACGCGCTCGACGATCGGACACGACCTGCAGATCGAAGTCTGCTCGAACTGTCATCCGTTCTACACCGGCAAGCAAAAGGTGGTCGACACGGGCGGACGCGTGGACAAGTTCCGCAAGAAGTACGCGGCCGCCGCGACGCGCGGCTGATCCCGCTGCGCCGCGCCTTGCGCCGACCCCGGACAATCCAGTCGGCGCGCGCTGCGCATTCATCCCATCCTGTCGCACCGGCGCCGCGCGCGCGGCACGCGCCGCGCGAGGCGGTCGCTTGCATTCCGTTGCTTTGTCGTGCAACGCTTTCAAGTCTCGACGCCATGAGACAACATTTCCGCCGGATGGACGCATGAACACGAAGTACGAAATCAAGAACGGCCTCACGGGAAAGTCGACGCAACTGGAGGCGATGTCGGGGACGATCGGACCCGACGTGTTGAACATCGCGCCGCTTCTGAAGGACCTGGGCGTGTTCACGTTCGATCCGGGTTTCATGGCCACCGCCAGCACGGAAAGCAAGATCACCTACATCGACGGCGACGCGGGTGTGTTGTTGTACCGCGGCTATCCGGTCGAGCAGCTCGCCGAGAAGTCCTGTTTTCTCGAGGTCGCGAACCTGCTGATTTACGGTTCGCTGCCGTCGAAGGCGCAGCTCGACGCGTTCCAGAACTCGATCACGCGCCACACGATGGTGAACCAGCAGCTGCTGCGCTTCTTCCAGGGCTTCCATCACGACGCGCATCCGATGGCGATGGTGTCCGCGGTGGTCGCGTCCATGGCGGCGTTCTATCACGACTCGACCGACATCAACGATCCACGGCATCGGGAGATTTTCGCGCACCGGATCATCGCGAAGCTGCCGACGATCGCCGCGGCGGCCTACAAGCACTCCCTCGGCCAGCCCTTCATCTATCCGCGCAACGACCTGCGTTATTGCGCGAACATGCTGAACATGTTCTTCGCGGTGCCGTGCGAGGCCTACGCGATCGATCCGGTCGCGGCCGAGGCTCTCGACCTGTTGTTCATATTGCACGCCGACCATGAACAGAACGCCAGCACCTCGACGGTACGTCTCGCCGGCAGCACCGGCGCGAATCCTTATGCGGCGATATCCGCCGGCGTATCGGCGCTGTGGGGCCCGGCGCACGGCGGCGCCAACGAAGCGGTTCTGGACATGCTCGAAGGGATCGGTTCGACGGCGAACATCGATGACTTCCTGGCTCGCGTCAAGGACAAGCGCGACAACGTCCGGTTGATGGGCTTCGGTCACCGCGTATACAAGAATTTCGACCCGCGCGCGAAGATCATCCGCGGCATGTGCTATCGGGTGCTCGAGAAGCTCGGCCG
This sequence comes from Pseudomonadota bacterium, assembly GCA_021780475.1. GTDB lineage: Bacteria > Pseudomonadota > Gammaproteobacteria > Steroidobacterales > Steroidobacteraceae > Bog-1198. Next base: position 64,267 of record JAJXYR010000044.1, read on the forward strand.
GACCGACTCGCCGTTGTTCGAGTTGTCGCTGCGGCTCGAGGAAATCGCGCTGAAGGATGAGTATTTCGTGTCGCGCAAGCTCTACCCGAACGTCGACTTCTATTCGGGGATCATCTACAGCGCGATCGGCATACCACGCTCCATGTTCACGGTGATGTTCGCAATCGCCCGCACCGCCGGCTGGGTGGCGCACTGGCAGGAAATGGTCTCCGATCCGCACATGCGGATCGGGCGCCCGCGTCAGCTTTATACGGGGCCGAAGAAGCAGGACTACGTGCCGATCGAAAGGCGCTGAATGGTGGGCGCGTCGCGTCTATGCGCGCAGGCCACGCTCATGGCGGCGCTGACTTGCGTCGGTGCCGCGTACGCCGGTGCCGAAGCGGCCGGTGCGCCGCCTGCGACGGCGCCGGTCGTGGCGCCGGCGACACCAGCTCCGGCGGCACCTGTTCCGGTGGCGCCGTCCCTCTACCCCTGTGCGTCGGCCCCCCCGGAGCCCGTAGCGCTCGGCATGGCGGAATGGAACGGGTGGGGGCGCGATCTGGTGAACTCGCGTTACCAGCCCGAGCCGGCGTTGCGCGCCAAAGACGTCTCGAAACTCGTGTTGCACTGGGCCTATGCACTCGACGCGCCCGCCGTCCATGGGCAGCCGATCGTGGTCGGCGGCCGCGTGTTCCTCGGGAGTTCATCCGGCCGGATCTACTCCCTGGACGCGCGCAGCGGCTGCAGCTACTGGACCTTCACCGCCGGCGCCAGCGTGGACTCGGCGATGATCGTCGGGGAACTCGGCCAGCCGAAGCTGGTGAAAAACAAATGGCACCCGTGGCGGCGCTGGCACAAACGCCTGCGCCGGTGGCGACGCGGGCGGGGCATCAACGCCCACATCGCCGTCATCGAGCCGCCGAGCGGGCTTTACTTCGGTGACGCCGCGGGCGAGGTGTACGCGTTGGACGCGCAAACCGGCGCGCTGCTTTGGAAGGTCGCGGTCGGAGCCGGCCTGCATGCGCGGGTGAGCGGGTCCCCGGCCTTGTCGGGCACGAGCCTGTTCGTGCCGCTCACGTCTGTCGACGGTGCGCAGGGCACCGTGGTCGCGATGGACATCGCGACCGGGGCGGTCCGGTGGCGGACGGACATCACCCGCGATCTGATCAGGAGCGCGGGCGACACAGGGATCACGGCCGCTCCGACCGTCGATACCCGGCGCGGCGTGCTGTACGTGGCGGCCGGCGAAGCAGGCGCGATCGTCGCGCTCGACATTGCCGACGGCAAGCCTCGCTGGGTGGGTGCACGGCCGCAAAAGCGGTTCGAGGTCGATCGGCGTGATGCCTCGCCGGCGACGGCCGGCGGCGGCCACCGGTCGAGCCCGACTCCGCCGATTCTGCAAACCCTGCCGAACGACAAACAGATCCTGCTGTCGGCCACGCCGAGCGGAATCATCTACGCGCTCGATCCGGACCGCGACGGTGCCTTGCTGTGGCGCACCGACGTCGAGCCTGGTGCCGACAGCATTACCTGGACGCATGCCGCCGACCATCGCAACGTCTATGTCGCGTTCGAGCGATCGGATCCGAAGCCGGGCGCCGCCGCGGGCGGACTGGCGGCGCTCGGCATGGCGAACGGCAGTATTCGCTGGCTGAAGCCGTTCGCCAAACCGGCCTGTGCGCCGGCCGGCCCCGCCTGTCCGCGCCTCCCGGTGCGTGCGGTGACGGTCATTCCCGGAATCGTGTTCTGTGGATCCAGCGCGGGGCAGTTGCGCGCCTATTCGACCATCAACGGCATGCGAATGTGGAACTACGACACCGCCGGCATCGTGCAGACCGTGAATGCCGAGCAGGTGCGGGGCCTGTCCCTCGGCGTCTCGGGACCGGCAATCGTCAATGGCATGGTTTACGTCAATTCGGCCTTTCAAGACGGTGGCGGCTCGAGCGGCGTGCTGCTGGCCTTTTCGTTGGCCGGCAAATAGCGCGCCGCGCTAGCCCCGGGTCAGCAAGGCCGACACTTCGCGCGCGTCCGCGCGGCGCATCGGCCTGCCGTCCACCGGCGAATACGGCGATTGCCGGATGCCGTCGATCGGGAAAACCGTGGCATCGACCGCGCGTCCCTGGGTCTCGAATCGCAGCGCCGGGTAATTCACCGTGCGCAGGGCATCCATCTTGATGCGGTGCTCATGCATCGTATAGGCAACTCGGGCGTCCAGCAGCCGCATCGCAACGGTCTCGGAGCGATCCGCGAACAGGTGTAGCTGGATGTGGTTGTGCGCCGTCGCCGTCCCGGTGAGCACCGGTCCGACGAGCCGTGGCTGAAAGCCCTCCAGCAGCCGCATCGCACCGAGCGCGGCGCTGCGTTGCGCTTCCAGGCTGAGGGCGTGCGAGCCCGCTTCGAACAGCCGCTGACGCTCGCGCAGCGCCGCCTCGATCTCGACGTTGCGCGGCAGCACCGCGACGTCGTGAATACCGAGCCGTTCGGCTGCTTTGCGCTTGGCTTGCAGGAAGTCGGCGACGCCTTGATCGGCCATGATCCGCGCCGCCTCGTCCGCGAGGCTGCGCCGCAAGCCGTCGATGCGTTGGGTGGATTTTCGCGGCATACCCGTCAAAAGAGCGATTTGTCCCCGTCCGTCATCTGACTTTGTGCGTTGCGCCCGGCATTGGTCTCGGGCTTCGGCAAATTGCCTTCCATGAACTTCTCCATGATCGCGTTTGGATCGTCGGCGCTCGCCAGCAAACCGGTCTCGGGATTGATGCGGGCCGTGACGATGCCGTCGGGCAGCGGCACGTGGCGCAGCGGCGCGCCGGCGAGCGCTTGGTGCATGAAATAGGTCCAAATCGGTACCGCGGTGCGGCCGCCCTCCTCGCCGGGCCCAAGCGAGCGGTCTTGATCGAAGCCGACCCAGACCGTGGCCACCAGATCGCCGTTGAAGCCGGCGAACCATGCATCGTGATGATCATTGGTCGTGCCGGTTTTGCCGGCGACGTCGTCGCGGCCGAGCGCGCGGGCGCGCACGCCGGTGCCGTGACGGATGACGTCCGCCATCATGTCCGACAACAGGTAGGCGATCTGGGGACGGATCACCTGCGGCGCGAGATTCTGCGCCGGTATCAAGAACCGGCCGTCGGGTTCACCCGTATCGAGAGAGCCGGGCGAGTTCGATACGGCCTTTGCGGCCGGCGACGGCGCCGGGCCGGCAGCCGGGGCCGGGGCCGCGGCAGCCGGCGGCAGCGCCTGCTGACCGCATTGGAAACAGGCCACCACCGGGTTGGATTTGAAAATCGTCTTGCCGGTCGCGTCCTCGATCCGATCGATGAAGTATGGGTCGATGCGGAAGCCGCCGTTGGCAAACGCCGCGTACCCTTCCGCGAGTTCCAGCGGACTGACCTCGGCGGTGCCCAGCGCGAGCGTCAGATCGTCGGGCAGTTGCGCCTTGTCGAAACCGAAGCGCGTCACGTAGTTACGCGCGTACTCGCCGCCGATTTCCCGCATCAGGCGGACCGTCACCAGATTGCGCGAGCGCACCAGCGCTTCGCGAAGCCGCGTCGGCCCGTAGAATTTGTTGGCGTCGTTCTTCGGGCGCCAGGCCTTGGCGTCGCTCGAATCGTCGAGCACGATCGGCGCGTCGAGCACGACGCTCGCGGGCGTGAATCCCTTGTCGAAGGCGGCCGAATAGATGAACGGCTTGAAGGCCGAACCCGGCTGTCGCCGGGCCTGGGTCGCGCGGTTGAAATTGCTCTGGTAATAGTCGAAGCCGCCGACGAGCGCCGAGATGGCGCCGTCATGCGGGTCGATCGCGACCAGCGCGCTCTGGGCCTCGGGCACCTGCACGAACTGCAGATTGTCCGCCGATGTGCCGACCGTATAGATCACGTCGCCACGGTGCAGGACGTCGGTCGCCTTGTTTGGCGCGCGGCCGACGTTGCCGCCCGGCAGTTCCCGGCGCGCCCAGGAGATCTTATCCCAGGACAACTCGGCGGCGCCCTGATCCTTGACGAACACCCGTGCCGTGCGCGCGCCGACGCTCTCGACCACGGCGGGCTTCAGTCCGCCGACGACCGGGAAGCGGCCGAGATCGGCATTCAGCGCGGCCGCGTCGGGCATGCCCTCGAGTGCGAGATGGGCGGTTGGGCCGCGGTATCCGTGCCGCCGGTCGTATTCCAAGAGCCCCGTGCGCAACGCGATCTGCGCCGCCGCCTGCAGCCGCGAATCGATCGTCGTCACGACCTTGTAGCCGCCGGTGTAAATGTCGTCGCCGTATTTCGCCTGCAGTGCGGAGCGGACCATTTCCGCGACATAGGGGGCTTGGACTTCCAGAGTCGGTCCGTGCAGCCGCGACTCCACGGGGCTCGCGTTGGCGGCGTCGTGCTCCGCGCGGGTGATGTACCCCAGCGCGAGCATGCGTCGCAGCACATAGGCCCGGCGGGTCCGGGCGGCGACGGGATTCGCGACCGGATTGACCTGCGACGGCGCCTTCGGGATGCCCGCGATCGTGGCCATTTCGGCGACGTTCAATTGATCGAGGCTCTTGCCGAAATAGACCTCGGCCGCGGCGCCGACGCCGTAGGCCCGCTCGCCGAGAAAGGTCCGATTCGCGTAGATCGAGAAAATGTCTTCCTTCGAGTACTGCGCCTCCATCAGCAGGGAAATATAGATCTCGCTCAATTTGCGCTTCATGTCGCGCCGCGGCGAAAGGAACACGTCGCGGGCGACCTGCATCGTGATCGTGCTGCCGCCCTGGCGGACGCCGCCGGCGCGCAGGTTCGCGAGCGCGGCGCGCAAAATACCCTGCCAATCGACGCCATGGTGCTCGAAGAACCGGTCGTCCTCGGCCGCGAGGAACGCCTCCACCAGCTTCCGGGGGATCTGGTCATAGGGCACCGGGATCCGGCGCTGTTCGCCGATCGAGGCGATCAGACGGCCATCGCGGGTGTAGACCCGCAGCGGTACCTGGAATTGCACGTCCCGCAGTGTGTCCACGTTCGGCAGGGACGGCTTGAGATAGACGTAGGCGCAGACGTTCGCGAACAAAAACAGGGCGGTCGCGCCGACCGCCAGCGCGAATATTCTAGATATGAGAACCAGGTATCGTTTGGCCACAGAAAACCGTTCTAACTTATTGCACGGGCGGGATTGCACATGCATATTACCGCCGGACGAAGAGGCATACTCATCGAAAGATGGGGACGCAAAGCTTCCGGTCTACGGGCAAGGTGCCTAGGATAGCGGGGTTGCCGGGTTGACGACGGACGGTGCGCCGCAGGGCACACGCGGCCCTGTCGAGGCCTGAATCGAACGGCAGCCGCCCGCCTGAACCTGGTGTCATCGCCGGCCCTCCGCCGCAGCTTTTCTCCCCCATCCCGTAGGGACCATGCCGGCGGCGATAAGTGCCGGTCGCGATTATCGTGAGTGCGATCACGTTCGATTTAACAGTTTCTTGCTAAGTTTCCTCTGCGTAGCTAATCTGTTGGACAAGTTTCGACCTCCAAGATACTGAGCATAAAAGGAAAAATCGTGTGGTCGTTCGTTAAAAGGTATCGCCCGCTGATCGGGCTCGACATCACCACGTCGTCGGTGAAGTTGATCGAGCTCACGATGGCGGGTGGCCAGTATCGCGTCGAGTCGTATGCCGCGGAGCCGACGCCGCACAATGCCATCAACGAAAAAGCCATCGTCGACGCCGAAGCGGTCGGCGAAGCGATCCGCCGCGCCGTGAAGCGTTCGGGCGCCAAGAGCCGGCTCGCGGCGATCGCGATCAGCGGCGACGCGGCGATCACCAAGGTCATTCAAATGCCGAAGAGCCTCGGTGACAGCGAGCTCGAAGGCCAGGTGGAGATGCAGGCCGACCAGTACATCCCGTTCCCGATGGAGGAGGTGAGCTATGACTTCCAGGTCATCGGCCCGTCGGAAAAGGATGCGGACATGATGGACGTGCTGCTGGTCGCGACCCGCACCGAGAATGTCGAGCAGCGGCGCGCCGCGGTGATGGCCTCGGGCTTGACCGCGCAAATCGTCGATGTGGAGGCCTTTGCGCTGGAGAACGCCTGCGCGCTGATGCGCCATCAGATGCCCGACGGAGGCATGGACCGCACCGTGGCGGTCGTCGATTTCGGCGCGAGCAGCACGACGTTCAGCGTGCTGCGCGACATGAAGGTCATTTACACCCGCGACTTCGCCTTCGGCGGCCAGCTCCTGACCGAGGAGATCATGCGCACCTATGGACTCAGCATGGAGGAGGCCGGTCGCGCCAAGAAGGAGGGCGGATTGCCGAGCAATTACCAGCCCGAGGTGCTGGATCCGTTCATCGACGACATGACCCAGCAGGTCAGCCGCTCGTTGCAGTTCTATCTCGCGTCCGGCAGCGGCCGATCGCAGCCCGACCAGATCCTGATCTGCGGCGGCTGTGCGAACATTCCGGGGGTCGCCGACGTGATCTCCAGCCGTGTCGGAGTACCGGCCGAAAAAGGCGATCCGCTCGGCAACATGAAAGTGTCGTCGAAAGCCCGGGCGCAGGCGGTGACGCGCGACGCCACGGCCTTGCTGACCGCCTGTGGCCTCGCGCTGCGCAGTTTCGACTGAGGGCCACCATGCCGCGTATCAACCTATTACCCTGGCGCGAACAACAGCGGAAGATCCGCCGCCGCGAATTCGGCCTGGCCGCCGGCGCCGCGGTGCTCGCCGCCGTGATGTGCGCACTCGGCGGCAAGCTCATGTATGCCGGCTGGATCGACGCGCAAACCGCCCGCAACGAGTTGCTGAAGTCGGAAATAAGCAAACTCGACTCGCAGATCTCGGACATCATGGATCTCGAAGACCGCAAGCAGCGTCTCGTCGCGCGCATGGAGATCATCGAGAAGCTCCAGCGCAGCCGCCCCGAGATCGTTCACCTGTTCGATGAACTGGTGCGCACCGTGCCCGACGGCGTCTATCTGACCGCGCTCAAGGAAACCGGGAAGAAGCTCGAGATTCACGGCGTCGCGCAATCCAGCACGCGGGTCTCGACGTTCATGCGCAACATCGACGCCTCGACCTGGATGGACAATCCGGTGCTGCAGGTGGTCGAGTCCGCGAAGGATTCCCCGACCGGCGGCTCGAGCTTCGTGCTGTTCACCGACACGGTCGGCGTCGACCTGGACAACGGCGGCACGATAAACCACAAGAGGGTCGCCTCGAGATGAACTTCTACGACGAACTTCGCACTCTCGATCCGCGCGACCCGGGCCGGTGGTCGACGCCGGTGCGCGGATTTTTCATCGGCGTGATCTTCCTCGTCTGCGCCGCGATCGCCTGGTACATGCTGGTGTGGACCGAGGACCGGCCGCGGCTGCTCGCGGCCGAGTCCGATGAACAGTCGCTGCGCCAGCAGTTCGAGACCAAGCAGCAGCGCGCGGCCAATCTGGACGCCTACAAGGCGCAGCTCGCCGAAATGGAGCGCAGCTTCGGCGCGATGCTGCGCCAGCTGCCCGGCAAGACGGAAGTTCCCAATCTGTTGGTGGACATCTCCCAGACCGGCCTCGCCGCCGGATTGCAGGAGAAGCTGTTCCAACCCGGACAGGAGGTCGACAAGGGCTTCTATGCCGAATTGCCGATCCGCATCCGTCTGGTCGGCAGCTATCACGAATTCGGGAAATTCGTCAGCGGGATCGCGGCGCTGCCGCGCATCGTCACCCTGCATGACATCCAGATCAATCCGGTCGAGGGCCGCGGCGCCGCGTTCGACGACCTGACGATGGACGTCACCGCGAAGACATATCGCTACATCGAGGACGACAACGGCCACGGCGGCGGCAAAAAGTCCGCGCACGCGGGAGGTTCGACGTGAGGCGCAGCGGAGGCCGGATCGCGCTCGCGGCCGCTCTGCTCGGCAGCTTCCTCGTCGCCGGCTGCACGAGCGGCCAGTCGAGCCTCAAGAACTGGATCGCACAGGTCAAGCAGCGGCCGGGCGGACGCATCGAGCCGCTGCCCGAGGTCAAACCGTACGAATCCTTCAGCTACGGTGCCGCCAATCTGCGTTCGCCGTTCCAGCCGCAGGGTCCCTCCGACAACGGGCCTTCGGCGGTGCGTCCGGACATGCACCGCAACCGGGAATTCCTCGAGGGGTTCCCGCTGGATACCTTGAAAATG
>JAJXYR010000281.1 GCA_021780475.1 Pseudomonadota bacterium
GGCGCGGCGCCCGCATCGCGTGCCGCGGCGCCGCGGCGCCGCAGGCTGAGTTTCATGCCGTCGATCTCGAGTTCCAGTTCATCGAAGCTCGACGCCTCGATCAGCCGCGTGATTTCCGCGACGTCCTTCGCCGTGAGCGTCAAGGGCGGCCTCCGAAGATCGACATCACATGGCTGATCGGGTTGTCGGCGGCGCGCGCGACCGGCACGGCCTCCCGGGCGGACCACACGGTTTCAGGCCGGCTCTGCAACAAGAACACCTCGCCGTCCGACCTTTCGATCGCCCACTCGATGTCCTGAGCGCGTCCGTAGTGACGCTCCACCCGGCGTCCGATGTCGCACAGGCGCCGCAGCTCCGGATCGCTCAGGCAGGGGACCCGGCGCGCGCCGTCGTCGACCGGCAGGGCCTCGATGCCGCCGTCGGGCGCCGGCGCATGGCGGATCGCCTTGTCCGAGATGTCCCGCACCGCAATCTCGCCGGTGACCTTGCCGATGACCCATCGATCCGGGGTCACCTCGCCGCCCACCACGGCCGAGCCGAGACCCCAGGAGCTCTCGATCGTGATCACCGATCGATCGCCGGTCGTCGGGCTGCGGGTGAACATCACGCCGGCGGTCCGCGCATCGACCATCACTTGCACCACCACCGCCATCGCCATCGAGTCCTCCGCGAGCCCACGGTTCCGGCGATAGGTCAAGGATTCCACCGAGTACAGGCTCGCCCAGCAGCTGCGGACCTTGCGCAACACCTCGGCCGCGCTCCGGACCCACAGATATGTGTCCTGCAGTCCCGCGAAGCTTGCGTCGGCCGCATCTTCCGCGGTGGCCGAGGAGCGCACCGCCACCGCGGCCACCCCCCGAGGTCCGCCGAGCGCAGCGTGTGCCTCGCGAATTTCCTCGACTACGTCCGTTGGGAGGGCGGTTTGTTCGAAGCGACGGCGCAATGCCGCCGAGCAGGCGGCGATCGCCGCTGGGTCGTCGGCGTTCAGCGCCGCGATCCGGGAACGCACCGGCTCGCCGGCCTCCAGCGTCGCGAGAAAGCGCTCGAACGCGTCGGTTCTGACGACGAATCCGGGCGGAACCGCGACCGCGGCCCGCCGCAGTTCGCCGAGACTGCCGCCTTTGCCGCCGACTTGGGGGCGGTCTTTCAGGCTCAGGTCCGCGAACCAGCTGATGCAGCTCATAGCAGCGTCACGATGCCGCGGCTCCCGTCGATGCGGATGCGCCGGCCATCCGCGATGCGCGAGGTGGCGTTGCCCGTGCCGACGACGGCCGGCAGTCCATATTCACGCGCGACGATCGCCGCGTGGCTCATCGAGCCGCCGATGTCGGAGACGGCCCCGGCGATCTTCTGGAAGATCGGCGCCCAGGTGGGATTCGTGATCTGACAGACCAGGATGTCGCCGTTGCGCAGCCGCCCGATGTCCTCGACCGACTTGACGACGCGTGCAACGCCTTCGACGACACCGGCGGACGCGGCAAATCCGCGGATCTCGTCGCTCGCGCCCTCGTCCTCGGCTCGCAGCCAGGATTCGAGGCTCTCGCGCGTAATGCCCCAGAGCATGACGATCGCCGGATCGTCGATCACGTCCGGCACCGGTCCGAGAGCCGGCGGAGTCGGTTGTCCGGCCCAGACGGCGAGCGCCGCGCGGCGCTCGGCGACGAGTGCCGGCCAGTGCGCTGGCCCGCGCGGGGCCGATCCGGTCGACCAGGCGTTCATCAGGTCGATGATCGCCGTCTCGAGTTCGTAGTGGGTCAGATGGAATACGTCCTCGGCATCCGAAAAAAAACGGTTTTCGGCGAGCAATGCGCCGAACTCGCGGATCTTGTTGAAGAACAGATTCGTATACCAATGCTCGCAATAGAACTTGTGACCCTCGACGTAAGGAAATACACGGTGTGCGAGGCTGATCATCTGGTCGTAGGCGGCGCGCTCTTCGTCGGTGCCGAGCAGTTCGCGGTAATCGGCGATCAGGCGCCTGCGCTCGTCTTGGAGCTGCTCGAACGGCCGATGCAGGGATTCGCCGGCCTTCACGCGTTCGATGTACCCGGGCAGTCCGGCGAACGGCATCGACAGATCGTCGTTCCAGGAGCGGTGATGATGGTAGAAGCCGTCGCCGACGTTGATGTTGAACCAGGGATCACGGGAGACGGCGAGTTCCCGCAGCCACTCCGCGCCGGATGGGCCGGCTTCCTCCAGCGAGCGAATCACCGCGTCGACGCCGACGCCGTCGCGAAACACTTGATCCACGCGCAGTTCGACGGCGCGCCGCGCGAGGCGCCGCAGTTCTTCGTCCGGTCTGAAGATCTCCGCTTCGATGCCCGCGACCATTCTCGCGACCGTCTGATCCGAGATCTCGGGAAAGGCGCGTTTGCAGAACGCGAAGAAGGTGAGATAGGCGCCATAGCCCAGCAGCAGGAATTCGAAGTGGTGGTGCCACATCCGAAAATATCCCTCGAGCGTCTTCTGATAGATCTCGAGGAGCCGGTGATTCGACGCAACGCCGCGGCCGGCGAGCACGTTTTCCAAGGGTTCGAATTCCGGCAGCTCGGGCTTGGGAAGCGCCTCGGCCTCGTGAATGAGCGCGAGCATCTTCTGTTTCCAGGCCGCGTACAGCGGTTCCCAGTTCTCGTAGTAGTAGAACGCGCGCTTCTGGAATTCCCCGGTGCGACGGGCCACCTCCGCGGGATCGGTGACCGCGTTGCCGCCGATGTACACCCGGCCGTTGATGATCCGGTGGTCGATGCCGAGGGTGGTCGGCAGGCAATGGACCCGCGTGTTGGCGGCGCCAAGAGCGCAGTACGCGGCCTCGGCCGTCACCATGTCGAAGCAGGACATCGGCTCCGGGAAGTGCATCGAGTTGTAGAACCAGAAGCGCCCGTCGTCGGCGGCGTCGAACTGGATCGTGTACGGATAAGCGGCTTGCGCGCGCTCCGTGCCGGGGATGACCGCGATCGAACTCGGCAACGGAAAGGTGCGGGAATCAGACTGGATGTCCATGGGCTTTGGCTCCTGCCGGCGTCAACGTGGATTCTAGGCGCGCCCGGCCGCGATCCACGCGGACCAGCGTGCAAGCGCCCGGTCCCGGACTGCAAGCCGGTGATCGCCGCTCGCCTGTTGCACCCGGGCCACAGCCTTCCCGGTGCGCTCTTGCGCTGTCGGTTCATAAGTTTTGCGCTGTGAACCGCGCAGCGGCGGTCGCCGTTGGCTAGGCTCGATGTGCGTCGAGACAACGAACCGCGTTCGGCGGGTGTTCCCATGCGGCCACCCGATCGACGCCCGTCGGTGGCCGGGCGGAGCAGATGGCGCGGTCGGGTCGACTGATTCCGAAACAGGGGGATTGACCGTGATGAAATTGAGACTACCCATGCGTCATCGAGCATTCCTGTCGCTCGCAATCTGCGGTTTGGATCTTTCCGCGTCTCATGCCGTCATCGCCGCGCAGCCGCAAACGCAGCTGCAGGAAATCGTCGTGACCGCGCAGAAGCGCCGGCAGAACATACAGAATGTGCCGATCGCCATCACCGCTTTCACCGGCGGACAGATGCAGGCGAAGGGCATGACCAGTCTGCAGTCGCTCACGGCGCTCACTCCGGGCGTCACCCTGGACGCGGGTTCGCCGTTCTCAGGCGACAACTCGGTGCTGTCCGCATCCATCCGCGGCATCGGCCAGAGCGATTTCGCGATCAACACCAATCCGGCGGTCGGTGTTTACCTCGACGGGATCTATCTGGCACGCACCGTGGGCGCGAACGTGAATCTGCTCGACGTCGATCGCGTGGAGATCGCGAAGGGCCCGCAGGGCACGCTGTTCGGGGCCAACACCATCGGCGGTGCGATCGGCATCATAACCCACACGCCGGGGAACAAACCGCGTTTCATCGCCCAAGTCACCACCGGACGGTTCGACCGCCGCGACATCGCGTTCACGGCTGACATTCCGATCATCAAGGACAAGCTCCTCTCGAGCATCACCGTCGGCAGCCAG
>JAJXYR010000185.1 GCA_021780475.1 Pseudomonadota bacterium
ACATTTTGTACCTTCTTCCGCGCCGTTGGCGGATCAGTTCTGAATGAACAGCGAGCGCTCTTTGAACAGCGGCGAACTGTACGCCGCGTCGAGCCCCTGATCGTGTTCTGCATGGTAGCGCTCGATGCGCTCGACCTCCTGGCGGCAACCGAGCACCAGCGGCACGCGTTGGTGCAGTCCGTCCGGCACCAGGTCGAGGACGCGGGCGCGGCCCGTCGAGGCCGCGCCGCCGGCCTGTTCGATGAGCATCGCCATCGGGTTCGCCTCGTACAGCAGCCTGAGCCGGCCCGGACGCTGTGGATCCTTGGTGTCGCGGGGATACATGAACAATCCGCCGCGGATCAGGATCCGATGGACCTCCGCCACCAGCGAGGCGATCCAGCGCATGTTGAAGTCCTTGCCGCGAACCCCGGATTTTCCGGCCAGGCACTCGATCACGTAGCGCCTCACCGGCGGCTCCCAGAACCGCTCGTTCGACGCGTTGATCGCGAACTCGCTCGTCTCCTCGGGTATGCGCATGTCCGGATGCGTCAGGATGAACTCGCCGAACCCGCGGTCGAGGGTGAATCCGTGCACGCCCCGTCCGACGGTGAGCACGATCATCGTCGTCGCGCCGTAGATCGCGTAACCGGCTCCCAGTTGTTGCGCGCCGGGCTGCATGAAATCCTCGGGTGACGGCGGATCGGAGCCGCGCGGCGCGCGCAGCACGGAGAAGATGCTGCCGACCGGCGCGTTGATGTCGATGTTGCTCGATCCGTCCAGCGGATCGAACGACAGAAGGTACCGGCCGCGGGGGTATTCATCCGGAATCGCGTAAGGCTCCGCGAGCTCCTCGGAAACCATGCCGGCCAGATGCCCGCCATATTCGCCGGTGCGCAGGAAGATGTCGTTCGCGATCACGTCGAGCGGCACCTGCGTCTCGCCCTGTACATTCACCGTCTGTGCCGACCCGGCGATGCCGGCGAGCGCGCCGCGCCCGACGATGAAGCTGATGCGCTTGCACGCCAACCGCACGTAGTTAAGCAGCGCCGTGAAATCGCCGGTCGCGGCGGGAAACCGCCGCTGCTCGGCGATCATGAATTCGGTGATCGTCTGTTCTCGCGCGCTCATTCATCCCTCCCGGAAGACACGGCTTGCACGCAGGTCATCGCCCTCGATCGTCATCAACTCGTCGCGACCTAGGTTCCGATCGGCGATCGCGAACAGGCGGTTCGCCTGGCGCAGCCGCGCCCGGTCGAGCGCGTTGCGGATCGACCGGGCATTCGCGAAATGCGGCTGGCCCATCCGCCGCGGTATGTATTCGCGCAAGGCCTCCAGGCCCGAGGGGCTCAGGCGGTACTGCATCTGCGCGAGCATGGACTGGGCGATCTGCTCGAGTTCGCCGGCGGTGTAATCCGGAAACTCGACGTGGTGGGCGATGCGCGAGGAGAGTCCCGGGTTCGAGCGGAAGAAGGTTTGCATGCGATCGGCGTAGCCGGCGAGGATGACGACCAGATCGTCGCGCTGATTCTCCATGACCTGGAGCAGGATCTCGATCGCCTCCTGGCCGTAGTCGCGCTCGTTCTCCGGGCGGTACAGGTAATAGGCCTCGTCGATGAACAGCACGCCGCCCATGGCCTTTTTCAGGATCTCCTTGGTCTTCGGCGCGGTATGGCCGATGTATTGCCCGACCAGGTCATCGCGCGTGACCGCCACGAGATGCCCTTTGCGCACATAGCCGAGGCGATGCAGGATCTGCGCCATGCGCAGCGCGACGGTGGTCTTGCCGGTGCCGGGGTTGCCGGTGAAGGACATGTGCAGCGACGGCGCCGCGGCGGCGAGACCGATTTGTTTGCGCGCGCGGTCGATGAGGAGCAGCGCGGCGATGTCCCGCACCCGGGTCTTGACCGGCTTCAAGCCGATCAATTCCCGGTCGAGTTCCTCGAGGACGTCGAGGACCTGGGAATCGGCGAGCAGCGCGCGCACGTCCACGCTGCCGCCGTCCGCCCGCGTTTCGCCGAGGATGGACTCGTTCATGCGTCGAGCCTACTCGTACCGGTGGCCCTCGGGGGCCGAGGCTGCGTAACTGGACACGGTGTAACGGATGTTGCGGCCTTCCGTTTCCTGGCGGGCCAGCGCGAAGCCCGGTTCCAGCGCCGGCCGCGCGACGATGAACGAAAGGCGGGTCGTCTCGAAACCACGCGTCGAGTCGAACGCGTTGACCCGCACGTAGATCCCGGGATGCGCCTTGCGGCAGGCGTGAACCTCCTGCATGGCGCCGGCCGCATCCCGCAGGTCGAACAACGGGTTTCCCCACATTTCCCAATAATAATTGCGCGGGTGCGGATCGTCCGTGTATTCGATGCTGATGGCCCAGCCCTGGTCGAGGGCGTAGCCGATCTGGGCGGCGATCTCCGCGTCGCTGAAATCCGGCAGGAAAGAAAAGGTCCCTTGAGTGATTCGCATCTTGCTGTCTCCTCGGCTGGCTAGGCGCCCTTGGGTTCAGGCGACGGACGGGGTCGGCGCGAAGTCCGCCGTGTCGGTCGACGCATAGTTGAAGGTCACGTCCTTCCAGGTCTGAAGCGCGGCGTTGAGCGGCGCGCACCACTTGGCGGCATCGGCCAGGATCTGCGGCCCTTCGTTCCAGATGTCGCGGCCTTCGTTGCGGGCCTTGATCATCGCCTCGAGCGCGACCCGGTTCGCGGTCGCGCCGGCCTGGATGCCCATCGGATGTCCGATCGTGCCGCCGCCGAACTGCAACACGACGTCCTCGCCGAGATAGCTGATCAGCTGGTGCATCTGCCCGGCGTGGATGCCGCCCGAGGCGACCGGCATCACCTTGCGCAGACCCGCCCAGTCCTGGTCGAAGAACAGCCCTTGCTGCAGGTTCTTCCGGGTGACCGCGTCCCGGCAGACCGAATAGATTCCCTGGATCACGTTGGGGTCGCCCTCGAGTTTGCCGACGACGGTGCCGGCATGAATGTGGTCGACACCCGCCATGCGCATCCACTTGGCGATCACCCGGAAGGAGACGCCGTGCGTCTTCTGGCGCGTGTACGTGCCGTGGCCCGCGCGATGCAGGTGCAGGATCATGTCGTTGCGCCTGGCCCACTTGGCCATCGATTGGATCGCGGTGTAACCGATGACGAGGTCGATCATCACGATGCACGAGCCGAGCTCGCGGGCGAACTCGGCGCGCTCGTACATGTCCTCCATCGTCGCGGCGGTGACGTTGAGGTAGTGCCCCTTGACCTCGCCGCTCGCGGCCGAGGCTTTGTTGACCGCCTCCATGCAATACAGGAAGCGGTCGCGCCAGTGCATGAACGGCTGGGAGTTGATGTTTTCATCGTCCTTGACGAAGTCCAGCCCCCCCTTGAGCGCCTCGTAGACGACGCGTCCATAGTTCTTCCCGGATAGCCCGAGTTTGGGCTTCGTGGTCGCGCCGAGCAACGGCCGGCCGAATTTGTCGAGCCGCTCGCGCTCGACGACGATGCCGGTCGGCGGACCCTGGAAAGTTTTCAAGTAGGCGACCGGAATCCGCATGTCCTCGAGCCGCAGCGCCTTCAACGGCTTGAAGCCGAAGACATTGCCGATGATCGACGCGGTCAAATTCGCGATCGATCCTTCTTCAAATAAATCAAGATCATATGCAATATAGCTAAAGTATTGACCGGGAGCGTTCGGCACGGGATCGACCCGATAGGCCTTGGCGCGGTACACGTCGCATGCGGTCAGTCGATCGGTCCACACGACGGTCCAGGTGGCGGTCGAGGATTCGCCGGCGACCGCCGCCGCGGCCTCCACCGGATCGACGCCATCCTGCGGCGTGATGCGAAAGACCGCGATGACGTCGGTGTCCTTCGGTTCGTAGTCCCCGTCCCAATATCCCATCTTGGCGTAGGGCATCACACCCGATTTGTAGCGATCCGCTTGAGTCCCCATGCGAATACTCCTTAGGGTTCGACGACGATCAGATTCCCCGGCGACCGTGAATCTAGTCCGGCTCG
>JAJXYR010000005.1 GCA_021780475.1 Pseudomonadota bacterium
GAGATCGGACCCGAGAACCTGCGGTGCATACGGGTCGGTTGCAAGTTGTCCCGGACATTTCATGGCCGGCACACCGAGCGGATTATGCGCGGAATCCTGCAGCCCCGCCGCAACGTCATCCCAACTGGTTGTGTAGGTGCGCGCGACCAGCTTCAGGCTCGTGCTGCCGTCCGGTGCCGTCGATTTCTGGTACAGATTCACCGGCACGCGCGGAATGAGAGGTTCCCACAGGAACTGCACTTCCTGGCCGGGGTCGTCGAAGCCGCGCGTGGACGTATAGACGACGAGCCCGGAGAAGCCGCCGTTCTGGCCGGCGGGCAGCAGCGTCTTGCCCCAGTCGATCTTCTGGGTCTCCGAGATGAAGCCCTGCAGCCCGAAATAGAGTTCCCCGTTGGTATAGGTCGTTTCCGACGACGTGCCGTCGGCATAGGTGCTGGTCAGGATCCCGGGCGCCGGACTCGCGCACGGCGTCGTCACTTTGGTCGTGAACGTGCCATCGGCGTTGGTGGTGGTCTTGGAGCAATCCGGCTGACCGCCGCCATCGACCACCACGTGCGCGGTCACCGGGGCGAAGCGCGTCTGGTCCACCTCCGCCACGTACCAATTGAACAGCGGGAACAGCTCGTTGAACGTGGCATTGCCATTCGAATCGGTGAACAGCACGTTCGAGATGCTGCCGTTGCGGTAGCGGATAGTGACCGGGATTTGGTGGATGGGCTCGGTCGTGCAGGCCGCGAGCGCGCTCTTCAGACTCGCCTGGTCGGTCGCGGTCTTGATCGCATTCTGCGGACACGTCGGATCGGTGTACAGGAACGCGTTCTCGTCGACCCGCGTGAACCAGCTGAACACCGGCAGGTCTCCCATGTCGACGGTCGCGCCCGACGCGTTCGCCACCACGGAAGCTCCCTCCGTCTCGTTCTCGCCGCCGGGCGGCGGCGGATTCGGCACACCGGCGACCTGCGCCGGCGCCGCCGGCACGTTGACCGCGAAATACGCGATGATCTGGTCGAGCCACTGATCCCAGACCACGACCTGGTGATTGCCGGCCGGCACGTTGTGCAGCACGAAATTTCCCTGATCGTCGCACTGCGCGAACGCGGCGTTCGCGCCGGTGCCGCTGTTCGTGTTCAGGCTGACGAAGCACAGCGAGGCGGCGAGCGGGTCGTGCGAACCGGAGTCGTAGTTATAGATCGCGGCCGGGCGCGACATGTGCAGATTGGTCACGCGGCCCTTGACGGTGTTCGACCCGGCCATGACCGCGTTGACCGCGGCGATGCGTGCCGGATTGACGAAGCCGACGAACGCGTGAAATCCGGGCGGTCCGAACTCCTGGAAATACGGCGGCTCGCCGGCACGCGCGAACGCATCGTTCGCCGGCGTCCCCTCGAGCGTCGAGACCTGGTACCAAGTCTCGCCGTGGCCCTCGCGCGCGGCACTCGGATGAGCGAGTACGTCGAACCGGCCCGGCATGATGTTCTTGACGAGGGCTTGGCCGGCAAGCTGATAGCGGGCCGGATCGCGCGCAATTGCCGCGGCGCCCACGGTCACGGCGCCGCCCGGCACCGCCGCTTGGATGCGGAATCGGTCCGGCCCGAGCACGCGCACGATCGTAAACGATCCGTTCAACGCAGCATGCAAGGAGTCGGCGACGCCGCTCAACTCCACGACCGTCGCCGGCACTCCATGGAACTGCGCGCTGCCGTCCGAGAACTGGTGCGGCGTCGCGGTCGTTACCGTCACGTTGCGAAGTCCGCTCGCGAGCGTTTTTCCGATGCGGATACGGGTGATGTTCCGGTGACCGTCGGGGCAGGTGTAGATCACGCCGACGAGGTTGTTCTGCTGCGCGGCGGCGAGACCCGCATCCCCGGCGACCGCGGGATTCTCCTCGTTCGGGCATCCTGGATGACCCAACAGCGAGTTCGTCAGCGGCATGTTGAAGGCGTCGTAGGTGATCTGGCCCGCGGGATCGCCGGAGCGCCCCGCCGCATCGTTGATGATGACGTTGAACCCGCCGAGCCCCATCTCGCCCTCATCGACGTCGCCGTTCGTGGGATTGCCGTCCTCGAACACGACGATCGCGAGCTGCGCCGGCTTCAGCGGATTCGGGTCCACCAGCACCGTCACCGGCGCGAAGGTTCCCGTGCAGGTCGTGGCCGGCGCGACCGGCGTACAGGCATTGGCGATCTGCGCGCCGCCGATCGTGTGGCCGCAATCCGTGCCGGCCGGTGCCCCGCTGTTGCTGAACGTGCAGTTTCCGGGGACGGTCGGGTCGCTGGAGATGCCGGCGATGAAGGCGTTCGCCGCGTCGCCGGGCAATACGGAGATGAAGTAATGCTTGGCGGGATCGAGCGCGACGTCCGTCGGGAAGGAGCGCGGCGTCATCGTCCCGGATTTGGTCCCATAGGTCTGCGCATCGCCGCAGGACAGCGGCCCGGTGCAGCCGGCGGCGACGATGGTCGTGTGGCTGATGTGGAAGCTGTTGCTGATGATGCGCGCCGGATTGCCGTCGGGACCGTTGCCCGGGGTCACCGCGGGCAAGGTATGGAACGTGGGGTCTTCCTCGATGAGCCACATGTAGTCGTTCAGGGCGGTCGTCGTCGTGGCCGTGGAACCCGCGTGGACCTGCGATGCGTTCTGCACGATCGCGAGCGCATCTTTGACCGTCACCGCCGGGCCGTTGCCGACCGGGAAATTGACCGTCACCGGTGTGCTGCCGCCCGATATGCCCTGGGTGTCCGTGGCAATGTAATTGAACGTACAGGGGACGCCGCCGGACGCCGCGCTGGCGATGAATGAGCCGTCCGGGTTCAGAGTCACGGCACAGCCATTCGGGGCCTTCGCAGGATCGAGTGCGGCGGTCAGCGCGAATCCGGCCGAATCGCCGTCGTTGGCGAGCACGCCGTCGCCGGTCATCGTGCGAAACACGGTCGCGACCGCGCTGGTATAGACGTCGGCGGTCGATGCGACCGTGTCGGTGCCCGCGCCCGCGGTCAAGGTGACGGTCGCGCACAGGGGATTCGGCGCCGCGGTCGTACCGCTTGCGGTGCCGTTGCCGCAGTATGTGAAGCTGTCGATCGCATTGCCCACGGTGGGCGAGGCGGTGCCGGTATAGGCGTAGGTGAACGTGCCGTCGGCATTCATCGAGACCGTACCGCTCGTTGGATTGACGGAGACCGCCGCCGCGTACACGCCGACATCGTTGCTGAGCACGTTGCCGCTGTAGGTCTTCGCATACGCCGGCATCGTGAACACGTCGGCGACCGCATGCGCGGTCACCGTCGCGGCCTTGCCGGCGGCACCGCCCAACCACGCGTTGAACGCCTGGCTCGCGGTCAGGGAGCCGGCCGCGGCGACCGTCGCCGGATTTACGACCGCCAGATACCCTTGGGCGCCGCCGAACGGCGCGCCGTTGGTAGACAGTCCGAGCGAACGGTCGAAGAACGCGTACGCCGCCTCGGCGTAGGCGGACGGACTCGCGGCCGTGGTCGCCGCAGTGGCGGGCGAAACCAGGACGTCGCGCGTCTTGCCGGCGGTCATGAGCGCTTCCGATTGAACCTTGGGCGCGCCCGGCGCGCGATTGCCGTCATCGGCGATCAGACTCATAGGCAGCCCGACGATCGACGGAACGTGGGTCCGCAGGCCCGCATTGACGATGCGCACCATCAGATTGCCGGTCGCATAGAGCGGCGGCACCTCGGCCGCGTTGCCGCTGGGATTGTTGCGATCGAAACTTTGGCCGTTCAACAGAATATAGGTCGGCGCATAGTTTACCGCCGGTGGATAACAGGGCGTCGTTCCACCCACCGTCGTGCAGCCCGGCGCGTTCCAGGCGGTTCGATCGTTGGTGCCCGCGACCGCCGCGGCGTCGACCGCGGCGTTTTGGGCCGCATCGACTTCGCTGATCAAGAAAATCGCGTCGGCATCATAATTGACCGCCGGGACGCTGACGCCGTTGATGGCCCCGGCGGGATA
>JAJXYR010000256.1 GCA_021780475.1 Pseudomonadota bacterium
AACGCCCATTCCGCATCGCTCAAAAGCCCTCGGACCACCGCTGATCTCCCGCACGAAGATCAGCTTCGAATCATCCTCCGACGCGTCGGGGGAATCCCCCCTACCCGCTTTGTCCACGCCGCCTAGTATTCTAAGCTCCGGCGTCATTATGATGACCCGTACACCTCCGGCATAGCAAAAAACTCTGCCTGCGGTTCAAGTGGAAACATTGGCCGTGCGCATAACCGATGACCCAGCGTCGGAAGATTGGCGGACGTTGCGCCTGGCGCGTCGACGTTGAAATTCTTGGCGACCCACTGATCATACATGTGATACTCGGTGTGGGGCGACTTCACGATGACGAGGTCAAAATCGACAGGATCGAGCCCGTTCGGGTAATACATCGCTCGATCGAACAGGCTCACCGTTCGGCTCATCACGACGACAGTGAAATTGTCGAAAGTCAAGACCGCGGTCGGCCCGGCATCGAGCGGCATTCCCATTGTCTCTAGCCGGCTTCGACCGCGTGAGAGGCTCTCGACCACGGCCGTAACCGACAATGGCACGAAACGAGCTGGGTCCAGCCGTCCGCCAAGTGTCGTCGAGATCGTGGCGCCGACGCCGGCCGTATATGCCTTCGCAGCCGCTTCCGCATCCACGATCTGCGCCAAAACCGACCCCAAATACCCGCCTTCCTTGAGGGCGCGAATGAGGACGTTGGAGTCACCGCTCGCGCCGGACGACGTCGCATCGGCGGCATCGGTGAACACCACCGTTCCCCTAAACGTTTTCGCCAGGGCGACGGCCTTTTCGACCGGCACCAGCTTCCCGATCAGCCGGTGGCGGCCAGCCCACATGGCGTTGGCAAGATGCGTGGCTTCCTGGGTTGCCACGTCGGAATTTTTCTCCACGACAACCACGGCCTGCGTGCAGAGCTCGGGCGCGTCTGTGAACGGATTACCGATCATGACACCGGCGGCCAGCGCCCTGCCGGCTTGTTCCAGCAGTCGCGCATCGCCGATCACATCGCCGAACCATCCGGTCTTGGTGATGCACTCGTCACCACGCGCCAGCAACGGCACCTTGACCCGCGCGATCACCGGTCTGAGTCCGCGTGTAATAATGTCGAGCAACAACCGGGCGGCACGCCGCCCGGTGTCGGCGAAGTCGATATGCGGATAGGTGTGATAGATCGCCAGTCCATTGATCTGGCGCAGCATCCGTTCGGTCAGAATCCCATGCAGATCGAGCGAAATCACGATCGGTACCGCAGGGCCGAAATGAGCCCGCACCTTCTCCAATAGATACCCCTCTGGATCGGCCTCTCCGATCGCTCCCATCGCGCCGTGGAGTGAGACGTAGATCCCGTCGACGGTGTTCGGGGCAACTGCGGTAACACTCGCGAGCCACTCGGCGGACAGCCGCTGCCACCCTTCCGCTGACAGGATGCCTGCGCTACCCGCCCGCGCCGAGATGGTCGGCACGACGTTGATGCCGCCGTGGTCGTCAAACACATCGAGCGCTCCGACGATCGCGGTGTTGATGTTCGGTCTGCGCACGAACGCGGTCTCCCTCTCGACCACGAAGTTTTCGTATTGGCTCGGTAGCGGATTGAAGGAGGAGATCTCCTGCATGCACTCCGCCATCAGGATTCGCATCGGTTCCCCCACTGCGATTTGGAGCCCGCTGTTTAGCCTTCCGCGGGATCTCGGTATTCGTTCATTACTACGCCGACGACGTCGCCGCGTTTCACCCGTCCAGGACCTGCGGACATCCATAGCACGCCGTCACGCTCGTAACGTACCTCGAGCGGTTCGCGATCGACATCTTCAACAAAATGTAGCCAGCCTGCAGGGCGCCCTGCGCGAACCTCGGCGCCGACGATGTTCGCGGGTTCGAACAGGCCCGACGCGGGCACGAAAGAATAGCAAGCCGGATCGCGGACCATCATGTGCTGCGTCGCAGCGGAGCCGTCGCACTGCTCCGTTACCGGAGTGCCCTCGATCACGTGCATGTATTTCAGGATGTTCTCAATCCCGCGCTTGGCAATGCGGACACCCTCGATGCTTACCCTCCCCCAGCCCCCAAGCTCGGTGCCGAGAGAAATGATGTTTCGGCGTTCAACGCTGGACGTAAATGTTGCCCCCTCGTCAACGCCCCAGAACACGACGTTGTACGGTGCACCGAACGCCTTCGCCGCTGCCATCGTCTTTTCCCGCATCGCGGCCGAGGGCAGATAATGCATATTGGTCGACGGCACGGAATCGCCTGAGTGCCCCGCCGTGTGGAGGTCCACTGAGATATCAACGTGCGGCAGAACAAACCCATCGAGGAAATGCGCAAGCATTTCCGAGAAAGTGCCGCGAGCGTTGCCTGGGAAGCATCGGTTCATGTCGCGCCCATCGATCGGGCTCATTCGCGTGTCGTTGAGCACCGCAGGAATGTTGAAGGCGGGGATCATGATAACGCGACCCTGCACGCGTGCCGGATCGAGCGTCCGCGCAAGGCAGGAAACTGCAATTTGGCCTTCGTATTCGTCGCCATGGATGCCGCCGGTGAACAGTACGGTAGGGCCCGCCCCATTCTTCACCGAGACGATGGGAATTTCGACGATTCCCCAGCCCGCGGTGTTGCGCGAGAGCGGAGCTCGCAGATAGCCCGCCTGCCGGCCGTCTCGATCAAAGTCGATCGGATTGGAAACGCGCGACCGCTCAACGTGGACCTCTACCATGATTCCCCCTTTTCTGAATGTATAATGGTATACGATCAAAAGAAGTGTCAATGCTGCGCGGCTCTGTCCCCGCCCCCTGCGTGCCGAAGCGTTCACGAGTGACGGGCCAAGTGCCGGACATGGCACGACCAGCGGCAAGGCCGCTGCACCGACTAACACGTCTGGGGGAGCCACGAACGAATGACAGCATCAACGGCCATCTTTCGCGAGGTTGAATTCGGCGTCTTCCGACCGAACTCCCATTCTGTCGGGCGCCATGCCGGCCCTTGCGCTGGACGATCAACACCTGTCGAAAAACCGCTTGCGCACAACCGTATCATTGTATACCAGAGCAAATCGACGTGCGAAAGCGCGCGAAAATGGGGAGGGGCAAGTGAGAAAAATCAAGGGAACGCGTGGCGCTCTCGCAGGCTTGTGCGGGATGGGCGTGGTTCTTGGGATGGCGGCGTTGCCGGCGCGCGCAATGGCGCAAGGTGCCCCGCCCGCCCCTGGCAGCCAAGGTGTGCTCGTTGATGCAATGTCGGCGCCAGCGGCGGTGCTCGATCCGATGTTCAGCAATTCGGCGGTCACACGCGAGATTGATTCCCACATCTTCGACGAACTCGTAACCTACAATCAGAACTATGTTATCACGCCCGACCTCGCGAGCAGCTGGTCAAGCGCCGGTGGCGGCAGCAAGTGGACCTTCCATCTCGCGAGGGGTGCGAAGTTCCAGAATGGGCAGCCGGTAACAGGAAACGACGTCGTCGCCTCGCTCGAGCGCTACATGGCAATCGGCGTCAACGGCAAGCCGATGAGGGCCGAGGTGGCGTCGGTTATGTCCCCGAGTGCGGACGTCGTCGTCATCGATCTCAAGAAGCCGGACGCTGATTTCCTGGCATCGCTGGCGAACCCATTGACCTTCGTCGCGGTCATGCCGGCGAGGGAGGCGGCGACGCGCACGCCGCTCAAGCCGCCGCAGCTGATCGGCACGGGCCCCTACAGCATCGCCGAATGGGTCCCCGATCAGTACACACTGCTCAAGCGGTTCGCTGGCTACGTCCCACTGTCTAGCGCCATGGCGGGCGGCTATGGTGGCAAGAAGGTTGCTTGCTATAAGGAAATCAAATTCCAGGTTGTGCCTAGGCGGCGTGGACAAAGCGGGTAGGGGGGATTCCCCCGACGCGTCGGAGGATGATTCGAAGCTGATCTTCGTGCGGGAGATCAGCGGTGGTCCGAGGGCTTTTGAGCGATGCGGAATGGGCGTTT
>JAJXYR010000211.1 GCA_021780475.1 Pseudomonadota bacterium
CGACCGGCGAGACGCGCTGGAAGCTGCCGTCGATCGCGACGCTGCGCACCGGCCGGTTCAGCGCCCACGTGAGCCCCGCGAGGCTCGCCGCGACCAGCGCGACCAGCGCGCCACGGCGTGCGAGCGCCGCCCAGTCGATGAGCGCCGGGAGACGCCGCCACGCCGGCAGCGACCGGCTCTTCGGTTTCTTGAAGCGGTTGCGGCGTCCCACCAATACGGAACTCATTTTCTTTGCCTCGAAAAGCTGGTTTCCAGCACCTGCCACGCCAGTTCGTCGAAGCCGATGCCGGCCTCGCGCGCGGCCATCGGCACCAGGCTGTGACCGGTCATGCCCGGCGTCGTGTTGATTTCGATGAAATAGAACCGGCCGGTCGCGGCGTCACGCATGAAATCCACGCGACCCCAGCCCTGGCAGTCGGTGGCCCGGAATGCGGCGAGCGCGGCCGCCTGCAACTCGGCCTCCGCCGTTCCATCGAGGCCGCTCGGACAGCGATACACCGTGTCGTCGCGGAAATACTTGGCCTCGTAGTCGTAGAACTCGGTCGCGGGCTCGATGCGGATCGACGGCAGCGCGCGATCCTTGAGCACGCCGACGGTGTACTCGCCGCCGTCGATGAAGGCTTCCGCGAAGACGATGGGGTCGACCGCGCGGGCGGACGCGAACGCCTGCGGCAGCTCCCCGGCGCTCTTCACCTTGGTGATGCCGACGCTCGAGCCCTGCGAGGCCGGCTTGACCATCATCGGCAGGCCGACCGCGTCGAGGGCGCGCGCCAGATCGGCGGCGTTTTCCAGCCGCACGAACGGCGGCACGGCGCTGCCCGCCCCGGCGGCGACGAGCTTGGTCTTGAGTTTGTCCATCGTCAGCGCCGAGGCCAGCACGCCGCTGCCGGTGTAGGGCACGCCGAGCCATTCGAGCGCGCCCTGGATCAGCCCGTCCTCGCCGCCCGGCCCGTGCAGCGCATTCCAGACGCGGTCGAAACCCGAGGCGGCCAGGTCCTGGACCGGCCGCTCCCGCGGGTCGAAGGCATGCGCGTCGACGCCCTTGCGGCGCAGGGCCGCGAGCACGGCGCCGCCGCTCATCAAGGAGATCTCGCGCTCCGTCGAGTCTCCGCCGAGCAGCACGGCGACCTTGCCGAACTCCCGCGGATCCTGCGCCGTGCGCGGCGTCGCCAAGGGCAGCAGAAGGCTCATGCTGGTTCTCCGACGATCCGCACTTCGGTCTGCAGCGTGATGCCGTGCCGCAGGGCGACCGTGTGCTGCACGTGCCGGATCACCGCCTCGATGTCGGCGGCGCGGGCCGCGCCGTGATTGATGATGAAATTCGCGTGCTTGTCGGACACCGCCGCATCGCCGATCCGATAACCCTTCAAGCCGGCGCTCTCGATCAGCCGCGCGGCATGGTCGCCCGGCGGATTGGTGAACACCGAGCCGCAGCTCCACTCGCCGATCGGCTGACTCCGGCGGCGCCGCTCCAGCAGATCGCGGATCGCGTCGGTGTGCGCCTCCGGATTGGGATCGAATTTCAGGCGCGCGGCGGTGAACCACTCGCCGTCGGGACCGCGCACCCGCCGGTAGCCGATCTCATAGTCCCGCGGCGTGCGCGTATGCGTCGCGCCGTGACGGTCGATGACGTCCACTTCGACCACGTGACGCCAGGTCTCGTCGCCCCAGGCGCCGGCGTTCATCGCGAGCGCGCCGCCGAGCGTTCCGGGGATGCCGGCCAGGAATTCCGCCGGCCCAAGGCCCCACTGCACGCACTGGCGGGCGAGGCGCGCGCAGGGCACCCCGGCCTCGGCATGGATGGTCGTCGCATTGACCCGGGCGAGCGCGCCGAGCGCGCCATGGGTCGCGATCACCACGCCGCGAATCCCGCCGTCGCGCACCAGCAGATTGCTGCCCAGCCCGACCCACAACAGCGGCATCTCGGGCGGCAGCTGGCGCAGGAACGCGGCCAGGTCGCGCAGGTCATGCGGCGTGAAATAAAGGTCCGCCGGACCGCCCACATGCCAGGAGGTGTGTTTGGCCATCGGCACGTTGCGCAGCACGCGCCCGCTGAATTCGGCGGTCAGCGCGCTCACGAGCCCGCCCCCGGCGCAAGACGCGCCCTCAGGCCCTGTGCCACGGCGCCGATGTTGCCCGCCCCCATCGTGAGCACCAGGTCGCCGTCGCGCAGCACGTCCTGCAGCGACTCGGCGAGCTGATCGACGCGCTCGACGAACACCGGCTCGACGCGGCCGCGGCTGCGCACCGCGCGGCAGATCGCCCGCCCGTCGGCGCCGGCGATCGGCGTTTCGCCGGCCGCGTACACCTCCGTGACCAGCAGGGCGTCGGCTTCGCCGAGCACGCGCGCGAAGTCGTCGATCAGGTCGCGCGTGCGCGTGTAGCGGTGCGGCTGGAACGCCAGCACGATTCTCCGCTCGGGCCAGCCCTGACGCACCGCATCGAGCGTCGCGGCGATCTCGGTCGGGTGATGGCCGTAGTCGTCGACCAGCAATGCCGCGCCGCCCGCCCAGCGAATCTCCCCAAGCTGCTGGATGCGCCGGTCGATCCCCTGGAAACTCGCGAGCGCACGCTCGATCGCCGCTTCGTCGATGCCGAGCTCGACGGCGACCGCGACCGCCGCGAGCGAGTTCAACACATTGTGCCGTCCCGGCAGGTTGATCGTGATCTCGAGCGGCGCGTGCCCGGCGCGCAGCGCCTGGTAGCGCGACTTGAGCCCCTCGCGGCGCACGTCGACCGCGCGGATGTCCGCGGACGCATCGAAGCCGTAGGTGATGCTGGGCCGGCCGACCGCGCCCTGGATCTCGCGCACCGCCGGATCGTCGCTGCAGAGCACCGCGAGGCCGTAGAACGGCAGATTGTGCAGGAAGTCGATGAAACTCTGCTTCAAGCGCGAGAAATCACCCTCATGCGTGCCCAGATGGTCGTTGTCGATGTTGGTGACGATCGCGATCATCGGCTGCAGATGCATGAAGGACGCGTCGCTCTCGTCGGCCTCGGCGACCAGGAAGCGACCGGCGCCGAGGCGCGCGTTGCTGTCGGCGCTCTTCAGCCGCCCGCCGATCACGAACGTCGGGTCGAGCCCGGCCTCGCCGAGCACGCTCGCGACCAGGCTCGTCGTCGTCGTCTTGCCGTGCGTGCCCGCGACCGCGATGGAATAGCGGAACCGCATCAGCTCCCCGAGCATTTCGGCGCGCGGCACGACCGGCGTGCGCCGCGCGAGCGCCGCGGCGACTTCGGGGTTCGCGCGGTTGACCGCGCTCGACACGACGACCACGTCGGCTTCGCCGAGGTGCGCGGCCGCGTGGCCCACGAACACCGTCGCGCCGAGGCGCTCGAGCCGCTGCGTGACCGCATTGGCGCGCAGGTCGGAACCCTGCACCTCGTAGCCGAGATTGAGCAGCACCTCGGCGATGCCCCCCATGCCGCTGCCGCCGATGCCGACGAAATGAATCCGGTGAATGCGGCGCATGCGGTCGCTCATCGCGGCGCTCCAGCGGCCAGGCAAATGTCCGCGAGCTGCGCGGCCGCATCGGTGACCGCGGTGGCGCGCGCCGCCTCCGCCATCGCCAGCAGCCCGGCGCGCTCCCCCGTCAGCGCGCCGATCGACGCGGCGAGCCCGTCGGCGGTGAGATCGCGCTCCGGCGCGAGGCGGGCGGCGCCGGCGCGCGTCAGCACGGCGGCATTGCGGGTTTGATGATCGTCGACCGCGGCCGGAAACGGCACCAGGATCGCTCCGAGCCCCGCCGCCTGCAGTTCGGCGATCGTGAGCGCGCCGGCGCGGCAGATCGCAAGATCCGCCCAGCCGTAGGCTTGCGCCATGTCGTCGATGAAGGCGCTCGTCGATGCGTCGATGCCGGCGCGATCATAGGCCTCGCGAACCGCGGCGAGGCCGCGCTCGCCGGTTTGATGGCGGATCGCGGGCCGCCGTCCCGCCGGCAGGC
>JAJXYR010000177.1 GCA_021780475.1 Pseudomonadota bacterium
CCTGTCTTCGGAGAGAGGAGATGTTCGTTACCGCCGCCAAACCCCTGTACCTGATCCGTTCGTACCCGCAACGCTCGAGCGCAGTCTTGGGTGTCATCACGATGATCGTGTGTGCCTGTGCCGCCGTGCCTCCGTCGCACCCAACCTCTCGCGACGTCACGATACCGGACGCCTGGTCGGTCCCTGGCTTGACCACGGAGTCCCACATTTCCGCGCTCGCCGAGTGGTGGACACGGTTCGACGATCCTCTCCTAACCCAGCTCGTTGCAGACGCCCTGCGGGGCAATACCAGCGTCCAGATCGCGCAAGCCGCGCTGCGGCAGGCGCGCGCGCAGCAGGACCTCGCGCGCGCCGCGCTGTTTCCCTCCCTCGCAGGCTCCGTATCCGCACAACGCAGCACCGGCGCCGGCCGCTCCGGCAATGATTTCCAGGCCGGCCTTGACGCCGCTTGGGAAATCGACGTCTTCGGCGCGAATCGCAGCGCTTTGCGCGCGCGCGCGGCCGAGGTGCGGGCGAGCGTCGCGAGCCTCGGCGACGTGCAGGTGTCGATCGCGGCGGAGGTTGCGCTCGACTACATCGCACTGCGCGGAGCGCAGGCGCGGTTGGCGATTGCACGCACGAACCTGGCGAGCCAGGCGGAGACGCTGCAGATCAGCGAGTGGCGCCTGCAAGCGGGCCTTGGCACGTCGCTGGAATCAGAGCAAGCGCGCGCGGCGGTCGAACAGACGCGCGCGCAACTGCCTGCGCTGCAAACCGGCATCGACCAGAGTTCGCACGTCCTCGCGGTGTTGACCGGCCAAGCGCCGGCCGCACTGTCGGCCTCGCTCGCCGTGGTGCGGCCGGTGCCGCGGGCGCCCGAGGCCTTGAGTCTCGGCATCCCGGCCGAGACCTTGCGCCAGCGGCCCGACGTCCGCGTCGCAGAACATCAAGTCAGCGCGGCGGTGGCGCGCGTCGTGCAAGCGCAGGCGCTGCGCGCGCCGAATTTTCACCTCGGCGGCTCGCTCGGGCTGACCGCTCCGACGGTGAGCGCGCTGACCGGTGGCTCCTCGCTCGTGAGCGCGCTTCTCGCCAGCATCACCGTACCGCTGTTCGAGGGCGGTGCCCTGGTCGCGCAGGTGCATGTGCAACAAGCGGCGCTCGATCAGGCGCGCCAGCAGTACCGCGCGGCCGTGCTGGCCGCGCTTGCCGACGTGGAGGACGCGCTCGCCGCGCTGCGCGGCGACCGAGGGCGGCTCGCGCGGCTGCAGGAGGCGGCGCAGGCGGCCGGCAATGCGTCCCTGATGGCACGCCAGCGATATGCGAGCGGCCTCGTGGATTTCCAGACCGTGTTGGACACGCAGCGGATTCAGCTGGGCACAGAGGAAAGCGTCGCCATAGCCGCCACCGACGTCAGCGCCGACAACGTGCGCCTGTACAAGGCCTTGGGCGGCGGCTGGAATCCCAACGACAAGCAGGTATCGCCATGAGCGAGGCGAAAGCCCCCGCGACCGATCTCCCTGTCGCCCCAGCCGAGCCATCGCCACCGGCCTGGCACCGCTGGGCGTGGTACGGCGCGGGTGTGCTGGCGCTCGCGCTCGCGGGGGCCGCCGTGTGGGCTTGGCTCGCCCACAGGGCGAACGGCGCGGCACCGACCTACGTCACCCAGCCCGTTGTGCGCGGCGACCTGACGCTCTCCGTGACCGCCAATGGTACGCTGCAGCCGACGCGCTCGATCGCGATCGGCAGCGAATTGTCCGGCACCGTGCTTCGGGTCAACGTCGACGTCAACGACCAGGTCAAAAAGGGCCAGGTGTTGGTCGAACTCGACACGGCGAAGCTGCGCGACCAGATTCTGCGCTCGCGTGCCGGCGTTCTGTCGGCAAAGGCGAAAGTTGCGCAGACCGTCGCAACCGTCATGGAGACGACGGCCAACCTGTCGCGGCTCGAGGAGGTCGCACGGCTGTCCGGCGGCAAGGTTCCATCGCTTGCCGAACTCGACAGCGGCCGCGCGACCCTCGCCCGCGCCCGCGCCGACGAGGCCGCCGCACGCGCGGCCGTCAACGACGCGCAGGCGGCATTGTCGACCGATGAAATCAACCTGTCGAAGGCGTCCATCCGCGCGCCCGCCGACGGCGTCGTGCTGACGCGCTCCGTGGACCCGGGCAACGCCGTCGCCGCGTCGCTGCAGGCGGTGACGCTGTTCACCATTGCCGAGGACCTGAGGAAGCTGCGCCTGTTGGTCAACGTCGACGAAGCGGACGTGGGCGCGGTCGCCGTCGGCCAACACGCCACGTTCACGGTTAGCGCTTATCCCAACCGCAAGTATCCGGCGCGAGTCACGCGCGTCGCCTATGGTTCGACGATAACCGATAACGTCGTCACTTACCTGACCGACCTCGACGTCGATAACGCAGATTTGAGCTTGCGCCCGGGGATGACGGTGACCGCCACGATCACCGCGACGCAACACCACGCTGTGCTGCTCGTACCCAATACCGCGCTGCGCTACGAACCTCTGTCGGCGAACGAAGCCAAGCCAGCGGCCGCGGGCAGCCTCGTTTCGCGATTGACTCCGCGCATGCCGGCGCGCGGCGCGCGCACGCCCGCGGCGGTCACTGCGCGCAGCACGACCGCGCGGAGGGTTTGGGTGCTTAGCGACGGCATCGCGGTGCCCGTCCCGGTAACCCCCGGGATCAGCGACGGCCGTGTTACTGAAATCGTCGCCGGCGACTTGCGCGCAGGCCAGGCGGTGATCGTCGATCAGAAAGTGGCGGCCGCGAAATGAGCGCGCACGCGCCGGCGCGCCCGCTGATCCAACTGCGCGGCGTGACCAAGCGCTACGGGCAGGGTCAAGCGGCGCTGATGGCGTTGAAAGGCATCGATCTCGACGTCCGGGCGGGCGAGTTTGTCGCCATCATGGGCCCGAGCGGGTCGGGCAAGTCGACCGCGATGAATATCCTCGGCTGTCTGGACAATCCCAGCGAGGGCCAATACTTGTTTCAAGGCGCCCACGTCGAAGCGCTGACCCGAGATCAGCGCGCCCGCCTGCGCCGACGCTATCTGGGCTTCGTATTCCAGGGGTTCAACCTGCTGGCACGCACGTCGGCGCAGGAAAACGTGGAACTGCCGCTGTTGTATCGCGGCACGAACGCGTCGATCCGCCACGCCGCGGCGGCCAGGGCGCTGCAAGCGGTCGGGCTCGGCGGCTGGGAGCACCACACGCCTGGTGAGTTGTCGGGCGGTCAACAGCAGCGCGTCGCCATCGCTCGCGCAATCGTCACCGATCCCGCGGTCGTCCTCGCGGACGAACCCACGGGCAATCTCGACACCAAGCGAAGCCAGGAGATCATGCAACTGCTGGTCGAGTTGAACCGGGCGCACGGCATCACCGTGTTGATGGTCACGCATGAGGCCGACATGGCGGCGTACGCCGAGCGCCTCGTGCATTTCATCGACGGGCGCATCGACGGCGACGCGCCAAATCCGCATCGGGCCGGCGTAGCGGCTTCGGCCGCGCCCATGGTCGTCTGATGTTCCTGAACGCGCTGCTGCTCGCCTTACGCTCGATCCGGCGCAACCTGATGCGCTCGTTCTTGACCATACTCGGCATCGTGATCGGCGTCGGCGCGGTGATCACGATGGTGACTCTCGGCAACGGCGCAACGCTGGCCGTGCAGGCGCAGATCTCGAGCCTCGGTACGAATCTCTTGATGGTGCGTCCCGGCCAGCGTCTCGGAGCGCACGGCGCCGGCGGCGCGCCGGCGTTCACCGAGACCGACGCCGACGCGATCATGGCACAGATCGGTGGAATCGCAGCCGTCGCTCCGGAGGCCCGCGCGCCGATCACCGTCGTCGGCAACGGCCGCAACTGGGCCACCATGGTGATCGGCAGCACCAACGCATGGTTCAAGACCGGCAATTGGCGGCTCGCGTCCGGGCGTCTGTTCGAGGACGACGAGCAGCGCGCGGGCGCCGCCGTCTGCATCATCGGCGAAACCGTACGCCGCGAAATCTTCGGCGGCACGCGCGGCGTCGGCGAACAGCTGCGCATCAAGCAGTTCTCCTGCCAGGTGATCGGCATTCTTGCATCGAAGGGTCAGGCGGCGATGGGCAGCGACCAGGACGACATCGTGGTCGTACCGCTGCACACGCTGCAACGGCGCGTCGTCGGCAACCTGCGCGTCGCGACGCTGCTCGTGTCCATGCAGGACGGCACCGACGGCACGCGTTTGAAAGCAGGCCTGCGCCAGCTGCTGCGCGAGCGCCGCAAGCTCGCCGAACGGGAGGACGACAATTTCAACATACTCGACACGCAGCAGATCGCGGAAACCATGGCCGGGACGACGAAGGTCATGACCACGTTGCTCGGCGCCGTGGCCGCGGTGAGCCTTCTGGTCGGCGGCATCGGCATCATGAACATCATGTTGGTCAGTGTGACCGAGCGCACGCGCGAGATCGGGCTGCGCCTCGCGATCGGCGCGCTGGAACGAGACGTGCTGCTCCAGTTCCTCATCGAGGCGGTGGTGCTCGCGGGTCTCGGCGGCCTGGTCGGGGTCGTCACCGCCACCGGCGCCTCGTACGTAATGGCGCGCGCAATGGGCGTGCCGTACCTGTTCGATCCGGCGATCAATTTGTTGTCGCTGGCTTTCTCGGCCGGAATCGGCGTGCTATTCGGCTATTTTCCGGCCAGGCGAGCCGCTCGGCTCGATCCGATCGAAGCCCTGCGGCACGAGTGAACTTCGGCGGCATGTCCCCGGAGTGGGTCCGGCTATTGCCGGTCACGACGGTCATGATCGTCGCCGCGCCGTCCGTCAGGTCGGCCGTTGAATCGAGTCTCCCTAGGGTAGCGATTCCGGGGGAGGTCCGACCACGGACCGGATCTCGAGTGCGAGTAGCGCCAGCGGTTGTTGTCGTAAAAATAATAATATCCGCGCTGGTAATAATATGGCGCCGCGCCCAGTTCCACGATCGCCGGCAGTGCCGGCGCCATGACGAAGCCGTAGCCGTCGTCCGAGGGCGCCAATACGCACGCGTTGAGCGCAAGCGCAATAAGTGGCGCGACGAGTAATGCTTTAACCATTTACATTCTCCTGAAAGCCCGACTAAGGCGGAACGCTGCACGCAAGGCTCGCATCGAGCGGCTGAAATATTGGACCTCCGTGCGCCAGTGGTCAGTGCGATTGTGAACATATCGACCAATCCCCGTCGATGGGCTCGGCCTGATTTCAGCGCTGCCGCGGCGAGCAACGGACCAATTTGTTGTGCACCAGCCACGATGCCGTGGCGATCCCGACGCCGTGATGTCGCAGCGCGACAATGCACGCAATTCACGTCTTGGGTTGGTTTCGGCGACAAGCCTCGATTATCAGGCTAAAATGTTTTGATGTTTATGCCATTTCGCCGCACATCGGCGCTCCTGCCGACGATGGTTTTCTTCATGCTGGCAGC
Source organism: Pseudomonadota bacterium (assembly GCA_021780475.1). GTDB lineage: Bacteria > Pseudomonadota > Gammaproteobacteria > Steroidobacterales > Steroidobacteraceae > Bog-1198. Next base: position 5,428 of record JAJXYR010000177.1, read on the forward strand.
GGTCAGCGCTCTGGCTCCGCGTGCCGGCGCATCCGACCTGCCTTCCTGGCGCAGTCTGGTACGCGTCGCGCCCGGCATCAATCCGGTGGCAATCCGCCTCGCGCTCGATGCCCTGCAATGCGCGGCCGCGCACGAAATGGAGCCGGTTCAGCGGCTGGCCGTCATCGATTATTCCCGCCCATCGACCCAGCGGCGGCTATGGATCTTCGACCTGCATGGCCCGCGATTGCTGCTCAACGAGCTCGTGGCGCACGGGCGCAATTCTGGCGGCGATTTGGCGACGCGATTCTCCAACAGAGATGGCAGCCTGGAGTCCAGCCTGGGCCTGTACCGGGCACTGGGGACCTACCAGGGTGACAATGGCTATTCGTTGCGCCTGCAGGGCCTGGACACGGGCTTCAACGATCACGCCTTGGCACGCGCGGTCGTGATTCACGGCGCGAGCTACGTCAGCCGGCGGTTCGCGCAACGCGAGGGGCGCATGGGACGCAGTTGGGGTTGCCCGGCGGTCAGCACGCGCGTCGCGGGACGGGTGATCGACAGTTTGAAGAATGGGCAGATGGTGTTTTCCTATTTTCCCGATCCCCGCTGGTTGTCCGGCTCGCACCTTCTCAATTGTCCCGCGGTACGCGCGAGCGTGGCGCGCACCATTCGTTTCGCGCAGCGTTCGCGCGCGGCTCCCATGCTGTCTAGGCTCGGGTCGCTGCCGGACGATCAGCGGGTCTCCTCGTTTCGATAGGTCTCCGGAAGGAAGAACAGCGTGACGACGAATCCGAGCGCGGAAACGCCCACCGGATACCAAAGTCCCGCGTAGATATTTCCCGTTGCGGCGACGATCGCAAACGCCGTCGCGGGTAGGAAGCCGCCAAACCATCCGACACCAATGTGGTATGGAACGGACAGCGCCGTGTAGCGAATGCGAGTCGGGAAGAGTTCGACGAGGGCCGCGGCTTGCGGTCCGTAAAGCGCCGTCGCCGCGATGAGGAACAGGAAAAGAATCGCGAGCGACAGCGGCACGTCGATCCGGCTTGGGGACGCCGCGGTCGGATATCCCGCGTCGGCCAGCGCTCCGCTCAGCCGCGCCTGGAACTGCCGCAGTTCCACCGGTTGTGGCGTCTTGCCGAGATATTTGGCGTCGACGCCCGCAATTTGTCGACTGCCGATGCGAATCACGGTCGGCGTCCCCGACGGGGCCGCCCGGCTCGTGTACGCGACACCGCGATTGCTCAATGCGGCCTTGGCGATGTCGCAGGCTGTGATGAATTTCGCGGTGCCGATCAGGTCGAATTGCAGCGAGCAATCCTCGGGCGGCGACTCGACGACCACCGGCGCGCGCGCATTGGCACGGGCCAGCGCCGGGTTCGCGGCCTCGGTCAGCAAATGAAATCCCGGAAAAAAGCTGAGCGCGGCAACCCCTAGGCCGAAAAGCATCACGGGTTTTCGCCCGACGTGGTCCGACAGCCACCCAAAGAACAAATAGAGCGGCGCCGATGCGAGTATGACGACCAGCAGCAGGGCGTTCACCGTCGCCGGGGGCACCGCGAGCACTCTTTCGAGGAAGAACTGGCTGTAGAACTGCGCCGTGTACCAAACGACGCCCTGCCCCGCGAGGATCGCGAACAGGACGGTGAGCACCCGGCGCAGGTTCTTCCATTGTAAAAAAACCTCGGCGAGCGGCGCCTTGCTCAGCGTCCCCTCGGATTGGATCCGGAGGAATTCCGGAGATTCAGCGAGTTTGAGGCGGATCCACAGCGAAAAGGCGAGCAATAGCAGCGACACGGCGAAGGGCACGCGCCAGCCCCAGGCCTCGAACGCGGTCTCGCCGATGACCGTTCGCGCGATCAGGATCACGATCAGCGCCAGCGCGAGACCGATGCCGGCCGCGCTTTGTATCCAACTGGTCGCGAAGCCTCTGCGGCGCGCGACCGTGTGCTCGGCCACGTAGATCGCAGCCCCGCCATATTCGCCGCCGATCGCGAACCCTTGCAGCATGCGCAAGGCCACGAGCCAATAGGGGGCGACGACGCCGATAGTCGACTGGTCGGGCAGTACGGCGACCATGAACGTGGCGAACCCCATCACGCTGATCGTGACGAGGAAAGTCCGTTTTCGTCCCGTTCTATCGCCGAACCACCCAAATACAATCGCGCCGAGCGGCCGCACGGCGAAACCCGCGGCAAAGGTCAACAGCGCGAACAGATAAGCTCGCGCCTCACCGACGCCGGCGAAGAAGTGACGTCCGATGATTGCGGCCAGCGACCCGAAGATGAAGAAGTCATACCATTCGAACACGGTGCCGACCGACGAGGCGGCCACGACCAGCAGCAACCGGCTGTGTTGCGTGCCCCGCGCCGCGCGCGCGTCCGGGGTCATGGTCATGCTCGCTCCGATTTGCAGGGCACAGGCATAAAGGGCCGCCTCAATAAATCATCCGTGGGTCGAGATTTCCCGGATTATAGCCGCTGACGTGATGCCGGGCGGGTCCGAGGTAAGGATTCACGACGAGTTGTTCAAGGAGGGGAAATATCCCGCCCAATTCGAAACGATGTTCCGATCGCTACGGAAAGCAGCGTCGGAGGACGTTGATCTCGGACGACGGGCAGATTCCGCGCGATTTGCAGGGGGATCCGGAGGGAACATTCGTGCCGCTGCCCGAGTATCCCGTCTATTACGCTCCGTAGGTGGACGCGAACTCCGGCTGACGGCTCGGCACCGCGACGGACAAGAAGCGTTTGCCGCGAAGCGCCTGAGCGGCGCCGAATTTCGCGGCATCCGGCACCACCAAAGAAATTGGGGTGCAGCGCGAGGATCCTCGTCCCGTACCAGGTCCGCTTCATGCTTGGTGCGCATTCAAAGAACTCCGGCATGAACGGAAAACGGCGTAACCCATGGGTCGCGCCCGATCGGCCAGTTGTGCGCCGTAGGAGCGCTTAACCGCAGGTATCGCTAGAATCGCGTCAATCGCGAGGGGGTGGACATGCGCATATTCGAGAGTGGACACGATCCGCATCACACGACATGGCGGTTCTGGCTGCCGCGATTGCTGATATCGTGCCTGGCGGTCGCGGCGTTTGCCGTGCACCTCGGAGGCGCCAATCGCCTGCCGTTTCACACCACGTGTCGTGGCGGGTTTTGTACATTGACGCCGATCCCGGCCGATGCGGTCGCGGTGCCGCTGCGTGCCGGTGACCGCATCCGGGTCGCCGATCAATCCTTTGCGACGCGTGCGGTCCTGATCGATGCCAACGTGCCCAGAAGCCGGACCTATGAGCTCAAGGTGCAGCGGGGAACGGCCGACCTCCGCATCGCTTTCCACACAATCCGTGCCGGCACCGACGGCCGATTCGTGGAGCAGCTCATCGCCGCGTTCATCCTGATGTTTGGACTTCTGATGCTCTGGCGGGGCGAGTCTGCGGCGAGCGCGGGTCTGTGCCTGTTTGCGCTGAGCCTCGTCGTCGGGAGGGGAGCTTCCGCGATCACGCTGGCGCCGCCATGGAATCTGGGCGCCCGCGGCCTTTGGACCCTGCTCGGTGGTCCGAGCGCGTTCATGGGCCTGTACGTCACGGCCGAATCGCTCGCGTCGCCGGGCGGAGCGACGCGCCGGAACCGGGGTCCGTTCGCGGTCTATCTCGGTGCCTTGCTGCTGCTGTATCTCAGCGAAATTGGCACGATCTGGATGTTCCTCGCGGGGCGAACTGATCCGACCTGGATCGGGGCGAATGTCACGCCGGCCGTACTCGGCGCGATCGTCTGGGCGGTGCCTTTCATCACGCTCGTGCGAGGCTATCGTCGAGGCGATGCGGAAGGCCGCTTGCGGATCCGCTGGTTCATCGCGAGCGTCGCGCTGCTCCTGCCGCTGATCGCGACCAACATGCTCGCCAACTCGAACGACGCCGAAACCAACCTGATCCTGGTGGCACAGGTGCTGCTGAACGTCGCGATTTGGACGATGCTGAGCTACGCGGCGCTCAGCCAGCGGCTGGTCGCGGTCCGGTTCGCCGTCAATCGGGCGCTGGTGTTCGGCTCGCTGACCGCGCTCTTGATCGGCGTGCTGTCGCTCCTGGAGAGCCTGATCGAGCGCAGCGTGATCAGCAAGGACGCGGGGATGGTCCTCGATCTCGCTGTGCCGCTGCTGCTCGGCGTGTCCATCCAGCGCATCCACCGTTGGGGCGAGGACAGCGTCGAACGGCTGATTTTCCGAAAGGAATATGGCGATCGCAACGCGATCCTCTCCTTCCTGCGGGACGCGGGATTCGTCGCCCACCCGGCCACGCTGTTCGAGCGAACGGCGGAGGTCTTCGCTACACACGCGGGCGGCAGAACCGCGGCCTTGTATCTCGCCGCAGACTCGAGCTACGAGCGGGTCGCCGCGAGCTGGCACGCGCGTGCATTGCCCGCGCAGATACCGATCGACGACGCGGCGATGGTTCGGCTGCGCGCGACGCTCGTACCGCTCGATTTGTTCTCAGTGACGAGCGTCCTGGGAGCAAGCGGTCTCGCGTTGCCGCTGGTGATCCGCGGACGTCTCGAGGGTGTGCTGGTCTGCGGGGCCAAGGCCGAAGGACGTTACGCACGGCCGGAGGTGGAATTCCTCGAAAAGGCCGCTGCGGGAGTCGCAGCCTGCATCGTCGCGCTTCGCGCCGAACTGCACGGCCGCTTCGTGACCCGCGTTGCCGAGGGCGCACTCACCCCCGACCGGGTCGTCGAGGAGGCGCGACGCTTGATCGCGTCCTGAACCCTGGTGCCTAAAGTTTTCTCTGCGAAGTCGCAATCCACAGTAGAGAGGAGCCATGCCATGCGAATCTCGCTTGCCTCCATGATGCTCAGCCTCATTGCGGGAGCCGTATCCGCCGCGCCGAACACGACGGCATTCGCGGTCCGCGCGGTTCGTGTCTTCGACGGCGACCGCACGATTCCGAGCGCCAACGTGATCGTTCAGAGTGGACGTATTGCGGCGGTCGGGAGGAACGCGATGATTCCCCGCGGTATCCCGGTGATCGATGGGCGGGGCAAGACGCTGCTGCCGGGTCTGATCGATTCCCACTGTCACGTTTTTCCCGGCGCACAGGCCGACGCGCTTCGATTCGGCGTCACAACCGAGATGGACATGTTCGACGTCAGTCGCGATTTCAAGAAGTGGCGGGCTCAGCGCGAATCGCTTGCGCGGACCGACGCCGCCGACACGTGGGGTGCCGGTCTCGGCGTCACCGTGAAAGGTGGGGCGCCGCTCGAGAATCTGCCGCCCGGCATGCATTTTCCGACATTGAACTCCGCCGCTAATGCCGGGAAGTTCGTCGATGCCCGCGTTGCGGAAGGTTCGGACTACATCAAGCTGTTCATCGAGAACTTGAGCGAATACGGGACCAAACGGACGCTGCCGACCCTGTCGCGTGCGGAGGTTTGCGCGGTCATCGCCGCCGCGCACCGCGACCGGCGCATCGCGATCGCGCACGCACAGGCCGAATGGGCTGGGCGCGAGGCGATCCAATGCGGCGCGGATGCCCTGGCCCATATGATTCCAGACAAGGCGTTAGGGCCGCACTTCCTCGCACTTGCGAAGCGCCGGCACATCTTCGTTGAGACCACGGACGACGTCTGGGCCGGCGCATCGGGGCTCGATCTTGCGCGCAAACTAGCCGCCGATCCGCGCGTGGCCCCCTACCTGTCGCCCTCCCAACGGAGCACGCTGACGGCCGTCACAAAAGAGCCGGTGCCGCGCTTCTTCCCGACCGTGCTCCGGAACACCAAGGCGCTGTACGATGCGGGAGTACCCGTGCTCGCCGGCACGGACTCGCCGAATCCGGCCACGGCGCATGGCGTAGCATTGCACGAAGAACTGCAAATCCTCGTCGAGGCGGGCCTCACACCCAGCGAGGCGCTGCATGCGGCGACTGCGCTGCCCGATGTGATCTTCCATCTCGGTCGCCGCGGCCGCATCGCGCGCGGCTATCGTGCGGACCTTATATTGGTCGATGGCGATCCCACCCGCCGGATCGCCGACACTCTGTCGATCGAGCGGATCTGGATGAACGGTTATCCGGTCGATCGGCAAATCGAACGGCGCGCCGCGGTCCGGCAGGGGACGATTGGACGGCCGGGCAGCAAGCCGGCAATACGATAGGAATTGACGTCCTCAGATGGTCCGCGCGTCCCAAGGCGGCTCGCTTGGAAATGCTTCGGTCAAGAAATCCAGCATCTTGCGCAGGGCGGTCGACATTTGACGACGGGATGCGTACACGGCATAGATGCCGAGGCTCAGCGGCTGCGCGTCGGGCAGCAGCGCGATCAGCTCGCCGCTGCGGATCAACGGCGCGATCAGATAGGTTGGCAGTTGCGCAATCCCCGCCCCGGCTAATGCTGCTTCAAGAACCGAGGTGGCGTCGTTGGCGCTGATGTTGCCGCTCACGGCAATGGTGACCGGTTCGCCACCGCGCACGAAATGCCACAGGCTCTTGCCGTGGTACGAATGCGTCAGGCAGTTATGCAGGACCAGTTCCTCCAAACGCAGCGGCGCGGGATGCCGGTGGAGATAGACCGGCGATGCGCAGATCACCGATCGGCAAATAGTGAGTCGACGGGCGATCAGGTTGGGGTCCAGTTCTTTGGTAATGCGGATCGCGAGATCGATACGCTCGTCGACCAGGTTGACGAGTCGATCGAGCACGATCAGATCGACCGCGACGCCCGGGTAACGCTCGACGTAAGCTGCGACAACCCGGGCCATTTGCGCCTGCCCAAAGGACGTACTCACCGTGACGCGTAGTTGACCGCGCGGAGCATCCTCGGTTCGTGCCGCCACGGTGCGCAGCGTCCGCGCCAACTCCAGCATTTGCCGGCATCGTGGTAAGGTTTCCTCGCCGGCCGTGGTCAGGCTAAGGCGACGCGTGGTCCGGTGAAGCAGGCGGGCTCCTACCCATTCCTCCAGTTCCGCCAGAAGGCGTGAGACTACTGGTCTGGACATACCGAGACGGTCCGCCGCGGCCGTCTGGCTGCCACAGTCGATGACAGTCACGAATACCTCGATTGCCGTCAGTCTGTCCACGATTAGACCGGAAATAGGAATTATTTAGTCCGGATCTTAGCGTTTTTAGCCTCGTTTTGCGCAACTAAACTGCCGGTCCAGTCAACCTACTTCAAAAGACGAAGGATCATGCCATGAAAAAGATTGCGATCATCGGAGCCACGGGGCGCGTAGGCGGCCAGTTGGTGCAAGAATCCCTGCGTCGCGGCCATCGGGTCACCGCGATTGCGCGCCATGCGACGGCGTTGGCCGCTCAATCGGGGCTGTCTCCTCTCGACATTGACGTACTCGATGGTGCGGCCCTGTACGATGCGCTCGCTGGCCATGAGGCCGTGCTGAGTGCCGTACGTTTCGTGGACGCACCCCCGAGCGCGATCATCGATCCGGTCAAACGAGCCGAGGTACCGCGCCTGCTGGTCGTCGGCGGCGCGGCAAGTTTGCTGACCGCGACCGGTCGGCGCGTGTTTGATGACCCGGCATTTCCAGCCGCATACCGGGATGAGGCCGCAGCCGGCATTGCGTTCCTCGAGTCGCTGCGCCGCGACCCCAGCCTCAACTGGACCTTTCTATCGCCCTCTGCATTGTTCGACGGCACGCAGCGCACCGGGAGCTTTCGCCTCGGCCAAGATCACCTGCTGGTCGGTGCCGATGGCATCAGCCGGATCAGCTTTCCGGACTTCGCCATCGCAATGATCGATGAACTCGAGCGTCCGGCCCATAGCCGTCAGCGATTCACCGTCGGGTACTGAGTTGGAGCCGATGCACGGCCGGCTTTCTCGGGGAGGTATGGTGATGGCCATGAGAAAACTTGGACCGTGTTTCGCAGCTACGCCGCCGGCTTGCCCGGCGTGGGTACCGGCGGCGTTGGCCGGATCGGTTGCTCCGCTCAAATCTTCGCGACGAGGATGCGGTCGATCTGCCGGTCCGCGCCGACGTCGTAGAACTTCGATCCCACGTCGACGAAGCCTTCCTTGCCGTAATAAGCAATCGCGCGCCGGTTGCGCTCCCAGACGCCGAGCCAGAGATGCGTCCCGCCGAATTCGTGGGCAGCGGCCCGCGCGGCGCTCATGAGCCGCTGCGCAAGGCCGGTTCCGTGCGCCGATCGATCGACGTAGAAGCGCTGCAGTTCGACCGGGCGATCGACGTCGACACCCGGTGGCGGCGGACATCGGCGCACCTGCGCGTACGCCAGCATGGCGCCCCCTCGTTCCGCGATCAGCGTGGCGGTTCCGGCATCGGTCAACTCGGCCGTTTGCTGGAGTACGCCGTAGGCCGCGGCAGCGTGAGCGCTCAAGTCCTCCGGCCGATTGTCCGCGGCGAACGTATCGGCAAACGTACGCGCGGCGAACTCCGCCAATGCGCGCGCATCGCCGGCCACGCCGCGACGAATTTGGATCTCGGACATCGACGATATACCTCAGCCCCGCGTGACGATGCGCACGACCGATGCCGCATAATCGCGAAAGGCTACGCGTTCGTAAAGACGGTGGGCACCGGAATCCGGGGGCCAACGCCCATCAGCCGGCCGGAGCACCCTTGAGCTCGACGACGTTTCCTTCCGGATCGGTGACGTAGATCGAAGGCCCCTCTCCTTCCGCCCCGTAACGCGGCTCGGCCGGTTCGGCGGAAACGCCGTGAGCGAGCAACTGTTCGCGGATCAGGGGCTCATCGAAGGGTTCGACTCGAAGGCAGAAATGATCGAGGTTCCGTCCCTCCCGGCCGGGCGCAGCCCCTCCCGCGCGCCCGAGCTTGCCATCGACGGTGACGAGGTCGACGAGCGAGCGGCCGGCGCGCAATTGGATCAGGCCGATTGCGTCCTGGCGGCGCTCGATCGTGCATCCGAGTACGCCGCAGTAGAACCGCAGCATCGAGCCGGGGTCGACGACGCGCAGAACGAGGTGATCGATCTCTCGGATGCGGATCATTGACGTTCCTTGGTCAGGCATCGGTTCGCTGTCCGGTATGGCGTGGATAAAATATCCAGGCGTAGATCGCGACATTGACGACGGCGACCACGCCCGCGAGGAGCAATTGTATATCCCGCGTAAGGCCGGCAGGTGAACCGCGATATACCAGCGTCGATGCCCCGCCAACGCGGCTCCCGCCAGCACGAACGCGATGAACATCAAGTGAAGCAGGAGGACGCCTTCGGCGGCGAACCGGTAGAACATGACGATTGCCGCGCCCGCAGGTTGTCCGCCTGTCAGCGCGAGCGCCCGGCGTCGCTGCGACGATCAGTCACCCGCCGGCCCCAGCGCGACGAAAGCACCTTCGAAATGTCCGGTTATCTGCCCGTCGCAGCGGAGTGTCGACGAAACGACGATGCGGGCGCGGCCCTTTCGCTTCAGCGTCCGCATAAACACACTCCATACCTCGGGCGGGGGCGCCGGCGCATGGGCGGTGAAGCGGCCGGCCATCGGCCTTTCATAGCTCATGGTGTTGCGTTGGATCACCAAGCGGCTTTCATGCCCCGATGCGGCGAGCCGCGTGTATAGCAGCGACCAGGCCGCAAGGATGCACAGCGCCGAGGCGCTGCCGCCGAAGACCGTGTCGCGGTGATTGATGTTCGGCCGCAGCGGCGCTCCGAGGACGACGCGGTCGGGGGAAATCTCGTCGACGGAGGACCGCATGGCCGATGACAAGGGAATGTGCTCGTGCAGGTATTGCTCGAGTTCGCGCGGGGTCACGGCTCCCTCGCTTCGCGCATGGCCGCGCGCGTCAAAGGTTCCATGACCGCGAAACCTTCGCGATTCGGATGCAATCCGTCGGAACTCAGACCGGCCTTGAAGGCGCCGTGGCCGTCGGTGAGCGCCGAATAGTAATCGACGTAGATGAGATGCCGACGCCGGGCGTAGGCGGACAGCCAGGCGTTCAGGGCATGAATCGTCGCCGCGGGCCGGATGCCCGTGCGCCAGGGGATCACGGCCGCCGGTGTCACCGAGCCGAGTATCACGCGGATGCCGTGCGCGCGGGCGAGATCGACCATCGATGCGATGTTGTCCTCGATGTTGCCGAGAGTCGTGGGGCCCGTGTTGCCGGCGATGTCGTTAATACCGGCAAGGATGTGAACCGCGCGCGGGTGCAATTCGATCACGTCGGCGCGAAACCTCAAGAGCATCTGCGGCGTCGTCTGGCCCGAGATGCCGCGGTCGACGACCCCGTGCGCAAAGAAGTCCGGGTCCTGCGAACCCCACATCTCGGTGATCGAATCGCCGATAAACACCCAGTCCGCGTGCCCCCCGCCGGGCCCGCTAAATGCCAGGTTCGCCGCCCGATAACGGCAAAGATTCGCCCAATCGAGTTGCGCCCGCGCGGCCGCGGCTGCCGGCGCCGCCGGCAGGGGCGCGCAAGGATC
>JAJXYR010000210.1 GCA_021780475.1 Pseudomonadota bacterium
CGCGTGCTTGCCGGCGAGTTCGGTCGCGCGGTAATCGGCCGGGAAATCGAGTTCCACGGTCTTCTCCTCGCCCGCGCTCGCGCCTTCGACGCCGCGCTCGAATTCCGGCAGCATCTTGCCCTCGCCGAGCACGAACGCGACGTTCTCGGCCTTGCCGCCCGCGAACGCCTCGCCGTCGATCGTGCCCTCGAAGTCGACGGTGACGCGGTCGGCGGCCGTCGCGGCGCGCGCGGCCTCGGCGTAGCTGGTCTGCTGCGTGCGCAGCCGCTCGATCATCGCGTCGATGTCCGCCTCGGTGACCTCGGCGGTCGGCCGCTCGATCTTGAGCGACTCGAACGGATTCAGCGTGATGTCGGGAAACACCTCGAAGGTCGCGACGTATTTGAGGTCCTGGCCCTCATCGAGGCTCTGCGGCTCGATGCGTGGATTGCCCGCGGGCGCGAGGCGCTCCTGCGTGACCGCCTCGGCGAAGCTCGACTGCAGGAGATCGCCGATGACCTCGCGGCGCACCTGGGATCCGAACTGGCGCTGGATCACGGTCATCGGCGCCTTGCCCGGCCGAAAGCCGTTCAGGCGCGCGGTGCGGCTCAAGGTCTTGAGCCGCGAGGCCACCTCCTGCGTGACGCGGTCGGCGGGCAACTGAACCTGCATGCGGCGCCCCAGCGTGCCGATGGTCTCGACGGAAACCTGCATTGAAAACCTCGTTCAGGATGAGCTGTTACACGGCAATGCGAACGGTGGTGCGAAAGGCGAGACTCGAACTCGCACGGGTTTCCCCACTGGATCCTAAGTCCAGCGCGTCTACCAGTTCCGCCACTCTCGCAGGCGCCTAGCCGGCTAGTATAGCCGAACCGCCCGGCATTGTGCCTAACCGCGCATGCGCACCGCCGCCTCGCTGCGGCGGACCAGCAGCCGGGCAACCTCGCGCATCGCCGGCAAGCCCTTCTCCATCATGTAGTAAACCGGGCTGTCGCCGTCGAACGGCGCGCCCTGGTGCGGCGCGTGCAGCCAGGCCCAAGCGTGGTCGACCGCCGGATCCTGGCTCAGGGACTGATGGATGTGCGCAATCAGGGCCGCGCGTTCCTGTTGCATCGCGGACAGGCGCGGCGCCTGACCCAGGCGGTAGCGCTCGAGCACTTGCGGCGACGGAATTTTCAACAGGCGGCACTGCTGCAGCGGGGACAGCTCCCAGGTGTCGGCGATCTGGAAAAAACGCTTCAACACCCCCAAGTTCGACTGCCGCACGGCGCGGCGCGACGGCGGTTGCAGAACGAGACGTGGTCCGGTTCGGGGTTTGATGGTCAATGCGGCTACTCACTCGGGCACTCCAGCATACTCCCTCGGGGCCGCGATCTCGCTATGATGTCGCGATGACTGAAAACTTCGCCGCCAGGCTCCTCCGGGCGCAACGCGCGAGCGGCGGGCTCGTCTGCGTCGGCCTCGACCCGGATCCGTCGAAAATGCCCGCCGACCTCGCCGGCGCACCGCAGCCGCTGCTCGCCTTCAACCGGCGCATCGTCGATGCGACCGCCGACTTGGCCGCCGCCTACAAGCCCCAAATCGCGTTCTACAGCGCGCAGGGCGCCGAGGCCGAGCTCGAGGCGAGCATCCGCTACATCCGGGAGCGCGCGCCGCAGGCGCTCGTGATCCTCGACGCCAAGCGCGGCGACATCGGCAATACCGCCGTCGCCTACGCGCACGAGGCCTTCGACCGCTACGGCGCCGACGCCGTCACGGTCAACCCCTACATGGGCGCAGACTCGGTCGAACCCTTCCTCGCGCGGCCCGAGCGCGGCGCCATCGTGCTGTGCCGCACGTCGAACCCCGGGGCGGGCGATTTTCAGGATCTGCGCATCGACGGCACGCCGCTGTATCGCGTCATCGCGGCCCGGGCGGCCGGCGCGTGGAACGGGCGGCGCAACGTGATGCTGGTGGTCGGCGCGACGTATCCACGCGAGATGGCCGCGCTTCGCGCCGCGCACCCCGAAATCCCCTTCCTCGTGCCCGGCATCGGCGCCCAGGGCGGCGACCTCGCGGCGACTCTCGCCGCCGGCCTCGACGCGACCGGCGCCGGGCTGTTGATCAATTCCTCGCGCGCGATCATTTATGCGGGCGGCGGCGCCGCGACGGCGATTCGCGCCGCCGCAGGCGAATTACGCGGCGCGATCGAGGCGGTGCGCGGCGCCCGCGCGGCGCTCCAGTAGCCACGCGAACGGGAACAAGGCCCCGACCACCGCAAAGCCGACGACGGTGCGCGCCGCGGCCGAGCGCTCCTGCAGCGCGATCCACGTCGTCGCGACGATCGCGAGCGGAATGTGCGCGGCGAACACGGCGAGCGAATTGCGGCCGAGCAGCGCCAAGGGCTTGACCAACCACAGCGGCGGCCGCGGATTCCAACTCCACAACAACACCGCCCAGGCCATCGAGTCGATCAGGCGCAGCGGCCCCAGACGCCATTTGTCGGTCCAGAACGCGAAATTCGGCACCATCACCGGCTGCAGCCCGAAGCGGTGGCGGCACAGGATGCCGGCGGCGACGATCGCGAGCGCCGGCCACAGCGGCGCACGGCGATGGCGGCGCACCCCGTGCGGTTCGCGCACCATCGTCTCGCCGGCGGCGAGGCCGAGCACCCACAGGAATTGCCAGCCGAGCAGGTTGAACGAGCCGAGGCGCAGCGCGATCCACGGCGCCAGCGCCTTGACGAGACCGCCCGGCGGCATCCACTGGGCCGCCGCCCACAGGATCGCCGAACCGCCGAGCACCACGGCCCAGCCGCGCCGCGCCGCGAGTCCGAGACACCACGGCGTCAGTCCGAGAAACACGATATAGAGCGGCAGGATGTCGAACAGCGGCGGCTGGTGCAGCAACAGCGGAATCAGCGCGAGGCTCTCGATGGGGCGCTGCAGGAAATCGTGGAAGTGGTATTGGAGCGGCCGCACCCGGCCCGCGAGCGCCCACGCGACCGTGACCGCCGCGAGCACGAGGCCCAGGTGCACGGCGTAGATCCGCTTGACGCGCGCGAAGATGCGCGTGCGCATCAGCGCAGCGCCGGATTTGCGCCGCACCTTGCTGAACACGAAGCCGGCGAGACAGGCGCCCAGGAACACGAAACCCTCGGCGGCGCTCAGGTAGCCCATCGGTTCGTGCAGCCACCGCGACAGCGGCGTCGGCACGTGCACGCCGGCCATGATGACCAGGAACAACCCACGCAGCGCGTCGAGGCGCATGTCGCGCGCACTCGCGGCAACCGGTGTCGCGGCATGGGTCATCGCCCGAGTCTACGCCGATGCCGGGCCGGCGCCGGCGAGTGCGCGCCGCAGCACGACGAAGCGCAAGTCCTCGCGCCGCGGCAGGCCGAAGCGCGCATCGCCATACGGGAACGGCCGGGTCTCGCCGGTCGGCGCATAGCCCCGGCGTCGATACCAATCGATCAGTTCGGTGCGCGCCTCGATGACGGTCATCTCGATCCTCGTCGCCGCGAACCGCCGCTGCGCGAACGCCTCGGCGGCGCCGAGCAGGCGGCGGCCGATGCCGGCGCGCTGCAGGTCGGGCCGCACGGTGAGCATGCCGAGATAACACAGCGCGTCCGGGCGCTTCTCCAGGTGCACGCAGGCCATCAGCGATTCGCCGGCGCGCAGCGTCAACAACGCCCCGTCCGGCGCCCCGACCAGCGCGGCGACGGCCGCGGCGTCGGTGCGTTGTCCGCCGAGAAGATCCGCCTCGGTCGTCCAGCCGGCGCGGCTGCCGTCGCCGCGGTACGCGCCGTTCACCAGATCGACGATCGCGGCGACGTCGGCCATGGTGGCGGTGGCGACCGCCGTCGCCGGCGCCCCGCCGTCGAGCGGGGTCTCGCTCATCGGGGCGCCGCGGCCGCGCCGGCGAGCGGCCGACCGGTCGCGATCGCGCGCACC
>JAJXYR010000021.1 GCA_021780475.1 Pseudomonadota bacterium
GCGGCGGGCGCGCCGCGCCGGCCGCGCGGAAAACCCCGCGTGCTTGAGATCGCCGGGCGGCCGCGCGCCGCGAGCAGCGCGACGCGCATCGTGCTGCTCGTCACCGCCGCGGTATTCATCAATTACATCGACCGCGGCAATCTCGCGACCGCCGCGCCGTTGATGCAGCGCGAGCTGCGCCTGTCGGCGGGCGAACTCGGCGTGTTGCTGTCCGCGTTCTACTACGGTTACGTGATCTGCATGCCCGCGACCGGCTGGCTGGCCGAACGCTTCGGCGCCCAGGCGGTACTCGCCGCCGGCGTCGCGCTGTGGTCGATCGCGACCTTCGGCACGGCGTTTGCGATGGGGTTCGCGAGCCTGCTCGCGCTGCGCATCCTGCTCGGGATCGGCGAAAGCGTCGCCTTCCCCTGCGCCGCGAAGCTGCTCGCCAATGCCGTCGAGCCCGGCCGCCTCGGCATCGCCAACGGCGTGCTGAGCTTCGGGTACCTGCTCGGCCCGGCGGTCGGCACGCTCGTGGGCGGCTACATGATGGCCTACACCGGCTGGCGGCCGGTGTTCATGCTGTTCGGCGCGATCGCGCTCGCCTGGCTCCTGCCGTGGCGCAAGCTCGTCATCGCTCCCGCGCGCGGCGGCGACGACGCGGGCCACGGCGAGACACCGCCCGCCTTTGGCGAAATCCTCCGCCAGCGCGCGCTGTGGGGCGCATCCCTCGGGCATTTCGCGTCGAACTACGGGTACTACTTCATCGTCTCGTGGCTGCCGTTCTACCTGGTCAAGGCGCGCGGCTTCTCGATCGGCTCGATGGCCGCGATCGCCTCCTGGGCGTATCTGCTGAATGCGGCGAGCGCACTCGCGATGGGCTGGGCGGCGGACCGCTGGATCCGCCGCGGACGCAGCCCGACGCTCATCTACAAGTCGATCATGGGCGTGACCCATCTCGCCGGCATCGCCTGCATGATCGGCATGGTGGCGCTGCCGCAGCACGGCTCGATCGCCGCGCTGTTCGCGTTCGAACTCATCAGCGGCTGCTCCTACCCCGGGTTGTTCGCGATCCCGCAGATCATCGCCGGTCCGAGCGCGACCGGCCGCTGGGTCGGGATTCAGAATGCCGCGGGCAACGCCGCCGGCCTGATCGCCCCGGCGCTCACCGGATTGCTGGTCGAGCGCACCGGCCGGTTCGATCTCGCCTTCATGCTGGCGGCGGCCGTCAACGTGCTCGGCCTGATCGGCTGGGTGTTCATGCTGCCGAAAATCGTGCCGCTGCGCTGGCGCACGCGCGCCGCGGCCGCGCCTCAGGCACCTGCGCCGAGCCGCGCCAGATACTCGTCGTAGGTGCCGCGGAAGTCGGTGATCGCGCCGCCGGCGCGCACCTCGATGATGCGGGTCGCGAGCGAACCGACGAACTCCCGGTCGTGCGACACGAATATCAGCGTGCCCTCGTAGCGCTCGAGCCCCATCTGCAGCGACTCGATCGTTTCCATGTCCATGTGGTTGGTGGGCTCGTCCATCAACAGCACATTCGGCTTGGTCAGCATCAGCTTGCCGTAGATCATGCGGCCCTTCTCGCCGCCCGACAGCACCTTCACGGATTTCTTGGTCTCATCGCCCGAGAACAGCAGCCGGCCGAGCGTCGCGCGCACCAACTGGTCGTCGTCGGCCTTGCCGGTGTAGGTGGACATCCATTGGAACAGGTCCGTCTTCAGCTCGAACTCGGCCTGCGGATCCTGCGGCATGTAGCCGGGCTGCGCATTCTCGACCCAGGTGATCCGTCCGGAAGTCGGCTTCAGTTCGCCGGCGAGACAGCGCATCAGCGTGGTCTTGCCGGCGCCGTTCGCGCCGATGATCGCGATGCGCTCTCCCGCCTCGACGCTGAACGTGACGTCGTGCAGCACGTCGGCGTCGGTGTCGGGGTAGGCGAAGCAGAGCTTCTCCACGCCGACCGCGGAGCGGTACAGCTTGCGGCCCTGCTCGAAGCGGATGTAGGGATTCTGGCGCGTCGACGGCCGGATCTCCTCGATCTTGATCTTCTCGAGCTGGCGCTTGCGCGAGGTCGCCTGGCGCGCCTTGGAGGCGTTCGCCGAGAAGCGCCGCACGAACTCCTGCAGATCGGAGATCTTGTCGCGCGCCTTCGCGTTGGACGCTTCGACGCGTTCGCGCGCCTGCAGCGACGCGAGCATGAAGTCGTCGTAGTTTCCCGGATAGACGGTCACGCGCTGGTAGTCGAGGTCGGCGATGTGGGTGCAGACCTGGTTCAAAAAATGCCGGTCGTGGCTGATGATGATCATCGTCGCGTCGTAATCGTTCAGCATGCCCTCGAGCCAGCGGATCGAGTGGATGTCGAGATTGTTCGTCGGCTCATCGAGCAGCAGCACGTCGGGTCGCGAGAACAGCGCCTGGGCGAGCAGCACCCGCAGCTTCAGCCCCGGCGCGACCTCGCGCATCAGGCCGGCGTGGCGGGACTCCTCGATCCCCGCCGCCGCGAGCAGGCTGCCGGCCCGCGCCTCCGCGTCGTAGCCGCCGTACTCGGCGAAGGTGCTCTCGAGCTCCGCGGCCCGCATGTAGTCCGCATCGCTCGACTCCGGATCCGCGTAGATCCGGTCGCGCTCGCGCATCGCCCGCCACATCTCCGCATGGCCCTGCATCACGACGTCGAGCACGCGCTCATCCTCGTGCGCGAACTGGTTCTGGCTGAGCTTGCCGAGCCGCATGCCCGCCTGCAGCATCACGTCGCCCGAACTCGGTTCGAGATCGCCGCCGAGAATTTTCATCAGCGTCGATTTGCCGCAGCCGTTCGCGCCGATCAGCCCGTAGCGGTTGCCGTCGGCGAACTTGACGCTGACCTGTTCGAACAGCGGCTTCGCCCCGAATTGAATCGTGAGATTTGCGGTAGAAAGCATTGTGTCGTCCGTCGATTGAGTGCCGCGCACATAATTGGGCGGCGGGCCTGCGGGATGAGGCCCGGTTCCGGCGCGCGCATTGTACCCGAGGAGGGCGCCGCGGTTTGCGCTAATTTGGCCGAGGCGGCGGGCTCGCGGCCCGACGTCAACCGCTTGATTTCATGAGGGAGATTGCGGGCCGGGCGGCGCCGCGCTCGTACCAGGCCTTGGATCGATTCACGACCGCGACCACCAGCAGCATCACCGGCACCTCGACGAGGACCCCGACGACGGTGGCAAGCGCCGCGCCCGAATGAAAGCCGAACAGGCTGAGCGCGGTCGCCACCGCGAGTTCGAAGAAGTTCGACGCGCCGATCAGCGCCGACGGACCGGCGACGCGGTGACCGACCCCGAGCATCCGGTTCAGCCCGTAGGCGAGACTCGAGTTGAACAGCACCTGAATCAGGATCGGCACCGCGAGCAACGCGATCACGCGCGGTTGGCTCAGGATCTGGGCGCCCTGAAAGGCAAACAACAGCACCAGGGTCAGCAGCAGCGCGCCGGTGGACCAGGGCCCCGCGCGCCGCAAGGCCGTTGCGAGCGCCGCCGCGCCGCGGCGCAACAGGTAGCCGCGCCAGGCCTGCGCCAGCGCGACCGGAATCACGATGTACAACACGAGCGAGCTCACGAGCGTCCCCCACGGCACGTGGATCGCCGAAATCCCGAGCAGCATGCCGACCAGCGGGGCGAACGCGATCACCATGATGCTGTCGTTCAAGGCCACCTGCGACAGCGTGAACAGCGGATCACCGTCGCAGAGGCGGCTCCACACGAACACCATCGCGGTGCACGGGGCCGCCGCAAGCAGGATCAGACCCGCGACGTAGCCGTCGACTTGGTCGGACGGCAACAGCGTCACGAACAAATGGCGGATGCACAGCCACGCGAGAAACGCCATCGAGAAGGGCTTGACCAGCCAGTTCACGAACAGCGTCACGCCGATGCCGCGCGCCCGGCCGCCTATGCCGGCGACGGCCGTGAAATCCACGCGCGCCAGCATCGGAATGATCATGACCCAGATGAGCGCGCCGACCGGCAGGTTGACCTGGGCGATCGCCAAACCCGCGACCGCCTGCGTCGCGCCCGGCAGCAGCTGGCCGAGGACGACGCCGATCACGATGCAGCACAGCACCCACAGCGTCAAAAACCGTTCGAACCGGTTCACGGCGGCGCCACGGCGCCGGGCATGCGGCCGATTTCACGCAGTTGGCGCTGCAGCTCGTCGCGATCGGCGCCGCTGGTCGGCAGGCTCGACAAGCGCCGGATGCGCGCCTCCAGCGCGTCGAACGCCCGCGCGAACGCCGCCATTCTCTGCTCGTCCGAGCCGCCGACCGCGGCCGGATCGACGATGCCCCAATGCGCCGTCAGCGGCTGACCCGGCCACAGCGGGCAGGCCTCGCCGGCCGCGGCATCGCACACCGTGATCACGCAATCGACCGGCATGGCGCCCGGCGCCGCAAACTCATCCCAAGACTTGCTGCGCAGATCCGCGACCGCAAAGCCCCGTTGGCGCAGCAGCTCGAGCGCGCAAGGGTGGACCGTCCCGCGCGGATGGCTGCCGGCGCTGAAGGCGCGAAAGCGCCCGCCGCCCAGGCGATTCAACAGCGCTTCGGCGAGGATGCTGCGCGCGGAATTCGCGGTGCACAGGAACAGCACGTGGAAAGGCCTCCCGCTCACCGCCGCTCCGCCGCCGCGCATTGCGTGTCGCAGCCGCCGTCCGCCAGCACGCAACATTGATCGGTCAGGAATCCGACCAGTGCGTGCATCCGCGCAAAATCCGGGCTGTAGTACAGGCAGCGTCCCTCGCGGCGCGCCGCGATCAGGCCGGCCCGCTGCAATTCCTTCAGGTGAAAAGACAAGGTCGGCGCGGGCACCGCGAGCTTGCGGGCGAGCTGCGTCGGCGTGAAGCCCTCGGGCCCGCGCTTGACCAGCAGCCGGAACAGCGCGAGGCGCGACTCCTGCGCGAGCGCCGCCAATCCCGCGATGACGTCTTTGGATTTCATTATTCCATGATCATGGAATCGTACGGAAATGTAAATGCGCGGCCGGCGAAATCACGGCCTCCTGTCGTCAAACCGTCATGGGGCGATCTCGGGCTCCACGAGTTTCGCCAGGTTGCGCAGCGATTCCTGCCAGCCCAGATAACAGGCTTCGACCGGAATGACGTCGGGCAGGCCTTCCTGCACGATGTGGATCTCGGTGCCGAAGGACGTCTTTTTGATCGTCACCGTGACCTGGATCTCTCCGGGCAGGTTCGGATCGTCGAACCGGTCCGTGTAGCGCAGGCGTTCGTTCGGGACGAGTTCGAGATAGCGGCCGCCGAACGCATGCGTCGCGCCGGTCGTGAAATTCCGGAACGACATCTTGTACGACCCGCCGACCACCGGATTCATCTCATGAACGGTACCCGCGAAGCCGTTCGGCGGCAGCCATTTCGCCATCGCGTCGGGCTCCGTGAATGCGCGATAGATTTTTTCCGGCTTCGTCGCCAGGATC
The DNA here is from genome assembly GCA_021780475.1 of Pseudomonadota bacterium. Taxonomy (GTDB): domain Bacteria; phylum Pseudomonadota; class Gammaproteobacteria; order Steroidobacterales; family Steroidobacteraceae; genus Bog-1198. The sequence goes on from JAJXYR010000021.1 coordinate 5,433, forward strand.
CTGTGAAGGCGCACGGTGTTGGGCATGAGGGTTGCTCTTATGGACGGCAGGAGCCTCGATGGTACTACCCGGCGGCGGCCGGGTGGCCCGAGCCGGCGTGGCCGGCCCCCGGGAGCCGGGTGGCGACGGCCGGCGCTTGTGGTGCACGCGCGGTTCGCGGTATTTTCACCGGTTGAGCCCTCTCCCCAGAACGCCCTGAACCCCCGCGGTGACTTTGCATGCAGATCTTTGACGGGCTCGCGCCCGCGCCGACCAATTTCTTCATGACGCTCCGCGATATCGCATATTGGGTGCGGTCCGCCCGCGCCGATGCGCGCCTGGCCAGGTTTCGGCAGGGCGAGCAATCCCTGTCGCCGTTCGATCACCTGTATGCCGACACCCACGACCCCTTCGGCGTCGAACTACCCCAATACCGCTATCAGCAGCGGAAGTACGCGTGCCTGCTGTCGATGCTGCCGCAGCGCCGCTACCGCAACATTCTCGACGTCGGCTGCGGTCTCGGCACCTTCACGCGCAAGCTCGCCCCGTACGGCGACCGCGTGCTCGGCACCGACATCTCGGGCGAGGCAATCAGTCAGGCGGCGAAAATGTCCGCGGCGCACCCGAACTTGAGCTATGCGCAGCGCGACATGCTCGACGCCGCGCCGTCGGAATCCGCCTTCGACCTGATCATCGTCGCCGACACGCTCTATTACATGAATTCACGCACACCGGCCGCGCTGAAGTCCCTCGCCGCCACGATCGCGTCGAAATTGACGCCCGACGGACTGGTTCTGATCGCCAACCATTACTTCTTCGGCGTCGACGCGGCGTCCCGGGAAACGCGCGAAATTCATGATGCGTTCCGCTGGGCCTCGGGCCTCGATTGCGTGGCCGAATTTCGCCGCGCGTTCTTCCTGGCGACGCTGCTGCGACGCACGGCGCACTGAACCCCGGCGGCACGCGCCATGAGCTTCATCGAACCGCTTACCTTGGAAGGGCCGCGGCTGCGCCTCGAGCCGCTGTCCCCGGCGCATCACGACCGGCTGGTCGATGCGCTGCGGGACGGGGACCTGTGGAAACTGTGGTACACGTCGATCCCGTCGCCCGAAGGCCTGCGCGCCGAAATCGACCGGCGCCTGGGCTTACAGGGACAAGGATCGATGCTGCCGTTTGCGATGATCGAGAAGTCGACCGAACGCGCGATCGGCATGACCACGTTCATGCATATCGATGCGGCCAACCGGCGCGTCGAAATCGGCTCAACCTGGTATCGGGCGAGCGCCCAGCGCACCGGCTTGAACACCGAGGCCAAGCTGCTGCTGTTGGGTCATGCTTTCGAGACCCTGCACACCATCGCGGTCGAGTTTCGAACGCATTTCTTCAACCGCCAGAGCCGCGCGGCCATCGAGCGATTGGGCGCGAAGCTCGACGGCATCCTGCGCCAGCACCAATTGGGACCGAACGGGTCGCTGCGCGACACCTGCGTCTACAGCATCCTGGACCGGGAATGGCCGGCGGTGAAATGCCACCTCGAGTTCCAGCTGAGCAAGCCGCGGCGCTGAGCGCTGGGCCGCGGCCGGCGCTCGCCAAACTGAGCGCTGCGCCCTCCTCGGATGCGCGTCGGGCTGCGACAATCGGGCGGATTTTGGTCTACGGGGTCACGACATGAAACGACTGATTCTCGCGTCCCTGGGTTGCCTTGCGCTCAGCGCCTGCGGTCTGGCGGGGACGGCCGCGTCGACCGCCGCCGGCGGCGAGGCGGCTGCCGCTCAAGCCAAGGACGGATTGAAAACCGAGGCACGCGTCAAACAACAGCTCGCCGCGGCCGCGGCGCTCGACGCGCAGCATCGGCAGGCGGCGGATCCCGACTCACAGTAAGCCGGGTTCCGATCGAATTCCCCCATCGCCGCTGTCGATCCGGCGGTGTCTGCTTCGTCGTATCCGATGGAAGCAACGCACCAGAGGGGGCATGTCATGAAAGTCATGGTTCTTGTCAAAGCCACCGCCGACAGCGAGGCGGGCATCATGCCAAGCCGCGAACTGCTCGCGGCCATGGGGGCATACAACGAGTCCTTGGTCCAGGCCGGCATCATGCTGGCGGCCGACGGACTCAAGCCGAGCCGGCACGCCAAGCGGGTGCGTTTCTCCGGCACGACCCGCACCGTCATCGACGGTCCCTTCACCGAAACCAAGGAACTCGTCGCCGGATTTTGGATCTGGCAGGTCCGCTCCATCGAGGAGGCCGTGGAGTGGGTGCGGCGCTGCCCGAATCCGATGTTGACGGACTCGGACATCGACATCCGCCCCCTGTTCGGACCCGAGGACTTCGGCGAGGCCGCGAAGCCGGAGCTCGCGGCCCAATAGCGGCCTTTTCAAACCCAGCCAAGGAGATCCCCATCATGCCGACTCCGATTCCCTACTTGTCGTTCGACGGCAACTGCGCGGAGGCGATGCGCTTCTACGAGCGCACGCTGAGCGGAAAGCTCGAACTCCTGATGCGCAATGCCGACTCACCCTTCGCGGCGCAGGTGCCGCCGGAACACGCCGATCGCATCATCCACGCCCGTCTCGCGCTGCCCGGCGGCGGGTATCTCTATGCCGGCGACTGCCCGCCGCAGATGAAACACGCCGGGATCCACGGCGTCGCGCTGACCCTGAATTTCGACACCGTCGCGCAGGCGACGGCCGTGTTCGAGTCCCTGGCGGACGGCGGCACGGTCACCATGGCTCAGCAGCCGATGTTTTGGGCGAAGACCTGGGGCATGCTGACCGACAGATTTGGCACTCCGTGGATCGTTAACGGAGAATTGCAGGCGGTGTACGCGTCAGCGTAGAACGAATACGACGGAGAACGCCGATGGCCTACGTCTTGCTCGTGGTCGAGAAGGCCGGCGACCGCACCGCGCGGCCGCCCGAGGATGGCCGGGCGCTTTACGATCGCATGCTGCGCTTCAGCGCGGACCTCCAGGCACGCGGTCTGCTCACGCTGAGCCAGTCGCTCAAGACCGATGCGGCCGGCGTGCGGGTCAACCGACGGGACGGGACGACGATCGTGCGGGACGGGCCGTTCACCGAGGCGAAGGAGATGATCGGCGGGTTCTTTCTGCTCACCTGCGACACGCGCGAACAGGCGCTCGAGATTGCGGCCGCCTGCCCGGCGGCCGAATGGGCGACCATCGAGGTACGCGAATTGGGCCCCTGTTTTCAGTGATCGCGCCCCGCACGCGAGGAGACGCCGTGGATCGCTGCGCCGTCGAACGAACGATCGAGGCCGTATGGCACATCGAATCGGCCAAGATCATCGCCAAACTCGCGAGGATGTTGCGCGACGTCGGCCGCGCCGAAGAGATCGCGCAGGACGCCTGGGTCGCGGCGCTCGAGCAATGGAGCGAGGCGGGGATTCCGGAGAACCCGGGCGCGTGGCTGATGACGACGGCGAAGAATCGCGCCATCGATCAGTTGCGGCGGCACCAGCTTGCGGAGAGGAAGCACGTCCTCATGACGCACGATACCGACCATCCCGGCGGCGGCCAGCTCGGCGGGGACGACGCCGAATCGATCGCCGACGACCTCCTGCGGCTGATCTTCGCCGCCTGTCATCCGGTGATTCCCCTCGACGGGCGCATCGCGCTGACGCTGCGCCTGGTCGCCGGCCTGAGCGTCGCGGAGATTGCGCGCGCGTTCGTCGCTTCGGAACCGACGATCCAGCAGCGCATCGTGCGCGCGAAGCGGACCTTGAGCGACGCGCACGTCCCGTTCGAGGTGCTCGACGCGGCGGACCGCGGGCGGCGGCTCGAATCCGTGCTCGAGGTGATCTACCTGATTTTCAACGAGGGGTACGCGGCGACCAGCGGGGAGGATTGGATGCGGCCGGCGCTGTGCGAAGAGGCGCTGCGGGTCGGCAGGATACTCGCCGAGATCGCCCCGAACGCGGCGGAGGTTCACGGACTGGTCGCGCTGATGGAATTCCAGGCCTCCCGGACGGCGGCGCGCACGAGCGCATCGGGCGAACCCGTCTTGCTGCTCCACCAAGACCGGGCCTCGTGGGATCGCTTGCTGATTCATCGCGGCCTCGCGGCGCTCGCCAGCGCGGAAAGTTTCGACGGCCCGCCCGGCCCCTACACCCTCCAGGCCGCGATCGCGGCGTGTCACGCCCGGGCACTGCGGCCCGAAGACACCGATTGGCCGCGAATCGCGACGCTGTACGACGCGCTGCTCGCCGCGCAGCCCTCCCCCATCGTGGCCTTGAACCGCGCCGTCGCGATCTCGATGGCCTCGGGCCCCGCGGCGGCGCTGGAAATCGTCGACGGCTTGCGCGAAGACCCGCGCCTGCGCGGCTATCACCTCGTGCCGAGCGTGCGCGGTGATTTGTTGGATCGACTCGGCCGGTTCGCCGAGGCGCGCGCCGAATTCTCACGCGCCGCATCCCTGGCGCGCAACGCCCAGGAGCGCCGCCTGTTGCTGCGGCGGGCGGCCGACCACGCCGTGGAGCCCCCCGCCGAACCCTGACCGCGGCCGACGCCGCCCGCATCGATGCCGCTGGCCTCGTCGGCGCCGTGGGCGCGGCGACGTTACGCCCGCCCGCGCGTCTCCGTATACTGCGGAACCAGTTTCACCACCAAAAGGAAGGTCGATGTTCTCCCACATCATGATCGGAACCAATGATCTCCAGCGCGCGAAGGCCTTCTATGATGCGCTGTTGGGCACGCTCGACGTGCCGCCGGCACGCGTCGACGGACACCGGATTTTCTATCGCACGCCGACCGGCGTCTTCTCGGTCACCAAGCCGATCAATGGCGAACCCGCGACCTGCGCCAACGGCATGACGATCGGCTTCGCCGCGGCGTCGCCCGCCGATGCGGATGCCTGGCACGCGGCCGGACTTGCCGCCGGCGGCACCGCCTGCGAAGAGCCGCCCGGCATTCGCGAAGGCAGCGCGGGCAAGCTCTATCTGGCCTACCTGCGGGATCCCGACGGGCACAAGCTCTGCGCGTTGCATAGGCTTTAGGATTCGGATTTTCGCCGGAGCCGCTCACCATGCGAGCGGCTCCGCACCGAGCTGGCGACGACCCACGCGGACCCGGCCAACAACCAGGTCACGACGCATTCGGACCATTGATAACGGCGGGTCGGCGCCCAGATCGGCAGCTGCTGCGACGCCAGCGTCGGCAGCCACACCAGAATGCCGAACAAGCTCATCATGATCGACTCGAGGATGGCCGCGAGGCGCGGGAGTATCCCGGCAACGAGGCCCAAGCCCGCCGCGAGATGCCCAAGCCCGGTGAGATAAGCCAGATCCAACCGGTAGGGCAGCCAGGCGGGCACCATGCTCGCCGTCAGATCCGCGTACGCAAAATGCGCCAGCCCGTACACGACACAGTTCAGGCCGAATAACGCTTGTGCCGCGCGCACGCCGCGCTCGCTCGCGATCGACGGCCGCGCGGACGCCGGCGGCGGCGGCGCGCGCAACAGGGCGAACAGGATCCACGCCCCGAGCAGCGGCGTCAGCGCCTCGAAAACGCCGTACCAAACGCCGAAACTGAGGGGCCTGGCGACGACCCGGGCCGCTTCGATTGAAACCCAGGCCGCGGCATACGCTCCGATCACCAACAGCCCGGCCGGCGCCGTGCGCGGAAAACAAAGGCCGGCGCCGGCAGCCAGAACGAGCAGTCCGGCGGCGTCGACCCAGATTTGCCGTTCGGGAATCCCCGCGGGGACGGCCTGCCACATCGGCGCGAAGTCGCGATACCCGAGGATCAGGATGGCGAGCCCAACGGCTGCGGCCGCATACAAGGCATGACCGATTCCAACAATGCGCGGTGACATGGCCCTAGTCCACCGCCCCTTGGCGTCTGGAGTGCCGCCATCCATCCGGCCGTTCCGGGTGTCGCTCGACATATCCGGCGTACCAATCCATCGATCCGGTGAAAGCGGGTTCGGCGCTCGCCGTCGCTCCGAGCCCGAGATGGATCGGATTCACCGCGATTTTCATTCCAAGCATAGGACCTCCAGCCAAGGCTGTTACGCGCCCGAGACGCCCTGTGGCCCGCGCAGAGCCTCGCCCGCCGCCGGGCATTGCTTCCGCAGATCGAGGCGTACCGAAAGCTCCGCGATATTCGCTAAGACCCTCTGAACGCCGTGATTTCCCCGTTGAGCACCCGGATTCGTTGCAGGGAAATCCCCAGATCCTGTTCGTACCGGCGGATGAGGCGCGCCTCCGTCTCGGTGACCAGCGACACGGCCGTACCCTTCGCGCCGGCGCGCGCGGTGCGACCGACCCGGTGCAGATAGGCCTTGCTCATCGTCGGCACGTCGAGATTGAATATATGGGTTACGCCGGGCACGTTGAGGCCGCGCGCCGCCAGGTCCGATGCGATCATGATGCGGATGGCGCCGCTGCGAATTCCGTCCATCGCCCGCTTCCGTTCCATCTTGGATAATTCGGAGTTCAAGTCCGCGACAGCGAGCTTATGGTGGGTCAGCTTCGCGGCCACCTCCTCGGCGACGTCGTTGCGATGGACGAACACGATCGAGCGCGGCACATGGAGCGCGTGCAGCAGCTTGCGCAACAGATCCGGCTTGTCCCGGTTCTCGCAAACCAGGTACAGGTGTTCGATGTTCTCGTTGACGGCCACGGCGCCGGCGCGGAGCATCAGCACATCCGGAGCCAGTGATTCCAGGACCCGCCGGGTCTGCTGCTCGATCGTCGCGGACGCGAAGATCAGCTGACGCGCGGGTGCCGCCGCGCTGATGATTTTCTGAATCCAATGCAGGCTTTCGTCGTTCAGCAGTCGGTCCGCCTCATCGATGACGACGGCGCGGATATGCGCCGTCTTCAGCTTGCCCCGCTCGATCAGTTCCACGATGCGGCCCGGCGAGCCCACGACGACGTGCGGCTTGGCCTTGAGTTTGTCGATCTGCCGGTCGGTCGCCGTGCCGCCGATGAGCAACACCGAGCGGATGGCGCGGCCTGCGTTTTGCGCGAGTTCGCAGGATTGACGGTGTATCTGAATGGCCAACTCGTGGGTTGGCGCGACGATCACGACCTGGGTCGCGGCCAGCGCCGGATCCATGCGCGAAAAGAGCGGCAGGAGGTAGGCCAGCGTCTTGCCGGTGCCCGTCTCCGCTCGCAGATAGGCGTCCTTGCCGGCGGCGAGCGGCGGAATGGCGGCGATCTGGATCGGGCTGGGTGCGGATATCTGTTGCTTCGCAAGCGCGGCGATGAGTTCCGGTGGCACCGACAGATCGGTAAACTGCATGCAAACGAACTCGCGACGACGACCGGCCACAGGCGCGCATCGCGTCGGATGCCTGCCGGGGGAATGTTGCTGGACGGGCCGTCATTCTAACAGCTTTGGCCGGGTCCGCCGGCGCACCGGCGGGAGACAGGGGAAATACGATGGATGCCGACACCACGAAAATCAGGCCCGCCAGGCCTTGGCGCCGCCGACTTGGTCTCGGCGCCGCTGGGCTGCTGGCCTTGCTGTGTGTCGCGATCGCCGCGGCATGGCTGGTGCTCGCCGGTAGCCGGGCGCGGCTCGAGGGGCGGCAGAGGCTGGCCGGCCTCGCCGCGCCGGTCGAGGTCCAGCGTGATGCGCTCGGCATCGCCCGCCTCAGCGCCCAGAACCGCACGGACCTCGCCTACGCGCTCGGCTTCGTGCACGGTCAGGAGCGTTTCTTCGAAATGGACCTGATGCGCCGCGTCGCCGCGGGCGAAATCTCTGCATTGGTCGGCCCGGCGGCGCTCAAAGTGGATGAAACCAATCGCGTCTACCGGTTCCGCGCGCTCGCGCGGCGCATCGTTGCGCAGCTGCCGCCGGATCAGCGCGGTCTGCTCGATGCCTACGCGCGCGGCGTCAACGCGGGACTCGACACGCTCCGCGTGCGGCCCTGGGAATACCTGTTGCTGCGCCAGAAGCCGCAAGCCTGGACGCCGGCCGACAGCGTCCTCGTGGTCGACGCGATGTACCTCGACCTGATCCCGACCCGGTTCAACACGCCGCAGCGCGCGCGCCTGGTCGCGACGCTGCCGAAGCCGCTCGTGGACTTTTTGCTCGCGCCCGATCCACGCTGGGAGGCGCCGCTGCAGGGGGCGGCCGGCACGCCGGCGCCATTGCCCGACGCCGGCGTATTCGATCTGCGCGCGGCGCCGCCGGTGCAGGCGTTGAAAGCCGCGGCACTCGCCACGGCCTTGCATCAACGAACGGTGATCGGCAGCAACAACTCCGCGGTGAGCGGGGCGCTCACGGCGACCGGCGCGGCCATCGTCGCCAACGACATGCACCTCGGCCTGCGTGTCCCCAACATCTGGTATCGCGCCGAGCTGCGCTATTCCGATGCGGCGGATCGCGCGCACCCGATCACGCTCGACGGCGTCACGCTGCCCGGTGTGCCGTTGCTGGTGGCCGGCACCAATGGCCACATCGCCTGGGGTTTCACCGACACCTACGGCAAGTGGCGCGACTGGGTGCGCGTGCTGCGTGACCCGGCCGATCCGCAGCGCTACCGCGTCCCCGGCGGCTGGGCCTCGTTGCGCACGCACCGCGAGGTGATCGACGTGGCCGGTGCCAGGCCGGTGACGCTCGCCGTGCAGGAGACGATCTGGGGTCCGATCGTCGCCCACGGTCCCCATGGCACGCCGCTCGCCATGGACTGGATTGCATCGCACCCGCACGGCGTCAATTTGAATTTGATGAACCTGGAAACCGCAACCAGCGTGAAACAGGCGCTCGCGATCGCGCCGACGCTGGGCATTCCGCCGGAGAATTTCATCGTCGGCGATGCTGAGGGGCACATCGGCTGGACGATCGCCGGCAGCGCGATCCCGCTGCGCCGGGGCTTTGATCCGACGCTGCCGGCCGATTTCTCGCAGCCCGGCGTGGGTTGGATGGGCTGGCTCGCGCCGTCAGACTATCCGAGCATCCTCGATCCGCCCGACGGCCGGCTGTGGACCGCGAACAACCGCGTGGTCGGCGGCGCGTGGCTCGCGCTCGAGGGCAACGGCGGCTACGATCTCGGCGCGCGCGCGCAGCAGGTGCGCGATGACTTGAACGCCCGCTCGCGCTTCACCCCGCGGGACCTGCTCGACATCCAACTCGACGACCGCGCCGTGTACATGCAGCACTGGTACGGCCTGCTGCGCGACACACTCACACAAAGCCACGCGAGCCCCGAATTACAGGCGCTCGCCGCCGCCACGTCGGTCTGGAGCGGCCATGCTGGCATCGACAGTGTCTCGTATCACGCCGCTCAGGTGTTCCGCAAAAAAGTCACCGCGGCCGTGCTGGCGCCGTTCGTCGCGCGCGTCAAGGCGCGTTACCCGCAGTTCGCGTGGCCGAGCGGTGATGACAGCGGTTACGCGGTGTGGACCCTGGTGACGCAGCGCCCGTCCTATCTGCTCGATCGCCGCTACTCCAATTGGAATGCGCTGCTCACCGACTGTGCGCAGCAGGTCGCCCTGGATTTTGCGCGGGCGCCCGGCGGCATCGCCGCGCAAACCTGGGGACTGCGCAACACCACCCACATCGATCACGCGCTGTCCGCGGCGCTGCCCGCGCCGCTGCGCTGGCTGATCGACCAACCGCACGCGCAATTGCCGGGCGACGACAACATGCCGCGCGTGCAGGGGCCGGCCGTCGGTGCGTCGGAACGCTTCGGCATCATGCCCGGCCATCTCGCCGACAGTTACCTGCACATGCCCGGCGGACAAAGCGACAACCCGCTGTCGCCTTACTACGACGCCGGCTGGCGGGCCTGGGCCACGGGCGAACCGACGCCGCTGCTGCCCGGACCCGCGCAACATACGCTGACGCTCGTGCCGGCCAAGCCATGAGTGCGGTCCGACTCCGCACGGCAACCGTCGAAGCGCGCATCGCCGACAATCGGGCGCAAGTCGTCGCCGACTCCGTGATGTATCGCGAAGCGCTGGCGGCCGCGGTGCTCGGTCGCGACGTCGCCTCCGTACTCGATGCCATGGGGCGATCGATCGGCCCGACCGCTGGTCAAAGCAATCCGCGTTCGGCGAGCGACACGCTCGCGCCGTCACCGACCACGATATGGTCGATGAGCCGGATGTCGACCAGCGCGAGCGCGTCTTTGATGCGTTGTGTGACCCACTCGTCCGCCTGGCTCGGCTCCGGCACGCCGGAAGGATGGTTGTGCGCGACGATCACCGCCGCCGAGTTCCAATGCAGCGCCTGTTTGACGATTTCGCGCGGATGAACGCTGGCGCCGTCGATCGTGCCGCGAAACAGCGGCTCGAAATGGATCAGGCGATGGCGGTTGTCGAGTAATAGAT
>JAJXYR010000176.1 GCA_021780475.1 Pseudomonadota bacterium
AGGCGCGCGGCTACGTGTGCGAGAATTTCGGCGCGCCGTTCCGGTTGCCGGACCTGGGTCCCATCGGCGCGAACGGCCTCGCCAATCCGCGGGATTTTCTCGCGCCGGTCGCATGGTATGAGGACCTCGACACGAGTTGCGAGTTGATCGGCAAATTCCTGGGCCGGCTCTGGTCCGCCCGGATGGATCACTCGCCGCTCGACGTGGTCGCGTGGCACGGCAACTGCGCGCCGTATAAATATGACCTGCGCCGATTCAATGCCATCGGCTCGATTTCATACGATCACCCGGACCCGTCTATTTTCCTGGTGCTCCAGTCGCAAAGCGACACGCCGGGCGTCGACAACATCGACTTCGTGATTTTTCCGCCGCGCTGGCTCGCGATGCAGCACTCCTTCCGGCCGCCCTGGTTTCATCGCAATGTCGCGAGCGAATACATGGGGCTGATTCACGGCGCCTACGACGCGAAGGCCGCGGGCTTCGTCCCGGGCGGCAGCTCTCTGCACAATTGCATGACCGGTCACGGCCCGGACGCCGCGACTTTCGAGAGCGCCGTGCGCGCCGATACCGCCAAGCCGCGTTATGTCGGCGACACGATGGCGTTCATGTTCGAGACGCGCCTGGTGCTGCGGCCGACACGCATCGCGCTCGGGCTGCCGCAGCTGCAGGCGGATTACCAGAACTGCTGGCAGGGGCTCGAGAAGCATTTCGATTCCTCCAGGCGCGAATGATCCAGCTCAACGACACGCATGACCCGGCGCTGCGCTGCTGGCTCGCGTCCGCAAACCACCCGGACGGCGATTTCCCGATCCAGAATCTGCCGATTGGTTCGTTCAAACGGCGCGGCTCCGGGGAGGGCTTGCGCGGCGGCGTCGCCATCGGCGATCAGATCCTGGACCTGGCCGCCGCGAACGGCCGGGTGAAGTTCGAGGGTCTCGCTGCGGAGGCCGTGCGCGCGGCGGCGCAGTCGCCCTTGAATTCCCTGATGGCCTTGGGGCCGCCCGCGTGGTCGGCATTGCGCCGCGCGCTCTCGCAGGCCTTGCGCGAAGGGTCGGCTCAACAAACGGCGCTGACTCCGTGTCTCGTGCCGCAGGATCATGCCGAGCATGCGCTGCCCGCGATCATCGGCGACTACACCGATTTCTACACGTCGATCCACCACGCCACCGCGGTCGGGCGCCTGTTCCGGCCGGACAATCCCTTGCTGCCCAATTATCAGTGGGTGCCGATCGGCTATCACGGACGCAGTTCTTCCATCGCCGTGTCGGGCACGGACTTTCGCCGCCCCCGCGGCCAAACTCGGTCTCCGGGTGCCGCCGAGCCGACTCTCGGTCCGAGCAGACGCTTGGATTGTGAGGTCGAACTTGGAATCTATGTAGGTCCTGGCAATCGTCCCGGCGAACCCATTTCGATGGATGCGGCCGAGTCGCACATTTTCGGCCTGTGCTTGTTGAACGACTGGTCGGCCCGCGACCTTCAGGCCTGGGAGTACCAGCCTCTGGGTCCCTTCCTGTCGAAGAATTTCGCGACGACGGTTTCTCCGTGGATCGTCACGCTCGAAGCGCTCGCGCCATTTCGCGCGCCGCTCGAACGGCCCGCGGGCAGTCCGTCGCCGCTGCCCTACCTGGATTCCCCCGGGAACCGCCGCCAGGGAGCGATCGATATTCAACTCGACCTCGCGGTGCAAACGCGCGCGATGCGCGAGCGCGGCATGCCGGCGCAGCGCCTGTCGCACTCGAGTTATCGCCACGCCTATTGGACCGCCGCGCAGCTGGTGAGCCACCATACGATCAACGGCTGCAACCTCCAGCCGGGGGACCTGCTCGGTACCGGCACCCTGTCGGGGCCGCTGCCGGAGGAGGCGGGATCTCTGTTGGAGCTCACCGCGGGCGGCAAGGTGTCGATCGCGGTCGGCGACGGCGAGAGCCGCACGTTCTTCGAGGACGGCGACTGCGCCGTGATCCGCGGTTGGTGCGAGCGCGCCGGTGCCCGGCGGATCGGCTTCGGCGAGGCACGGGCGTGCGTAGACGAAGCGAGCCGAGTTTGACCGGCAAACCGCGCATCCCTTACGTCGCCGATGCCGACGCCGGGCCACCGGAGCTGGTACGTGAGATTCGAGCACGCCGCGGCGGCGTGCTGCTGAACCTCGATCGCATGTTGTTGCACAGCCCGGCGCTCGCCAAAGGGTGGAATGCTCATCTGGGCGCCGTTCGCGGCGCGCTCACGATCGAACCGAAGCTGCGCGAACTCGCGATCTGTGCCGTGGCCGCGTTGACGGGCGCGGACTACGAGTGGGACCAACACCTGCCGTTGTTCATTCAGGCCGGCGCCACCGACGCCGCGGCGGAAGCATTGCGCGACGTAGAGACCGCGAGCGCGGATCCTGTGCTGTTCGATGTGCGCGAGCGCGCCGTGCTGCATCTCGCGATCGAAATGACGCGTGCCGTGACGGTGAGCGAGGCGGCGTTCGAGGACGTAAGGATGCAACTCGGCGGCGACCGGCAAGTCGTTGAACTGGTCTCGATCATTGCGACCTACAACATGGTGTCGCGCTTTCTCGTGGCGCTCGGCGTCGACGCAGAGGGCGAGGACGGGGCCGGTTGACCGCGGAACAGCCGCGCAGTTCGGTTGCGAATCGTATCACAAGGTGGTACTTTCGAGCCGCAATACGGTAATGGCGCCGGGCCGTGCCGGCGACCCGCAAGGTGTTGGAGAATCCTGATGAACCGTTCCCTCGCAACCGCCGGCGCCGCCTTCCTGATGCTGCTCACGGCGTCGACGAGCGGTGCCCAACAGATCGTCATCGGCGCCTCGCTCCCCTTGTCCGGGGCCCTCGCGAGTTTCGGAGCGTTCCAGCGCTGGGGGTACGAGAAGGCCGTGGCTGAAGCCAACGCCACCGGCGGTCTCGTCGTCGGCTCGAAGCGCATACGGGTGCGTCTCGTGATCCGGGACGATCAGACGAACGCGGTGACCAGCGCGGCCAACGTGGAAACCTTGATTTCCCGCGATCGGGCGACGGCCCTGCTCGGCTCATGCACGCCGGCGCTCGTCAATGCCGGCGCTCTCGTCGCAGAGCGCCACCATCTGCCGATGGTCACCGGCTGCGATCCGAAACATGCATTCACGAGCGTCCGGCCTTGGCGCTCCATTTGGGACATTTTCTTCGACGAGCAGGATCTCGCCAACGCGCCGTTCGAGGCGCTGGCGTCCGTCGAGGCCTCCACCAACCGGCGTGTCGCGATCCTTCACGATAACGGCCCCGACGGCGAGGTCGTCGGTGGCCGCTACTGGCCGGTGCTCGCCCGAAAGTACGGTTGGACCGTGGTCGTGTCGGCGACATTCCCGGTGGACAACACCCAGTTCATGTCGATTCTGGCGCAGGCAAAAGCGCGAAACGCGGATCTGGTGCTCGTCGATGCAACGACGCCGCAGGCGATATCGATCCGTCAACAGATGGCGGCGATCGGCTACCGGCCGAAAGCCCTGGTCATGGAGAAGGGCGCGGAGCCTGCGCAGTTTGCGAACGCGCTCGGGCGGCTCGCGGACGGCGTGCTCGTAGGCGGATATTGGGACGCGCTCGCGGGCTACCCTGGGGCGAAGGATTTGATGCTGGCGTACCAGCGCGAGACCGGCAAACCGGCGAGCCAGCACATTGCCGACAGTTACACGGCCGCCAAAGTGCTGCTGCAGGCAATCAGTGCCGCGGGCAGCCTCGTGCCGGCGGCGATCAACACGGCGATCGGTCGCACGGATGGCGAGTTCGTGGTCGGTCGGGTCCATTTCGATGCGCAGCATTTTGCGCGCCTGCCAATAGTTTCGATGCAGTGGCAGCGGGGCGCGACCGTGGTCGTCTGGCCGGCGAAATTCGCAACCGGCAAGCTCTTGTTCC
>JAJXYR010000290.1 GCA_021780475.1 Pseudomonadota bacterium
GGCGACTCGAATACCGGAACGCGGTGCTCCTCGGCGATGCGGCGTATGTTCGCCGCCACGAGATCGACGCCCTTGGCGAGCACGCGCGGCGCGCGCATCTGCTGCGGATCGTATTTCAGGGCCACGGCGAAGTGGGTCGGGTTGACGATCACGACGTCGGCCTGCGGCACCTTGTGCATCATCCGCCGCCGCGCGATTTGCTGCTGCATCTGCCGGATGCGCTGCCTGGTCTCCGGCCGGCCTTCCGATTCCTTGGCTTCGTCGCGCAGTTCCTGCCGGGTCATGCGCAGGGAGCGATGGAATTGGAACAACTGCAGCGGCACGTCGATGATCGCGATCGGCGCGAGCGCCGCGGCCAGCCACAGGAAGGCCCAGCCCAGCAGCGTCGCGCCGTGACCTATCGCCGCATGCGGATTCATGTGGCCGAGCGCGAGCACGTCGCCGGACAGGTGCAGTCCGACGCCGGCGCAAACTCCGCCGACTGCGGCGACTTTGAGCAGGGCTTTGGCGAGTTCCGTGAAGCCCCCGATTCCGAACACCCGCTTGATGCCGGACAGGGGTCCGAGACGCGAGAAGTCCGGCGCGAAAGCCTTTGCGCTGAAGTTCCAGCCTCCGAGTGCGATGCCGGACAGCAGGATCAGCACCGTCAGCGCGCCGAACATCGGTAACAGGGCGATCAATGCGCCGCGCGTCTGCTCCGCGACCATTGCCTGCATCGCCTGGGGGCCCGCGAGGGCGTCCGGACTGATGGACAAGCCCGTGCGCAGTCCGTTCTCGAGGCGCGTCGCCAGCACGCCGCCGGTGCCGACGAGCACCGCGGCGCCGCCGAACGTCGCCGCGAATGTGCTGAGTTCGCGCGAGCGCGGAACCTGGCCGCGCTCGCGCGCCTCCTGCAGGCGCCGTGGTGATGGTTCTTCGGTCCGTTCGCCTTGATCGGTTTCCGCCATCACGGCACCGCCGGCGCGCGGGCCGCGACCAGGTTGACGACCGCCGTCAGCGCACCATGGATTACGATCGAGATGCCGCTCATCACGCCGTCCATGCCGGCGTACAGCACCAGGAATCCGGCGAACAGCGTGATCGGAAAGCCGATTCCGAAGAGATTGAGCTGGGGCGCGGCACGCGTGACCACACCGAGCGCGATGTTGATGAGAATGAGGGCGATCACCGCGGGCAGGGCGATCAACAATCCGGTCTCGAAGATCCGGCCGCCCAACAGGCCGACCGTCAGCCACAGGTTCCGATCGACGCCGGCGCCGCCGATCGGCACCCCGACGTAGCTGTTGGCGAGCGCGCCGAGCAACATCAGATGGCCGTCCATCGACAGGTAGGTGAGGACCGCGAGGATCATGAAGAGCTGGCCCATGACCGTGGTGTTGGCGCCGCGTTGCGGATCGATCAGCGTGGCAAATCCCAGCCCCATCGTGATCGCGACCATTTGGCCTGCGAGCGTGAACGCCTCGAACGCGACCTGCACGACCATGCCGATCGCGATGCCGATGGCGAGTTCCCGCACCGCCGCGAGCACGCCCGGCCCGGAGAAAATCGACAAGGCCGCGGGCACGGTGATCGACGGCGCGAGCAGGAACGCGAGCGCGAGCGTGAGCACGATTTTGATGCGCGGAGGCACGGTCGTCGAGTTGAGCACCGGCGCCGACGAGACGAAGCCGCCGATCCGCAGCACCGGCCACCACAGGCGCACCGCCCATCCGGACAGGTCCGCCGTGTCGATGACGAGGGCTTGCATCGGCGGGCGCGCCTAGCCGACCAGCGCCGGGATGCTGCCGTAGAGCTCCCGGGTGAACGCGATCAGCACGTGCAGCATCCAGGGCCCGGCTACGAACAACGTGAGCACCAGCACGAGAAGCTTCGGAATGAAGCTCAAGGTGGCCTCGTGGATCTGGGTCGCCGCCTGCAGCATGCCGATCAGCAGGCCCGTCACGAGCGAGACGAGCAGCAGCGGCGCCGCGATCAAGGAGGTCACGAACAGGGTCTTGTGCGCCAGATCCATGACGGCTTCGGGGGTCATCGGTGGAAGCTCGCGGCGAGCGTGCCGAGCAACAGCGTCCAGCCGTCCACGAGGACGAAGAGCATGATCTTGAACGGCAGCGAGATCAGCATCGGCGAGAGCATCATCATGCCCATCGACATCAGCACGCTCGCGACCACGAGGTCGATGACGAGGAACGGGATGAAGATCATGAAGCCGATCTCGAACGCCGTCTTCAGTTCACTCGTCATGAAGGTCGGGATGAGCACGGACATGGGTACGGCGTCTGGATCGGCGAAGGGACCCTTGCCCGAGAGCCGTGTGAACAGCCGCAGATCGTTCTCCCTGGTCTGCGCGAGCATGAAGCGCTTCAGGGGTTGCATCGTCCGGTCGATGGCGACCTCGCCGGCGAGCTGGCCGTCTAGATAGGGTTTGACGCCGTTGGTATAGGCCTGATTGATGGTCGAGCTCATCACGAAGAACGTCATGAAGAGCGCAAGGCCGGTCAGAATCTGATTGGACGGCGTGGTCGCGAGACCGAGCGCCTGGCGCAGGATCGACAGGACGATGATGATTCGGGTGAAGGCCGTCATCGACAACAGCAGCGCCGGCAGCAGCGTGAGCACCGTCATCAGGATCAGCACTTGCATCGTCAGGGAATAGGTCTGCGTGCCGTTCGCGCCGGTCTTCACGGCGATCGCCGGCAGCGCGGCCTGCGCGTGCGCCGCGGCGGGCAGCAGCGCGACGCCCGCCGCGAGGATCAGCAGCGCGCAGAGCGCCGAAAGCATGCGGCCCCGCGGGCGGATCACGGCGTGGCTCCGCCGCGGCCCAGCAGGTCGCGCAGGCGCGCGGCGAACGTCGGTTCGCCGGCGGCGGCCGTCATCTGGATCGGCGAGACGAGCGGACTCAATGGCACGATGCCGCCGGCGCCGACGCCGATGAGCACCTGGGATTCGCCGACGCGGACCAGCACGATGCGGTCGCGCGGACCGACGGCGAGTTCGCCGAGCACGCCGAACTGTCCATCCGTGCCGCGCGCGGTGAAGCGCACGCGGCGCAACGCCCAGGAGATCGCGAAGATCAGCGCGACGATCAACAACAGGCTGAAACCGACCTGCATGACGGCGCCGAACGACAAGGGCGAGCCGGCTGGAGCCATCGGCGTCATCCGATGTGTTCCATGCGCTCGGCGGCGCTGACGACGTCGGTCAGGCGGATGCCGAATTTTTCGTCGACGACGACCAGTTCGCCGCGCGCGATCCGCACGCCGTTGACGAGGACATCGAGCGGCTCGTTGGCCAGGCGGTTCAGTTCGACGATCGCTCCGGGCGCGAGCTGCAAGAGGTCGCGCACCGACATGCGCACCCGGCCCACTTCCAGCGACAGGGTGACCATGACGTCGAGTATCAGGTTCAGGTTGACTTCCTGACCGCCGCCCGCGGGCGCGTTGGGACCCAGGTCTCCGAACTGGGCCCTGGCGACGGAAGGCGATTTTGGGTCGGGTGTGTTCATGCCGGTCCTCGCGAAAGAATCTTGATGGCGTTGCGGCCGCGCGATATGCCGAAGCGGCCTTGGTACAGCGGCACGTCCCCGGCAAGCAGCGTCACCTGTTGGGGCGGCTCGATCGGAATGATGTCGCCCGGCGCCAGGCGCACCAGGGCGCCGAGGCTCACCCGGGCTTCGGCGAGGATTGCGCGCGCCTCCATATCGGCGCGTTGCAACGCGGCGCCAAGGGCGGGCATCCAGGGATCCTGCGGACGTTGCGCCGGCTTCGCCCCCTCGGAGGCGAGCGCCTCGCGGATCGGCGCGAGCACGGCCTCCGGAATCACCCACTGGATTTGGCCGCTTTGGGCCGCGAATTCGACGCCGAACTTGAGGATGAAGACGCCTTCCAACGCATCGCCGATCCGCAGCAGACGCGGATTGGTCTCGAGCCGCAAGAACTCGAATTCCAACGGAATCGACGGAGCCCACGCCGCGGCAAAATCGCCCGCCGTATGACGCAGCAGCAGCGCGAAGAAGCGCTGAGCCGCCGGACCGACGGCCGCCTGCGGATCGGGCACCACCCGCCCATTGCCGCCGAAGAAGCCGTCGAGCAGCGTCAACAACAGCGCCGGATCGATGCTGACGAAGACCTCGCCGGCGAGCGGCTTGAATCGTGCCACCGCGATGCCGGAAGGCGCCGGCAGCGACGCCTGGACGTCGGCCGCCTTCCCGCGCTGCAGCCCGTCGAATTTCACGGCGGCCGGACGGCTGAGCAACGCCGACAAGGAACTCGTCGCCCGCTCGGCGAAGGACTTGCCGATTTCGTCGAGAGCGGGCAGTTCGGTGCGGTTGATGCGCCGGGTCGACAGGTCGAAGGCCCGCACCGCGTCCGGTGCACCTTTTTCCAACAGCGCCGAGACTTCCTCGTCGGAAATTGCGCTGCGCGGGACCTCGTCGGGGGTGGCGGTCATTACTGCACCACGAAGCTCGTGAACAACAAGTCGTCCACAGGCTGGTCCCCTTCCTTCTTTTGCACCGCGTTGATCGCCGCCAGCGCCTCCTTGCGCAGCGCTTCCTTGCCTTCGCGCGTCATCAGGACCTTGTAGTCCCGATTGCTCATCAGCAGCAGCATATTGTTGCGGATCAGCGGCATGTTCTTCTGCACGCTGTCGATCACTTTCTGCTCTCTCGCCATGACCTGCATGCTGACCTGCAGGAAGCGCACCGCGTCGCCGTCCTCGAAGTTGACGACGAACGGCGGATCGAGCGCGGAGTACAGCGCCGGTTTCGAGGCGTCCGAAGTGGCGGCCGCGGCGCCGGGCGGGGCAACCGGCGTGATCTTGCCGTCGGCACCGAGTTTATAGTCGGGCAGCGGGTGCAAGCTCGCGTTGACGTACCCACCGGCGATCACCGCCGCGAGACTGAGTACGAATATCCCCAACCCGTTGACCAGCTTGCCCATGAAGCCACCGGATTTCTTCGGTGGAGCGGCGGAAGGCGTTTCACCCGCATCGGCCATGGCGTAGATTCCTCTTGCGGCCGGATGCCGCAAGCCGGAATGAGCAATATCTATGCCATCCTGACCTGCGCTAAAGTTCCCTGTTAATTCAGCTGCTTACGTGGACCCGCCCCGGCGGCCGAACGCATTCCGAGACCGGCCGTCGGGATATTGACGCTGCTTCCTCGTCACCAGATCGACACCCGCTGATCCGGCGGCAGATACATCTTGTCGCCGGGCTTGACGTCGAAGGCCGAGTAGAACGCCGGCAGGTTGCGCAACGGCGCCGTCACGCGGACATCCGCCGGCGAATGCGGGTCGCTCTTCAAAAAGACGATTTGCTGCGCCGCGCGCACTTTTCCGCGCCACTCCTGCACGAAGCCATAGACGAACCGTTGGTCGCCGGTCAGGCCGCCGATGACCGGCGCCGGCTTGCCCCCCAAAGCCCGCAGGTAGGCCTTGTAGGCGATCGCCAATCCCGAGTTATCCGCGATATTCTCGCCCAAGGTCAATTTTCCGTTGACGTGGAAGCCCGGCACGGGCTCATAGCGGTCGTATTGCGCGACCAGTGCCCGCGTCTTCGCCGCGAATTTCGCATGATCGGCCGGCGTGAGCCAGTCGTGCAGATTGCCGTCGGCATCGAATTGGCTGCCCTCGTCGTCAAAACCATGGCTGATTTCGTGGCCGATGACCGAGCCGATCGCGCCGTAGTTCGCCGCGTCGTCGGCGGCCGCATCGAAGAATGGCGGCTGCAGGATCGCCGCCGGGAAGACGATCTCGTTCATCAGCGGATCGTAGTAGGCATTGACCGTTTGCGGCGTCATCTCCCATTCGGTCCGGTCGATCGGTTTGCCGAGTTTCGCCAGATTGCGCCGATATTCGAACTCATCGGCGCGCACGACGTTGCCGTAGAGGTCGTCGCGGCGGATCTGAAGCGCGCTGTAGTCACGCCATTTGTCCGGATAGCCGATCTTGATCGCCAGCTTGGCGAGCTTGGCGAGCGCGCCCTGGCGCGTCGCCGGGCTCATCCAGTCGAGCGTGCCGATATCCTGTCGGTAGGTGGCGATGAGATTGTCGACCAGGGCCAGCATGCGCGCCTTCGAGGCCGGCGGAAAATATCGCGCGACATACAGCTTGCCGAGCGCCTCGCCGATCGCCCCGTCGACCAGAGACAGGCCGCGCTGCCAGCGCGGCCGGTTGACCGGGACGCCGCGCAGCGCCGTGCCATAGAACGCAAAGTTCTCGGCGACTAGCGGTTGAGACAGGTAGGGCGCCGCCGCCGACAGGACGTGCCACTTGAAATACGCCTTCCACGCGGACAGCGGCGTTTGCGCGATCAAGGCGCCGAGCTCCTTGAAATAGGACGGCTGGCCCACGATCACGTAGTCGATCTTGCCGCCGAGACCCGCGGCCGCGAGGTAGCCCGTCCAATCGTAGTTCGGCATGAGCGCGGGAAGATCGCGGAGCCGGACTTTGTTGTAGGTCTTGACCGGATCGCGGTTCGCGACGCGGGTCCATTGAATCTGCGCGATCGCCGTCTCGAGCTTCATGACGGCGGCGGCGTCTTGCGCGGCGTCGGCGATCCCGGCGAGTTCGAACATCTTGCGGATGTGCGCCGCGTATTGATGCCGCACCTTGACCAATTTCGCGTCCTTGCCGAGATAATAGTCGCGGTCCGGCAAACCGAGTCCGCTTTGGGCGATATCGACCGCGTAGCGCGTCGATTGGCGCGCATCCTGCTGGATCGCGATGTCGTAAGGCGCCGAGGCCTCGGAGCGGTTGAAATGCGCGATCAGCGGCGCGATGCCGCGCTTGTCCTTCAGCGCATCGATGCGGGCGAACTCCGCGCGCAACGGCGCGAGACCGAGAGCGTTGACGCGCTTCACGTCCAGGTAGCTCGCGTACAGATCGGCGACTTTGCGTGCATCGGGGTCCCCGCCCCCGCCGGCGGCCAGTGCATCGACGATGGTTCGCAGCTGACGCTGGGTCTTGTCGTAGACGGCGGTGAACATCGTATAGCTCGACTTGTCGGCGGGAATCTTGAAGCTGTCGAGCCATTTTCCGTTCAAGTGACGATAAATATCGTCCTGCGGCCTCACCGCGGCATCGACGTAGCGCAGGTCGATGCCTGAAATCGGCGCCGCGGCGGCGTTCGCCCCCCAGATCAAGACGAGAGCGGCGGCGGCGCGCCGGGCGGTGAATCTTGTCATCACGCTGTGTGTTGTCATTACATCCTCTCAAGCCAGGCTGAATTTCAAGGCGACGCGCAAGCCGGGGCCGGCGTCGGATAATACCAGGCGCGCCCCGTGCAGCTTGGTCACCGCGGCGACCAAGGACAACCCGAGGCCCGAGCCCGGCACCTTGCGCGCTTCGTCCAGCCGCACGCGCCGCCCGAGCACCAATTCGCGCTTGTCGTCGGGAATTCCGGGGCCGTCGTCCTCGACGATGACTTCGGGGCCCCCGGGGTCGTTGCGCAGGGACACGCGAATGTGCCCGCCCGCCGGGGTGAATTTGATCGCATTGTCGAGCAGATTCGCAAGAGCCTGCGCGAGCAGCTGCCGGCTGCCCTGGATGTGCGCGCCGGTGGCGACTCCGCTCTGCAAGCAGCCGCCGAGCTCCTCGGTGACCGGGGCGTAGAGTTCGACGATGCTCGCGACGAGTTCGGACAGGTCGACGTCCTCGCGGGCGACGGTACCGGTTTCGGCGAGCGCGATGCGCAGCAGCGCATCGAGCGTCCCGCGCATGCGGTCCACTTCGGTCGACACGCGCTCGAGCACGCGCCGCTCCGGCGAGGCCGCGTCAAGCTGCGCCATCGCCGCCTCCGCGGTCGATTGCAGCCGGTTGAGCGGCGTGCGCAGGTCGTGCGCCGCGCTGTCGAGCACGGTGCGCATGCCGAGCGTGAGCTGTTCGATCTTGTCGAGCATGCCGTTGATCTCGTGCGCAAGCGTGTTCAACTCATCCTCCGCATCCCGCACCGGCAGCCGCTGCGACAGGTCGCCGCGCATGATCTGGGTGGCGACCGCCGAAATCGCGCCCGCATGCGCGAGAATGCGCCGCCCCATCCAGATGCCGCCGCCCAGCCCGAGCATCATCGTCAGCACGACCGCGGCGACCAGGCCGCGCATCATCACGTTCTTGACGTCCTGGCGCTCCTGGACGTCGTGGCCGACCAGCATGCGGTAGCCGCCGGGCAGCGGAAAGCGCTGCGCGCGCACCTCGTGCACGCGGGTCTGATCGCCGTACGGCACGGCGACCTTGAACTGGATCCACTTGCCCTGGTCGGCGCCGATGTCCGGCCACGTGGGCACGTTCCCGGCGACCGGGCGCAATTGCGGGTCGACCATCAGGTACACGGCGCCGCGCACGTCCTGATCCTGAGAGCGCTGTTCGATGAGCGCGATGAAATCGCTGCGCGACAGAACGAGCACCTGCTCGCGCAGGCCCTGCACCTCGGCCTCGATCAGGTTGTCGGTGCTGCCGTCGATCACCCGCGACACCGCGAAGTACACGGCGCCGAGCAGTGCGACCGCGCCGAGCGCGAACACGATCGAGTAGACGATCGCGATGCGGAACGGGGAACTCGTCAGTACGCCCAGGAACCGCTGTTCCTGGTCCACTATTCTTCTTCGCTCAGGCTGTAGCCGGCGCCGCGCACCGTGTGCAGCAGCGGTTTGTCGAAATCCTTGTCGATGGCCTGGCGCAGCCGGCTGATGTGCACGTCGATGACGTTGGTTTGCGGATCGAAGTGATAATCCCAGACCCCCTCGAGCAGCATGGTCCGGGTGACGACCTGGCCGCTGTGGCGCATCAGGAACTCCAGGAGTTGGAATTCGCGCGCGGTCAGCTCGATTTTCTTGCCGCCGCGCATGACCCGGCGCGTCATTCGATCGAGCTCCAGGTCGGCGAGCTTCAGCCTCGTCGCACTCTCGGCGCCGCCGAGTTCACCGCGCCGCGCGAGCGCGTCGACGCGCGCCATCAACTCCGACATGTGGTAGGGTTTGGTCAGGTAATCGTCGCCGCCGGCGCGCAGGCCGGTGATGCGGTCATCGACGTCGCCGAGCGCGCTCAGGATCAACACCGGGAATTTCCGCCCCGTGGCCCGCAGGGACTGGACCAGCGCGAGACCGTCCAGTTTCGGCAGCATCCGGTCGACGATCGCCAGATCCAGCGCGATGGACGAGGCGAGATGCAGTCCTTCCAGGCCGTCGGGCGCGACGTCGACGGTGTGGCCGATCTCGCGCAGGGCTTTGGCGAGGTAATCCCGGGCGACCTGGTCATCTTCGACGATCAGAATGTGCATGGCACGCCATTTTACAGACCTCGGCGGCCGTGGGAGCGTATAAAATTGCCGATCCATGACGCCGGAGGCGATGCCGCAAGACGATGGGCCCGAACCAACGGCCGAGCCACGCCGCGGTCGACGCGCGGCCCGTCATCGCGGTGACGCCACGGCCCCTGCGGGCGGCGTACGAACATGCCGCGCTCGCGATTTCGCTCGGCGCGCTCGCGCTCATGTGCCTGGCCTGGTCCGCGTGCGCGGCCGTGCTGATTTACGCGCTGCCTCGCGCGACCGCCGCCGCGCTGGGTCGACGCGTCATTTCGCGCGGATTCCGGCTTTACGCGGGCATGCTGTCGGCGATCGGCGCGTACCGGCTCGACCTGTCGGAGTTGGATGCATTGCGCGGCGGGCCGCCGTTGATCCTCGCGCCGAATCATCCGAGCCTGATCGATGCCTTGCTGATCCTGAGCCGCGCGCCGGACGCCGCCTGCGTGATGAAGGCGGCGCTGCTCAGAAATCCGCTCCTCGGCGCCGGCGCCCGGCTCGCGCGTTACATGGCGAATGATTCGCCGCGGCAGATGGTGACGGAATCCGTGCGGATTCTCCGCGGCGGCACCTCCCTGCTGCTCTTTCCCGAGGGCACCCGCACCGAGCGGCCGCCGATCAACACGCTGGCCGCCGGGATCGGCCTGATCGCCAAACGCGCCGGCGTGCCGGTGCAAACCCTGCTGATCGAGACCGATTCGGGATTTCTCGGCAAGGGCTGGCCGCTGTGGCGGGCGCCGCGCCTGCCGATCGCCTACCGTGTGCGCCTCGGCGAACGGTTCGCGCCCGGCGCCGACGCGGCGGCGCTGGTGGCGGACCTGGACCGCTACTTCCGCGATACGCTCGAGCGTTGACCGATGCCTCCCCACTCCCCGACCCATCTCGTGCTGATTCCGAGCTACAACCCGGGGGCGAAGGTGTTCGAGACGGTGGGCGCCGCGCGCCGGTACTGGAATCCGGTCTGGGTCGTGATCGACGGCAGCACCGACGATTCGGCGCGGCGCCTCCTCGACATGGCGCGGATCGATCCGGGACTGCGGGTGATCGTCGGCTCGCGGAACCGCGGCAAGGGTGCGGCCGTCCTGCACGGCTTGGAGCTTGCGCTCGCGGCCGGCTACAGCCACGCGTTGACGATGGACTCCGACGGCCAGCATCCGGCGGACCGCATCCCCGCGTTCATGGCCGCATCCATGGCCGCGCCGCGCGCGATGATCCTCGGCCGGCCGATCTTCGACGCCAGCGCGCCGGGATTGCGGGTCAACGGACGCAAGATCTCCAATTGGTGGACCAATGTCGAGACCCTGTGGGCCGGCATCGGCGATTCGCTGTTCGGATTCCGCGTCTATCCCATCGAGCCCCTCGTTTCGATCATGCATGCCCGTCGATGGATGCGGCGCTTCGATTTCGACGTCGAGGCCGCGGTGCGCCTGTGCTGGAGCGGCATCGCACCGGTCAATCTGCCGGCCGCGGTGCGCTACTTCTCGGCGGCCCAGGGCGGCGTCTCTCATTTTCGTTATTGGCGCGACAATGTGCTGTTGACCTGGATGCACGCGCGGCTGTTCGCCGGATTCCTGATCCGGCTGCCCATGCTCGCGGCGCGGCGGATGCGGCGCCGGGCCAAATCATTATAATGACCCCGGGGCGGAATCGTTTTTCCGCGAAGATCCACGCAACAGACCGGAACTCCAGCTTATGTCGGACGAAGCGTCGCTAATGCAGGGCCCGGCGCCGCTCGCAGCAATCGGCCTGCAGCGGGAGATCGCCGCGTTGTTCGTCCAATCCTTGAACCTGGAGATCGCCCCGAACGACATCGACCCGCAGGCGCCGCTGTTCGGCGGGGGCCTCGGGCTCGACTCGATCGACATTCTCGAGGTGGCCTTGGTGCTGTCGAAACAATACGGCATCCAGTTGCGCGCGAACGACGAAGAAAACCAGGGGATCTTCAGCTCCCTGGCGCATCTCGCCGAATACGTCGCCGCGCACCGAACCAAGTGACGCAGGGCGCCTGACTGCCGCCGATGGCCGCCGTTCCGCTCCTGTGGCATCGCTCGCCGGCCGCCGTGCTCGCGTGGCGCGATGGCCGTGCGGTCAGCGCGCAGCGCTTCCTCGACGACGTGGCGGCGCTTGCCCGGCGCCTGCCCGCGGCTGCGCAAGTGCTGAACGCCTGCACCGATCGCTACCGATTCGCCGTCGCGTTCGCCGCCTGCCTCGTCGACGGGCGCACGACATTCCTGCCGTCGACCCGCACGCCGGAGGTCATCGGGCAGCTCGCGGCGCTCGCGCCCGACGTCATCTGCCTGACCGACGACCCGGATTGTACGATCGCGCTGCCGCGGATCCTGTGTTCCGACGCCGACGCCCCCGCCGACGGATCGTGGCAGGTGCCGATGATCGACGCGGACCGGACGGCGGCCATCGTGTTCACGTCCGGATCCACGGGCCGGCCGCTTCCACACCGCAAGAGCTGGGGACGGCTCTGCGCCTGCGTGCGCGCCGGCGCAGAGCGACTCGGCCTCGATGACGGACGCCGGTACTCGCTGATCGGCACCGTTCCGCCGCAGCACATGTATGGATTCGAGTCGACCGTGCTGCTGCCGCTGCTGAGCGCAAACGTGCTGGCGGCGGCCCACCCGTTCTACCCCGCCGATATCGCCGCGGCGCTCGCCGCGACGCCGGCGCCGCGCGGTCTGATATCGACCCCCGTGCATCTGCGCGCGCTGCTCGCGGCGGACATCGATCTGCCGCCGTTGGAGTTGATCGTGTCGGCGACCGCGCCGCTCGCCCCGGAGTTGGCGCTCGCCGTCGAGCGGCGTTTCGGCGCCCGGTTGCTCGAGATCTACGGGTCGACGGAGACCGGTCAGATCGCGACCCGCCGCACGGCCGTCGGCGAAACGTTTCAGCTGCTGCCGGGGGTCTCGCTCGGCGACTCGGGCGACGGCGCGTTCGCGGAGGGCGGACACTTGGAACGCCGCACGCCGCTCGGCGACCTGGTGGAGGCGAGCGGCGCCCGGGAGTTCCGGCTCATCGGTCGCAGCGCGGATCTCGTGAACATCGCCGGAAAGCGCAATTCGTTTGCGTATCTCAACCAGCTGTTGAACTCGATTCCCGGCGTCGTCGACGGCGTCTTTTTCCAGGGCGACGAGCCGGCCGCCGGCGCAACCGGCGTCGCCCGCCTCGCCGCGGCGGCGGTGGCGCCGACGCTCGACGCGCCGACGCTGCTCGAGCGGCTGCGCGAGCGCGTCGATCCGGTATTCCTGCCGCGGCCCCTGATCCTCGTCGATCGGCTGCCGCGCAACTCGACCGGCAAGCTGCCGCGATCGGCGCTGCTCGCCCTCGCGGCGGGCTCGGGGTCGTCGCTCGAGATCCCGGCGGATCATCCCAGCTACCCGGGCCACTTCCCGGGCACGCCCCTGCTGCCCGGAGTCGTGCTGCTCGACGCGGCGCTGCACCGGCTGGAGCGGATGGGACGCATCGATCCCGGGCATTGCGAAATCGCCTCGTTCAAATTCTCGAATCCGGTCCGGCCCGGCGATGAACTCGCGCTGGCGGTCACCGCGACGGAGGATGGCTCGACCCGTATCAAGCTGTGCTCGGGATCCCGGGCGGTCGCGAGCGGTGTCGTGCGCGCCGCGCCGCGGCGCGGCGCCGCCGGCCGCTGAAGCCCCGATGCGCGCCGACTCGGGACAATCCGCGACGCATTGGCTCTCGAATCGCGAGCGCGGCAATGACGCCCTGCTGCGCCTGATGGCGGCGCTGTCACTCGGGCTCGGGCGGCGCGCGAGCCGGGTTCTGCTGTACGTCATCACCGCCTATTTTTTCGCGTTTGCCCCGCGCGCGCGACGTGCGTCGCGCCGCTATCTGCGCCTGGCGCTCGCCCGGGAGCCAGGGCCCGGGGATCGATTCCGGCATTTGCTGTATTTCGCGTCGGCGATTCACGACCGGGTCTTTCTGCTGAATGGCCGCGAACAGCTGTTCGCGTTGTCCATCGAGGGCGAGGAGTTGATGCGCACGCGGCTGGCCGGCGGCCGCGGCGCGATCCTGCTCGGCGCGCACATCGGCAGCTTCGAGGTCATCGGCGCGATCGGACGCCGCATCCCCGGACTGCGGGTGGCGATGGCCATGTACGAACAGAATGCGCGCAAGATCCACGCCGTCATGCACGCGATCAATCCGGCGATCGTGACCGACGTCGTGCCGCTCGGGCGGGTGGACTCCATGCTGCAGATCGCCGGGCGGATAGACGACGGCGCGTTCGTCGGCATGCTGTCCGACCGGACTTTCGGCGCGGAGCCGCTGCAGGCGGTGGATCTGCTCGGCGAGCGCGCATGGCTTCCGACCGGACCGATGCGCATCGCCGCCATGCTCGGCTGCCCCGTGATCTTCATGGCCGGCATGTACCGCGGGACCAACCGCTACCGCGTGATGTTCGCCGAGGTCGCGGACTTTGCCGGTCTGCGCGGAGCGGAGCGTGGCATGGCGGTGACGGATGCCGTGAACCGCTATGCCCGCCTGGTCGAAAAATGCTGCCGCGAGGACCCGTACAACTGGTTCAACTTCTACGACTTTTGGCCGCAGGCCCGCGTCGGCGGGTCGCCGTGATCGCGCGCACCGGGGTGCGCGCCGCGGCGCTCGCGCTCGGTCTGGCCGTCGCCGGATCCTCCGTCGCGGCCGGCGACGGCTCCTTCGACCGGGTGCTCGGCTTGCTCGGCGCGCACGCGCACCGACGCGCGCGCTTTACCGAATTGCAGCGGCTGGCGATTCTCGAGCGGCCGCTCGCCTCGAGCGGGGAGTTGATCTACGACGCGCCCGACCGCCTCGAAGAGCGCGTGCTGAAGCCGCGGCGCGAGAGCCTGATCGCCCGCGGCGACGAACTGGTGCTCGTCCGCGCCGGGCGGCGCCGCACGCTGCCGCTGAGCGCGGTTCCGCAGGTCGCACCGTTGATCGACAGCGTACGCGCCACGCTCGCCGGCGACCGCGCGGCGCTCGAGCGCGGCTTCGACGTGCGCTTCACCGGCGATGCCGATCACTGGACGCTGCGGCTCACACCGAAGTCGGCCGTCGTGGCGGGCAAGATCAGATGCATCCGCATCGCAGGCGCGGGGGACGCCCTGTCGAGCGTCGAGATCCTGGAAACCGATGGCGATACGTCGACGATGACGATCGCGGACGAGCACCGATGACCGGGCGCCGCAGCCTGCCGATCGCCCTGTGGCTGGCCGGGCTCGCCGTGGCCGCGGTGCTCGCGGCCCGCACGCGCTACGTCGCCGACATGTCGGCGTTCCTGCCCGCCGATCCGACACCGGCCGAGCGCCTGTTGACCGATCTGCTGCGCTCGGGTCCGGCGTCTCGAACGATATTGGTCGCGCTCCAAGGCGGCACCGCGACCGCTCGCGCCCGGCTGTCGATGCACATCGCGGATCAGCTGCGCCGTGATCCGGCCTTCCTCGCCGTCGCGAACGGCGACGCGGCCGACGCCGAACGCGGACGGCGTTTCCTGTTCGACCACCGCTACCTGCTCAGTGCGGCGGTGACGCCCGGCCGCTTCACGGCGGCCGGGCTGCACGCGGCGATCGCGGCGACGATCGACGACCTGACGACGCCCGCCGGTCCCTGGTTGAAGTCGCTGCTGCCGCGCGATCCGACCGGCGAGGTCCTGCGGATAGCCGCCCAATGGGAGGGCGGCGCGTCGCCACGCTCGCTCGACGGCGTGTGGATGTCGGCGTCCGGCCGGCGCGCGCTGCTGGTCGCGCAACTGCGTGCCCCGGGTTCGGACATCGACGCCGAACAGCGCGACATCGCGGCGATACGCAGCGCGTATCGCGCGGCGCGGCGTGCCGACGGGGCCGCGGCCCGCGCGGTGCGGCTCGAACTCAGCGGGCCGGCGGTGTTCGCGGTCGCGGCGCGCGCGAAGATCGAGCGCGCGGCCTTCACGCTGTCGCTGCTCGGCAGTCTGCTCGTCGTCGCCCTGTTGTTCGCGGTCTACCGCAGCGCGGCCGCGGTGTTGGTCGGACTCGTGCCGGTCCTGAGCGGCGCGCTCGCCGGCATTGCCGCGGTCGCCGCGACGTTCGGCTATGTTCACGGCCTCACGCTCGGCTTCGGCATCACGTTGATCGGCGAGGCTGTCGATTACTCGGTCTATTATTTCATTCAATCGGGCCTGGCGCCGGACCCCGCGCGCCAGGGAGCGACCTGGCGGGAGCGCTATTGGCCGACGGTGCGGCTCGGCGCCCTGACGTCGGCATGCGGGTTCGCCGCGCTGGCATCCTCCGGATTCACCGGTCTCGCCCAACTCGGCGTCTATTCGATCGGCGGCATCGTCGCCGCGGCGCTCACCACCCGCTACGTGCTGCCGCGGATCGCGCCGCGAGCCCTGCGGGTGCGCGACGTCGGGCCTTGGGGCCGGGC
>JAJXYR010000315.1 GCA_021780475.1 Pseudomonadota bacterium
GCCGGCTGAATCCGCGATCCCCCCCCCCTCAGCGGGCGAAAAGCTGGCCAAGGTCTGCGAAGGCCTTGAACTCGAGCGCATTGCCCGCCGGATCGAGGAAGAACATCGTCGATTGTTCGCCCGTCTGCCCCTCGAAGCGGGTGTATGGCGCGACGATGAAGTGTATCCCGGCCGCGCGGACGCGTCCGGCCAGTTGCCTCCACTCATCCGGCTCGAGGACCACCCCGAAATGCGGCACCGGTACTTCATGGCCGTCCACGACATTGGCGTCGCGGGCGGGTTTGCGGCGCGGCGCGGCGTCGGGCTTCAAGTGCGCGACGATCTGATGGCCGTACAGGTCGAAGTCGATCCAGTCGGGCGCGCTGCGACCCTCGGGACACCCGAGCACCGTGCCATAGAAGCGGCGCGCCGCCTCCAGATCATCGACGGGAAACGCAATATGAAACGGACGCGTGGCCATCCGCGAAGAATACACAATCTGGTGCGGAGCGGTGCATCGCGCGTAACATGACGGGGATGCGAACGCACATTTCCGCCACGCTGGTTCTGCTCGACTTGTCGGGGTATGTCGGCTTGTTGCTGTGGGGTACCCACATGGTGAGCACCGGCGTCCTGCGGGGCTACGGCATTCCGCTGCGGCGGGCGCTTGAGCGCAATCTCGGCAACCGTTTTCGGGCGTTTACGATGGGGGTCGCGGTGACGACGCTGCTCCAGAGCAGCACCGCAACCGGGCTGATGGCGACCTCGTTCGCCGCGGCCGGCGTGATCGCGCTCGCGCCCGCGTTGGCCGTGATGCTGGGGGCCAATGTCGGCACGGCGCTCGTGGCCCAGGTTCTTTCGTTCGACGTCGCGGTGATCGCCCCGCCCTTGGTTCTGCTGGGAGTCCTGACGTTCCGCTGGTTCACCGCGAGCCGCATGCGCAATGTCGGGCGAATCGCGATCGGCCTCGGTCTGATGTTGATGGCGCTGTCCGGCCTTCAGCACACCCTGAGCCCGGTCGAGAGCGCGCCGCTGCTGCGCTCCTTCATCGGCGCACTGTCGGCCGATCCGGTGCTCGCGGTGATTCTGGCTGCGCTGCTGACGTGGGGCTGTCACTCCAGCGTCGTGATGGTGCTGCTCGTCGGTTCACTCGGCGCGAGCCACGTGATCGGCGGCACCGAGACGCTCGCGTTGGTGCTCGGCGCGAATCTGGGCGGCGCGCTGCCCGCGTTCATGCACGCCTCCACGCGCGAGGCGCGCCGGCTGCCGCTCGGCAACCTGATCGTGCGGCTGGTCGGGGTGTTGCTGGTGCTGCCCTGGATCGTTCCGCTCGCGCGTGTTCTCGGACGCTTCCCGCTGTTCGATGCGCGGCTCGCCGTGAATTTCCACCTGGTGTTCAATGTCCTGCTCGCGGCGCCGTTCTTGTTCTGCGTCGATCACGGCGCGGCCTGGCTGTTGCGGCTGGTGCCGGATTCGACGCGGCCTTCGGATCCCGCCCGGCCGCTGTACCTGGAGGCGGCGGCCTTGGGCTCCGCGACGGTGGCGCTCGCCAACGCCGCCCGGGAGACGCTGCGCATGGCGGATATGATCGCGGTGATGCTGCGCGATGCGCTCGCGGTGTTGCGGACCGGCGATCCGGCCAAGGCCGCGGACATCGCCGCCGCCGATCGGGCCGTGCGCGGCCTGGGCGGCGCGATCCGCCGCTACCTGGTCGCCATCGGCGGCGACCAGACGCTCGACGACGTGCGCGAAGGCGTCAAGGGACAGGAAATCCTGTCGGCGGTGATCAACTTCGAGCACATCAGCGACATCGTCGCCAACAGCCTCATGGATTTCGCGGTCAAGCAGCTGAAGCGCGGCCAGCTGCTGTCTCCCGAGGAGATCGCCGCGGTGGCCGCCATGCACGCGGAGATCACCGACAGTCAGGCACTTGCGGTGGCGGTCTTTCTGCGCGGAAACCTGGCGGATGCGCAGCGCCTCGTGGAGCGCAAGCGGCAGTTTCTGCAGATGGAGGCGCAGGCGACGGCCCTCAGCGTGACCCAGTTGCGCGACGCCGCAGCGCGCAGCGGCGGCGCGGACCTGATCGGCCAGGCGGCCGAAGAGAGCGGGCTGGTGCTGCGCATCGCGCGGGACTTGCGGCGCGTGCACTCCCACCTGGCGAGCTTCGCCTACCCGGTATTGCGCGGTGGTCGAGGGCTCGAGGGCACGGCGGCCCCGGGCTGACTCAATCCGCTCCGGACGCTCGCTCTACCGGCTGATGCTCGCCCGTCCACCGCAGCATGCCGCCGGCGAGGTTCGCCACCCGAGGCCACCCCGCCTTTTCCAGCAGCAAGGTCGCCTGTGCCGAACGGGCGCCGCTGCGGCACACCGCCACGATCGGCACCTCGCGGGACAACTCGTCGAGGCGCGCCGCCAATTGATCCAGCGGGATGAGCACCGCGGCGCGAATATGCCCGAGCGGCCCGGTGAATTCTTCCGCGCTGCGCACGTCGAGAATTTGCACGGGGCGGCTCAAATCCGCGAGCTCCGCCGGTTCGATCTCCCAGAACCCGGCGAGCGTGAAGCGCAGCGGCGCCCATTCCGGCTGTCCTGCGTCCGGCTGCGGTTCGGTGTCGGGCCGGCCGACCCGCAGGTTCGCGGGCACGGCGACGTCGAGAAGCCGCGGATGCGGCAGATTCAGATTTCGCATCTGCCCGACGAAGTCCTCCTCGCCGATCGATTCCGCCATGCGCGGATTGAAACGGCGCTCCTCAGCCACGGTGCTGACGCTGAGGCCGCGGTAGTCGTGGGCCGGGTAGATGAGGCATTCCGCCGGCAGGCTCAGGATCTGATCGCGGATCGAGCGGAACATCGTGTGTGCATCGCCGTGCTGGAAGTCCGTCCGTCCCGTGCCGCGGATCAGCAGGCAATCGCCGGTCAATGCGATGCCTGCATCGTCCAGCACGTAGGTGAGGCAGCCGCGCGTGTGCCCCGGCGTCGCGCGCACGGTGAGGTGCCGGTCCCCGAATGGGACACGGTCTCCGTGGCGCAGCAGCCGGTCGGCGCCCTGTGCCTCGCTCGCGGCGGCAAGCGCGATCTCGCAGCCGAAATCCCGCCTGAGCCACCAGGCGCCGGTGATGTGATCGGCGTGGACATGGGTCTCCAAGGCCACGCGCGGGGTCAGTCCAAGTTCGCGCAGCAGCGCGGCGTCACGCTGGCGGTGTTCGAGCACCGGATCGACGATCACGGCGTCCCGCGAACGTGGGTCGCCGAGGACGTAGGTGAATGTGGAGGAGGTCGAGTCGAATAATTGTCTGAAGATCATGTCAAGTTACCCCGCGCGGCGCCCCGGTACACCATCCAAACAGTAGCACGCCATTCAGGTCAGGCGCCCGAGCCAGCGCAACAGGCGGGCGAGGGATGGGGCGTACGGCGGGCGGATCAGGCCGAGGCCCGAAAGGCGGGACTGCACGAACACGGGTTTGACGTGAGAGAAGCGCAGGAATCCGAATTCGCCATGGTATTGGCCATGACCGGATTCGCCGACGCCGCCGAGCGGCAGTCCATCCTGGGCGACGTGGATCAGCGTGTCGTTGATCGTCACGCCACCGGCGATCGTGGTTTCGAGGACGCGATCGCGCGCCGGCCGGTCGCGCCCGAACCAGTACAGCGCAAGCGGCGCCGGCCGCGCGCGCACGTAGGCGACCGCATCCTCGGGGCGATCATAGGGCACGATCGGCAGGATCGGTCCGAAGATCTCCTCGCGCATGATGCGCATGCCGTCGTGGACGTCGAGCAGCAACATGGGCGCAAGCCGGCGCTCGTCATCGCCCGCGCCGCTCGCGTCATCCGTGACGTCGATGACGCGCGCCCCGCCGTCGCGCGCCTCGGCGACCAAGGCGCCGAGGCGCGCGACGATCG
>JAJXYR010000094.1 GCA_021780475.1 Pseudomonadota bacterium
TCGAGCCTGCGCCACGCGGGCTCCGCCCCTTTGGGCGCGCGACGGCGCTGGGAATCGACGTCGCGCATGATGTGATCGACGTCGACATCCTCGCCGCCGACCGCCGGCCCTTCGGCGTCGTCTTCCTCGAACTCGTCGGATTCCGGTTTTTCGCTCATACGCGCGCGTTATTTATCGGAAAAGCGGGGCGCGCGCAATACCCGGCCGCCAGCCGGCTATTTGACCAGGTCGTTGAGCTGGAAAATCGGCAGCAGCAGCGCGATGACGATGAACATCACGATGCCGCCCATGAACACGACCATGAACGGACCGAGCAGGTTCGTCATCGTCGCGATCAGGCCGTCCATTTCGCGCTCCTGATTCACCGCCGCGCGCTCCAGCATCTTCTCCAGTTCGCCGCTCGACTCGCCGCTGGAGATCATGTGGATCATCATCGGCGGAAAGATCTTGCGCGAGGCGAGCGACTTGCCGATCTGCGCGCCCTCCCGCACCCGCAGCGCCGCGTCGACCACGGCCTGCTTCATCGGCTGGTTGTTGACCACGTCGGCCGATATGCGCAGCGCCTCGAGCACCGGCACCGCGCTCGCGGTCAGGATGCTGAACGTGCGCGCGAACCGGGCGGTGTTCAGGCCGCGGATCAGCTTGCCGGCCAGCGGTACGCCGAGCAGGAATCGGTCGAAGCGCAGCCGCGCCTCCGCCCCGCGCAGCCAGCGCGCGAAGCCCCACGCGGCGGCCGCGGCGAGCACGATTCCATAGATCCAATAATGGCGCACGAAGTGGCTCATGCCGATCAGAATGCGCGTCGCGAGCGGCAGCGCCTGATGGCCGGACTGGAACACCGCCACCACCTGCGGCACGACATAGGCGAGAAGAAACGAGACGATCGCGAACGACAGCACCATCAGCACGATCGGATAAACGAGCGCGTTGCTGACCTGCTGGCCCATCACCTGCCGGGATTCCGTGAAGTCCGACAGTCGCTCGAGCACGAGGTCGAGCTTGCCCGACTGTTCGCCGGCCGCGATCGTCGCGCGGTAGATCTCCGGGAAGACCTGCGGGAAATCGCGCAGGCCGTCGGCGAGAGGGTGCCCCTCGATCACCTTGCTGCGCACGCCGAGCACGATCCGCTGCACGCGCGGCTTCTCGGTCTGTTCGGCGACCGCCTGCAGCGACTCCTCCAGCGGCATCCCGGAACGCAGCAGCGTCGCCAGCTGGCGCGTCAGCATCGCGAGGTCCAGCGTCGAGATGCCGCGGCGCAGGAACGCGCGCGACTGGCTGCGCTTGTGTTCGCTCTGCGCCGCCTCGTGGATGTCGAGCGGCAGGAGCTGCTTGTCGCGCAGCTGCTGGCGCACGTGCTTGACGGTGTCGCCCTCGATCAGGCCCTTGCGTTC
The DNA here is from genome assembly GCA_021780475.1 of Pseudomonadota bacterium. GTDB lineage: Bacteria > Pseudomonadota > Gammaproteobacteria > Steroidobacterales > Steroidobacteraceae > Bog-1198. The sequence continues at coordinate 1,392 of JAJXYR010000094.1, forward strand.
CTTGCCCTGGGCGTCGAGCGCGGTGTATTCGAATGCGCTCATCAGTCCTCGCGCGTCACGCGCAGGACCTCTTCGAGCGTGGTTTCCCCGGCGAGCACCTTGCGGCGCCCGTCGTCGCGGATGCCGGGGCTCATGGAGCGGGCGTGGCGCTCGAGTTCCTGTTCGGACGCCCCGTCGTGGATCATCGTGCGCATGTGGTCGTCGACCGCGATCAGTTCGTAGATGCCGGTTCGCCCGCGATAGCCGCTGCCCGGGTCCGTGCTCGGCCGGTACAGTTCGACCGGCGCGCCGTTCCGGTCGAGGTTGAGGAGACGCCGTTCGTACTCGCCGGCCGTGAAGCGCTCCCGCGTCTCCGGATTGAGGACGCGCACGAGCCGCTGCGCGAGCACGCCGATCAGGCTCGAGGACAGCAGGAACGGCTCGATCCCCATGTCGCGCAGTCGCGTCACGGCGCCGACCGCGGTGTTTGTGTGCAGCGTCGACAGCACGAGGTGGCCGGTCAAGCTCGCCTGGACCGCGATCTGCGCGGTCTCCAGGTCGCGGATCTCGCCGACCATGACCACGTCGGGGTCCTGGCGCAGGATGGCGCGCAGGCCCCTTGCGAAAGTCATCTCGACCTTGGTGTTGACCTGGGTCTGGCCGATACCGTCGATGTAATACTCGATCGGATCCTCGACCGTCATCACGTTGCGCGTGTTGTCGTTGATCCGCTCGAGCGCGGCGTACAGGGTCGTCGTCTTTCCCGAGCCGGTGGGACCGGTGACCAGGATGATTCCGTGCGGCTTGTGGATGATGTCATCCATCATCGCCTGGGTGCGCGCGTCCATGCCGAGCGAGGTCAGCTCGATCCGGCCCGCCTGCTTGTCGAGAAGCCGCAATACGACGCGCTCGCCATGGCCGGACGGCAGCGTCGAGACGCGCACGTCGACGGCGCGTCCGGCGATGCGCAGCGAAATGCGCCCGTCCTGCGGCAGGCGGCGCTCGGCGATGTCGAGCTTCGACATGACCTTGATGCGCGAGACCACGAGAGGGGCGACCGCCCGTTTGGTCTGCAGGACCTCGCGCAGCACGCCGTCGACGCGGAAGCGGATCACCAGCCGGTTTTCGTACGGCTCGATGTGGATGTCCGACGCGTTTTCCTTCACCGCCTGGGTCAGCAGCGCATTGATCAGGCGGATGATCGGCGCCTCATCGTCGCTCTCCAGCAAGTCCGAGGACTCCGGGATGTCCTCGGCGAGGTGCGCGAGGTCCGTGTTGTCGTCGAGGCCCTCGAGCATCTGCATCGCCGCGCCGGAGCCCGCCTCGTACGCGATCCGCAGCAGCTCGTCGAATTTCTCCTCCGAGACGCGGCTGAGGCGGAGCGGCGCGCCGATGAAGCGGCGCACCTCGGCCAGTGCGAGCGGCGTGACCCCGGGCCGATAGACCGTGTCGGCGACGCCGTCTTCGACGCCACGGACCAGCACGCCGTGACGCTTCGCGAACGGAAACGCGAGCTTGCGTGGGGCGGCCGGCGTCTGCAGGTCGGCGCTCACGGGCCGGTTCCGCCCTGGGCCGGAGGCGGCGCCGCCTGCGGCTTCATCTGCGGGATCACCGGCTGGTGCTCACCGGGCAGCAGCGTGACCTTGCCGTCGTGCATGTCCTCCTGTTGATGCCGGATGTGCTGATACTGGGTCCGGCTCGTCGACTCGAGCTGCTGTTGATTACGCAAAATCTTCGGCTGGATGAACACCAGCAGTTCCTTCTTCTCGTGCGAGCCGTTGCGCGAGCGGAACAGGGCGCCGATGATCGGGATTTTCCCGAGGAAGGGAATCCGGCTCTCGCCTTCGTTGACCGTGTCGGAGATCAGGCCGCCGAGCACGACGATGCCGCCGTTCTGGACCAGCACGGTCGTCTTGATCGAGCGCTTGTTCGTCGAGATGTCGGTGGTGCCCGGCAGCACCGTGCCCGGCGAGGAGTCCTCCTGCTCGATCTTGAGCTGGACCGACCGGCCCTCGTTGATGTGGGGCGTGACCTTCAGGATCGTGCCGACCTGTTCGCGCTGGATCGTCTGGAACGGGCTCGACGTGCCGCCGACGCTCTGGGTCGTGGTCGTGTAGCTGCCGGTGACGATCGGGATTTCCTGGGTGACTTTGACCTCGGCCTCCTCGTTGTTCATCGTGATCACCGAGGGCGTCGAGATGATGTTGCTGGCGCCGTCGCTGCGGATCGCCTGCAGCAGTGCGGCGAAGTTGGTGCCGGAAGCCTTGTTGTAGCGGCCGATCGCGAAACTGGCGCCGGTGCCGAGCGTGGCGCTGCTGAGCCCGGTGTAGGTCTTGGTCGCCGCCGCCGCCGCGAGATCGACGATGCTGGCGCCGCCGGTAGTCGGCAGGTTCGACACGCCCAGCAGCGTGCTGCTGTTGGCGCCGTCGATTATCCATTGAACGCCGAGATTGGAGCTCTTGTTGATGTCGACCTCGACGATGATCGCCTGCACCTCGACCTGGGCGCGGCGGATGTCGAGCTTGTCGATCACGCTCATCAAGGATCTCATCGTCTTCGGCGGCGCGGTGATGATCAGGGCGTTGGTCGGCTCGTCCGCCCAGATGGTCACATCCTCGCCATAACCGCCGCCGGAGGACGCGGCGGCGGCCGGCCCGGCGTGTCCCGGTCCAAGCGCCTTTTCCGAGGCGCTCGCCTGTCCCTTCAACTTGGCGGCGAGCTTTTCGGCGTCGGCATAGTGCAGGTAGCGCACGCGCGTGTCGCCGCCCGACTTGAGCGGGGTGTCGAGACTCAGGATCAGGGCCTTCATGCGCAGGCGCATGGTTTTGTCGCCGCTCAGCAGCACGCTGTTGGTGCGTTGGTCGGCGACGACCTTGACGGCCGCGCCGCCCTCGGCGGCGGCGCCCTGGGTCAGCTGGTTGACCGTGCGCACGACATCGTCGGCGCTCGCGTTCTGCAGCGGGATGAGCTCGAACGGCTCATTGCTGTCCTGATCCATGCGCCGCACGATCCGCATGATCCGCTCGACGTTGCTGGCCCGATCGGAAATGATCAGCATGTTGCCGCCCGGATAGGCGGCGAGATGCCCGTACTGGGGAATCAACGGGCGCAACAGCGGCACGAGCTGCGCCGCGCTGATGTTCTTCACCGTGATGATCTGCGTGACGAGCTCGTCGGACGTGGAGCTGATGGTTTTCGGGAGGTCCTCCGACGGGAACTGGCGCGCGTCGATGTTGGGGACGATCTTGATGACATTGCCGGCCGGCACCGCGATGTAGCCGTACACCTGCAGTACCGACAGGAATGCCTGGTAGAAGGCCGCCGGCGACATGGGGGTCGCCGACAGCATCGTCACCTTCGCGTTCACCCGCGGATCGACGATGAAGTTCTTGCCGGTCACCTGGCTCACCGCCTGGATGATCTGGCTGAGGTCCGCATCCTTGTAATTCGGCGTGATCGTCGGCTCGTCGGCGAGCGACAGCGCCGCGAGCGACAGCGACAGGACGGCCACCGCCAGGCTGAGGCGGCGCGGCCGGGTGCGGGAAACCATGCGATTCGACATCTGGGATACTCTTGCTGTGAACGCTTTGGACCGGCGCGCCGGCTATTGGTTTAGATTCGGCGGCGCGAAATTCGGCCGGCCAGGGGGACGGCCGCCCGGCGGCGGGCTCATGTCGCGCCCCGCCTCGGCCGCGACTTTGGCGATATTCAGGGTCAATTGGATCGTCTGGCCGTTGCGGTCGACGGTCACCACGGCCTCCGAGGAGCTTTCCACGGTGTCGAAGATCTGCTGGCCGTGCTGTGGATCATCGAGCGGCGTGCCGTTGATCGCGGTCACGAGGTCGCCGGGCCGCAGTCCCAAGGTCGCGAATGCCCGGCGGTTCGTGCCGGGATAGATGCGAAAGCCGCGCAGTTTGCCGGCCTGGCTGTCGTAGGACGCGACCGGCCGGATGACCGAACTCAGGATACCCGGGTTCTGCTGCACCATGCGGCGGATATTGTTGAGCGTGCGCGCGGTGGCGGGGTTCGGCATGGCGTATTGCGGTGCGGGTTGGCCGGTCAACGGGATCTGGGGCAGCTTCAGCGTCTCCAGGCTGCCGTTGCGGTCGAGCACGACGCGATCGAGGTAGACCGCATAGAGCGAGGCGCCGCCGACCGCGTCGCCGACCGAATAGACCGTAGCGGGGACGCCGCCGGCTATGATCGCGAGACCCCGCTTCGGATCCTGGGTCGCGATGGTGCCGGCGAGCACCAGGTTCGCGGTCGACAGCGGCGCATCGGCCGGGTTTTGCGCGCCCGCGCCAACGCTCGCGACGCCAAACAAGTGCGCCGCCACGATCGATTGTACGTCGGGCGCCGGCGCGGCACGGGGCGCGACGGGCGGTGCGGCCGTCCGTGCCGCGATCGGGGTGACGGGATTCCCGCCGAGCAGGGCGACCGCGATGCGCGCCGCTTCGACCGCGATCAACACGGCGAATACGACCGACACCAGCCAGGGTCCGTTGGCCGGAATGCGGGACCACCATTCGTCGATGCGCGATGCAGCCATAGGAGGATCGTGCGCGTGCAGTTCGGGTAGAATCGTCAACCGCCGGCGTGCGCCTTCCGCCTGCGTGACACCGGTAATGATACGGTTTATCCGCTTGAACCCTCAAGCTTTTGTTTTTACTTGTTAAAGTTAGATGACGGGAAATGGCGACAGCCGGCGGGGCCGGGCGCCCGCCCCGTGGCCGGCGTGGCTTGTAAAGCCGCGCCGCTACCCCTATAAACTAACCATCCATGAACGACAACGACCGGAGCGACACAGAACGGGGACGGGGCGGCACGGGCTTGGTCGTCGAGGAAGCGGCACCGAAGCTGAAGCGGCCGCCGCTCTATCAGGTGTTGCTGCTGAATGACGATTACACGCCGATGGAGTTCGTCGTGGATATTCTTCAGCGGTTCTTTTCGATGGACCGCACCAAGGCGACGCGCGTGATGCTCGAAGTGCACACGAAGGGCAGGGGCGTTTGCGGCGTCTTTACCTACGAGATCGCCGAGACCAAGGTGGCGCAGGTGATCGCTTATGCGAGGCAGCATCAACATCCGCTGATGGCAACTCTAGAAGAGGCGTAAGACGTGCTAAGTCAGGAACTCGAGTTTTGCTTGAACGATGCGTTCGCCGGTGCGCGCGAGGCCCGGCATGAATTCATGACCGTCGAGCATCTGCTGCTCGCGATTCTGGATACCCCGAAAATCCGGGAAATCCTCAAATCCTGCGGTGCCGACACGGCGAAGCTGAAGGCCGAGCTGAAACAATTCATCGACCAGACGACTCCCCGGTTGCCGGCCGGCGAGGAGCGCGACGTGCAGCCGACGCTCGGCTTCCAGCGGGTCCTGCAGCGCGCCGTCTTCCACGTGCAGTCGAGCGGCAAGAAGGAAGTCACGGTTTCCAACGTGCTGGTCGCGATATTCAGCGAGAAGCAATCCCACGCGGCCTACCTGCTGTCGATGCAGGACGTGTCGCGCCTCGATGTCGTCAATTTCATCGCCCACGGCCTCTCGAAGGCCGGCGGCGAGGAGCGCGGCGAGCGCGACGAGGGCGGCGCGGGCGCCGATCCCGAGCGCGACGGCGACGGCGGCGGCAACGCGCTCGAGAAATACGCGACGAACCTGAACGAATCGGCGCGCCGCGGCAAGATCGACCCCTTGATCGGCCGCCGCGTCGAGGTCGAACGCACGATCGAGATCCTGTGCCGCCGGCGCAAGAACAACCCTCTCTACGTCGGCGAGGCGGGCGTCGGCAAGACCGCGATCGCCGAGGGGCTGGCGCGCATGATCGTCGAGAATCAGGTGCCCGACGTGCTGGCCGACGCGACCATCTATTCGCTGGACATGGGTTCGCTGGTCGCCGGCACGAAATATCGCGGCGACTTCGAGAAGCGCTTGAAGGCGGTGCTCGCCGAGGTGAAGAAACAGCCCGGCGCGATCCTGTTCATCGACGAGATCCATACGGTGATCGGCGCGGGCGCGGCGTCCGGCGGCGTCATGGACGCCTCCAATCTGATCAAGCCGGCGCTCGCCAACGGCGAACTGCGCTGCATCGGGTCGACCACGTACAACGAGTACCGCGGAATCTTCGAGAAGGATCACGCGCTCGCGCGCCGCTTCCAGAAAATCGACGTCACCGAGCCCTCGGTCCAGGACACGGTGGACATCCTGCGCGGCCTGAAGTCCAAGTTCGAGGAACACCACGGCGTCAAATACGAGGACGAGGCGCTGCAGGCGGCCGCGGAACTCGCGGCGAGGCACATCAACGACCGGCACATGCCCGACAAGGCGATCGACGTCGTCGACGAGGCGGGCGCGAATCTGCGGCTGCAGCCCGTGGACAAGCGCGATCCCTCGGTCACGGTGAGCCACATCGAGAACATCGTCGCGCGCATCGCGCGCATACCGCCGAAGAACGTGTCGCTGTCGGATCGCGACGTGCTGCGCAATCTCGAGCGCAACCTGAAACTCACGATCTTCGGCCAGGACAAGGCGATCGAGGCGCTCTCCGCCGCGATCAAGATGTCGCGCTCGGGCCTCGGCGATCAGCGCAAGCCGGTCGGCTCGTTCCTGTTCTCAGGGCCCACCGGCGTCGGCAAGACCGAGGTCACGCGCCAGCTCGCGCTCGCGATGGGCATCGAGTTCGTGCGCTTCGACATGTCCGAATACATGGAGCGGCACACCGTGTCGCGCCTGATCGGCGCGCCGCCGGGTTACGTCGGCTTCGACCAGGGCGGATTGCTGACCGAGGCGATCGCCAAACATCCGCATTGCGTGCTGCTGCTCGATGAAATCGAGAAGGCGCACCCGGACGTGTTCAACCTGTTGCTGCAGGTCATGGACCACGGCACGCTCACCGACAACAATGGCCGCAAGGCCGATTTCCGCCACGTGATCATCGTCATGACGACCAATGCCGGCGCGTACGAGATGAGCCGCCAGAGCATCGGCTTCACCCAGTCCGACACGGCGCCCGACGGCATGGAGGCGATTCGGCGGCTGTTCTCGCCGGAATTCCGCAACCGGCTCGACGCGGTGATTCAGTTCGCGTCGCTGGACCAGGCTACCATAGAGCGCGTCGTCGACAAGCTGCTCGTGGAGGCGGAGGCCCAGCTCGAGCACAAGCGCGTGTCGATCTCGGTCGACGACGCCGCCCGGCGCTGGATCGCCAAGCGTGGCTACGATCCGAAGATGGGCGCTCGGCCGATGGCGCGCGTGATCCAGGAGTTCATCAAGCGGCCGCTCGCCGAAGAGCTGCTGTTCGGCAAGCTCGTCGACGGGGGGCACGTCGAGGTGACGTTGAGCGAGGACGGTGAGAATCTCAGGCTCGAGACGCGCGGCGCGAACGAGCCGGCGCTGTTGTCGCACGAAACCTGAGGCGCGGATCAGCGGCCGCGGTAGACGATCCGGCCCTTGGTCAGGTCGTAGGGCGTCATTTCGACGGTGACTTGATCGCCGGTGAGGATGCGGATGTAGTTTTTCCGCATCTTTCCCGAGATGTGCGCCGTGACGACGTGGCCGGTCTTGAGTTTGACCCTGAACGTCGTGTTGGGGAGCGTCTCGATGACCTCGCCTTCGAACTGAATTGCCTCTTCTTTTGACATGCGTCCTTATGGTATCCCGGAAACCGCGCGCATTGTGCATAAAGGCTCCGGGTAATGCAATTTACACGCCTTCGGGCGCCGCCCAGGAGCCTGTGGGCCCGCGGCTTGCGTATTCGGCGAGCAGCGCGGCGAACTCCCGGCGCGGCAATTCACGCGCCCCCAGGCTCGCCAGATGCGTGCTGGCCACCTGGCAGTCGATCACGTGGATTCCGCGCCGCAGGCACTCCTCGACGAGTCGCACCAGCGCCACTTTCGAGGCATCGGCGACCCGGCTCCACATGGATTCGCCGAAGAACACGCCTCCCAGCCGCAGGCCGTAGAGTCCGCCGACGAGTTCGCCTTCCTGGTAGCTCTCGATCGAATGGGCGTATCCCAGCGCATATAGCTCCTCGTAGGCGGCGATCATCGCCGGGTTGAGCCAGGTATCCGGCCCCGACCGGCGCGGCTCGGCGCAGGCGCGGATCGTCGCCGCGAAATCCGTGTCCAGGCGCGTCTCGATGGATCCCGAACGGAGCCTGCGGCGCAGACTGCGCGAGCATTTCATCTCCCCGGGGAAGAGCACCATGCGCGGATCCGGCGACCACCAGAGGATCGGCTGACCGGCCGAGTACCAGGGGAATATGCCGCGTTCGTAGGCGGCGAGAATGCGCGCGGATCCGAGGTCGCCGCCGGCCGCGAGCAGCCCCTGCGGTTCGCGCAGCGCCTGCTCGATCGGCGGAAACCACTCCGGGTCGCCGCGTTCGCCCAGCCACTGTAATCGCGTCAGATTCGCAGCTCCTCGTCGGCCGGCCGGTGGAAAGGCAGGTGCTCGTTGACGCTCCGGGCGTAGGCCTCCACGCCGCGCGCCTCGCGAACGGCGAAGTCGCGAATCGCCGCCGCGAAGCGCGGGTCGGCGATGTAGTGCGCGGAGCCGGTCATCACCGGCGCGAAGCCGCGCGGCACCTTGTGCTCGCCCTGCGTACCGGGCTCGAAGCGCGCGAGGCCCCGTTCGATGCAGTACTCGATCCCCTGGTAGTAACAAGTCTCGAAATGCAGGCTGTGATAGTTGCCGCCGGCGCCCCAGTAGCGCCCATAGAGCGCGTCCGCGCCGACGAAGAATATCGCCACCGCGATCGGCTGCGCTCCCGCGACGGCGATTTTGACCATCAGATTCTCGGGCAGCGTTGCACCGATCCGGCGGAAAAACCCGAGGTTGAGGTAGGGGTCGTGACCGTGGCGGTGGAACGTATCGGCATAGAATCCGTACAGGGTCTTCCAAAGCGCCGCGTCGATCTCGGCGCCATGGCGCGTCTCGAACACGATCCCGGCTTCGGCGACGCGGCGCCGTTCGCGCTTGGCCTTTTTGCGCTTCTCCGCGGTGAAGGTGGCGAGAAACGCATCGAACGAGGCAAAGCCGTCGTTCCGCCAGTGAAACTGGCAGTCGCTGCGCAGGATCAAGCCCGCGGCGCCCAGCACAGCCAATTCCTCGTCGCACGGAAACAGAACGTGCCAGGACGACAGGCCCAGTTCGCGCACCAGTTCCCGTGCCGCCGCGATCAGGGCGAGCCGCACCGCGGCCGCCCCGGGTCCGGGCGCCGTCAACAAACGGGCGCCGCCGACCGGCGTAAACGGCACCGCCGACAGCAGTTTCGGGTAATAGCGCTCGCCGTGTTGTTGGTAGGCATTCGCCCAGGAGAAGTCGAACACGAATTCGCCGCGCGAATGCGTCTTCAGGTACAAGGGCATCGCGCCGATCACCGTGCCGGGCCGATCCTCGATGATCAGATGCCGCGGGGTCCAGCCCCGCTCGGTCGAGACGCAGCCCGAGGACTCGAGCGCGGCCAGGAACTCGTGCCGCAGGAACGGCGCCGAGCCGCCGACCAGCGCATTCCAGCGTCCCGCATCGACCTCTTCGATGCCGTCGAGGAATCGCGCGCGGTGCGGTGCGCCGGCGCCGCCGCCCGCGTCGGGCGGCTTCACAGGACGGCGGTGCGGCTGGATTCGGCCAGCGCGGCATCCAACTGGTCGAGGTAGCGGTCGGCGTCGAGGGCCGCCATGCAGCCGGTCCCGGCCGAGGTCACGGCCTGGCGATAGATGTGGTCGGCGACGTCGCCGGCGGCGAACACGCCGGCGCGGCTGGTCGCGGTCGCCTCGCCGCCGTTGCCGCCCTTGACCTTGATGTAGCCGCCGTGCATTTCGACCTGGTCCGTGAACAGCTGCGTGTTCGGCTGGTGGCCGACCGCGATGAACACGCCGTGTACGGCAAGTTCACTCGCGCCGCCGCCCGTCGTCGCCTTCAGCCGCAAGCCCGTGACGCCGGCCTCGTCGCCGAGAATCTCCTCGACCGCGTGATTCCAGATGATCGTGACCTTGCCGGCGCGCTCGAGACCGAACAAGCGGTCCTGCAGGATTTTCTCGGCGCGGAACGCGTCCCGCCGATGAATCAGGGTCACGTGCTCGGCGATGTTGGCGAGATACAGGGCCTCCTCGACCGCGGTGTTGCCGCCGCCGATGACCGCGACCCGCTTGCCGCGGTAGAAAAAGCCGTCGCAGGTCGCGCACGCGGACACGCCCTTGCCGCGAAACAGCTCCTCGGACGGCAGACCGAGATACTTCGCCGACGCGCCCGTCGCGATGATCAGGGCATCGCAGGTGTATTCGCCGCTGTCGCCGACCAGATGAAACGGACGCGACCGCAAGTTCACGCGGTGGATGTGGTCGACCTGGATGCGCGTGTTGAAGCGCTCGGCGTGGCGGCGCATCCGCTCCATCAGGTCCGGACCCTGGAGTCCTTCGACGTCGCCGGGCCAGTTGTCGACGTCGGTCGTCGTCATCAGTTGGCCGCCTTGTTCCAGCCCTGTGATCAACAGGGGGTTGCGGTTGGCCCGGGCCGCGTACACGGCCGCCGTGTAGCCGGCCGGTCCGGAGCCCAGAATGATCAGGCGGCTGTGGGAGACTTCGCTCATGTACAATTTACCTCGAGGATCGGAGCCGCACAGCAGTGCACCTTGCGCCGCCGGTCAGGTAATATTTTATTATATTCAACTAGTTAGGTAAACGATCATTAAAGAACTCGAGGCCGGGAATTCCGTCCCAGGCAAGAGGCCGAAGGCGGCGCCGAAACTCTCCGTGGCGGTCGCGCGATCATTGCGCGAGGGTACGCTGTGGGTGTCGGGTGCGGTCGCCATCATCCTGCTGCTCGCGTTGCTCTCGTACCATTCCCACGACCCCGGCTTCGCCGATACCGGCGAGCCAGGACCGGTCGGCAATTGGATCGGACCGGTCGGCGCCTGGCTGTCGGGTTTTTTCTTTTTTCTGTTCGGACGCCCCGCCTACTTGTTCCCGGTGATGTTGGGCTACGCGGGCTTTCTCGTCCACCAAAATCCGGCTCCCGGTGATGCGCGCTCGCGGCTCAACACGCTGCTGCGCGCCGGCGGGTTCGTGGCGACGATGCTCGCGAGCTGCGGGCTCGCATCGCTGAACTGGAGCGGGGCCGGGCTGCCGAACAGCGCGGGCGGCGTGCTCGGAGAACTCGTCGGTCATGGCGCGGAGCGCGGACTGCACCTGCTCGGCGCGACGCTGTTGCTCCTCGGCGTGTGGTTCGCCGGCGTGGCGCTGTTCCTCGGGATCTCCTGGTTGACGATCATGGACCGGCTCGGCGCCTCGGCGCTCGCCGGGATCGACTGGCTGCGCAAGCGCTTTGCGCAACGCCGCGAACTCGCCGGCGGACAGCTGCGCAAACAGGCGCGCCAGGAGACGCTGCGCGAGGAGCAGAAGAAGGCGCCGCCCCGGCTGCCGCCGCGTATCGAACCGCAAATCGCGGCGCCGCCGCGCTCGGAGCGCGTGGAGCGCGAGCGCCAGGTGCCGCTGTTCGATGCGCCCAAATCGAGCGAGCTGCCGGCGCTGTCGCTGCTCGATGAGCCGCGCGCGCGGGAGACGTCTTACTCGGAGGAGGCGCTCGAGGCGATGTCGCGCCTGGTGGAGCTCAAACTCAAGGATTTCGGCGTCGAGGCCGAAGTCGTCGCGGTGCAGCCGGGACCGGTGATCACGCGCTTCGAGCTGCGCCCGGCGCCGGGGGTCAAGGTCAGCCAGATCAGCAATCTTTCGAAGGACCTGGCGCGCGCGCTGTCGGCGATCAGCGTCCGCGTCGTCGAGGTGATTCCGGGCAAGTCGGTCGTGGGCCTCGAGATCCCGAACGAGAAGCGCGAGATCGTCACGCTCGGCGAGATCATCAAGTCCAAGCCCTACGATGAGCTCGCCTCGCCGCTCGCGCTCGCGCTCGGCAAGGACATCGGCGGCGTGCCCGTGGTCGCCGACCTCGCGCGCATGCCGCATCTGCTGATCGCCGGCACCACGGGCTCCGGAAAGTCGGTCGGCATCAACGCGATGGTTCTGAGCCTCGTCTACAAGGCGACGCCCGAACACGTGCGCATGATCATGATCGACCCGAAGATGCTGGAGCTTTCGGTCTACGAAGGCATCCCCCATCTCCTCGCGCCGGTCGTGACCGACATGAAACAAGCGGCGAACGCGCTGCGCTGGTGCGTCGCCGAGATGGAGCGTCGCTACCAGCTGATGTCGATGCTCGGCGTGCGCAACATCGGCGGCTTCAACCGCAAGGTCAAGGATGCGGCGGATGCCGGCGCGCCGATCAAGGATCCGATCCGCATGCAGAAGATCGCCCAGGGCGTACCCGGCGTCGTCGCCGAGGACGTGCCGGAGCTGACCAGCCTGCCGTTCGTCGTGGTCATCATCGATGAGCTGGCCGATCTGATGATGATCGTCGGCAAGAAGGTCGAGGAGCTGATCGCGCGTCTCGCCCAGAAGGCGCGCGCCTCAGGAATCCATCTGATACTCGCCACCCAGCGCCCGTCGGTCGACGTCATCACCGGCCTGATCAAGGCGAACATCCCGACGCGCATCGCCTTCCAGGTCTCCGCCAAGGTCGACTCGCGCACCATTCTCGATCAAAGCGGAGCGGAGTCGCTGCTCGGGCACGGCGACATGCTGTACCTGCCGCCCGGAACCGCGATTCCGAACCGTGTCCACGGCGCCTTCGTCTCCGATCAGGAAGTCCACCGGGTCGTCGCCGGATTGAAGACCGCCGCGGCGCCGGTTTATATCGACGAGATACTCGAAGGTCCGCGGAACCCGATCCCCGGTTTTCCGTCTGATGACGAGGAGTCCGGCGACGGCGTCGTGGACGCCGAGCAGGATCCCTTGTACGACGAGGCCGTGCGCATCGTCACCGAGACGCGCAAGGCGTCGATATCCGGAGTTCAGCGCCGTTTGAAGATAGGCTACAACCGCGCCGCGCGGCTCGTAGAAGCGATGGAAGCGGCGGGTTTGGTGGGTCCCCTGCAATCGAACGGCGGCCGCGAGATATTCGGCCAGGCGCCGCCCGAGGAGTAATGTCGATGTCGAAGTTGAAGCGCGGCGCCGCGGTCGCGGCCTGCATGTTTCTGGTCCAGGGCTTGGTCGCCGCGCACGCGGCCGCGGTCGAGGCCGCGGCGCGGGTCGAGCACTATCTGGCGGGTCTGAAGACCTGGTCGGCCGATTTTTCCCAGGAAATCGACGACGCCGACGGCAAGGTGCTGCGCAGCGCCTCCGGTCACCTGTATCTGCGCCGCCCGGGCAAGTTCCGCTGGGACTACACCGCGCCGTCGAAGCAGATCGTGCTCGCGGACGGCAAGCAGCTGTGGTTCTACGACCAGGACCTACAGCAGGCGAACGTGCGCAACATGGACTCGACGCTCGCGAGCACGCCGGCCGTGCTGCTCGCCGGCGGGGCGACCGTCGGCAGCCAGTTCCACATCACCGCGCTGCCGTCGAGCGGCGGCTACGAGTGGTTCCAGCTGATTCCGAAGCACCCAACCAGCGATTTTCAGGCGATCCGCATTGCGTTCGCGGACGGCGAGCTGATGCGCATGCTTTTCGCGGACAAGCTGAACCAGGTCACGCGGATCTCATTCTCCAACCCGAAGCGCAACGTCCCGCTGGCGCCGGACCTGTTCATATTCACGCCGCCGCCGGGCGTCGATGTGATCGGACACGCCGCGCCGTGAACGCCGGGGCCGATGGCGGATATCGGCCTCTGGCGGACCGGCTGCGGCCGCTCAACATCGACGAATACGCGGGCCAGGCGCACCTGCTCGGCCCGGGCGCGCCGCTGCGCCGCGCGCTCGAGGCCGGCCGGCCGCATTCGATGATCCTGTGGGGGCCGCCGGGCACCGGCAAGACCACGCTCGCGCGGCTGGTGGCGAACGCCGCGGACGCCGAATTCGTCTCCTTGTCGGCGGTGCTCGCGGGCGTCAAGGAGATCCGCGCGATGGTGGAACGGGCGCGGGCTCTGCGCGGCACCCGCGACACGGTCCTGTTCCTCGACGAGGTGCACCGCTTCAACAAGTCGCAGCAGGATAATTTCCTGCCCTACGTCGAGGACGGCACGCTGATCTTCATCGGCGCGACGACCGAGAACCCCTCGTTCGAGATCAACAATGCGCTGCTGTCGCGCGCCCGCGTGTACGTGCTGAGGGCGCTCGACGCA
>JAJXYR010000319.1 GCA_021780475.1 Pseudomonadota bacterium
TCACGACCCCGACCTGCTGATCCTCGACGAGCCGACGACCGGCGTCGATCCGCTATCGCGCCGGCAGTTCTGGGACCTGATCGGACGAATCCGCGCGCGCAGCCAGGGACTCTCCGTTCTCGTCGCCACCGCCTACATGGAGGAGGCCGAGCGGTTCGACTGGCTGGTGGCGATGAACGCCGGCCGGATCGTCGCGACCGGGACCCCCGCCGCGATCAAGCAGCAAACGGCCGCACGCACGGTCGAGGAAGCCTTCATCGCCCTGCTGCCGGAGGCTGAACGGCGCGGCCATGTCACCCCGGTTGCGCCCCCGCGACGGGCAGGCACGAGCGAGCCGGTCATCACCGCGCGCGGCCTCACCTGCCGCTTCGGGGATTTCACCGCCGTCGATCACGTCAGCTTCGACATCGCGCGTGGTGAGATTTTCGGCTTCGTCGGCTCGAATGGCTGCGGCAAGACGACGACGATGAAGATGTTGACGGGCTTGCTGCCGGCAACGGAGGGCGAGGCGCTGCTGTTCGGCAAGCCGATCGATGCCAGCGACCTCGAGGCGCGCCGCCGGGTCGGCTACATGTCGCAATCCTTCTCGCTCTACGGCGAATTGACCGTCCGCCAGAATCTCGACCTCCATGCCCGTCTGTTTCATCTGTCGCGGCAGGAGATGCGGCCGCGGATCGCTGAACTGATCGAACGCTTCGACCTCGGCCCGCATGTCGAACAGCGTCCCCAGGATCTGCCGCTCGGCATCCGCCAGCGCCTGTCGCTGGCGGTCGCGATCGTGCACCGGCCGGAGATGCTGATCCTCGACGAACCGACGTCGGGCGTCGATCCGCTGGCACGCGACCGTTTCTGGGAGCTTCTGATCGATCTGTCGCGGAACGATGGCGTCACCATCTTCGTGTCGACGCACTTCATGAACGAGGCCGAGCGTTGCGACCGGATCTCGCTCATGGAGTCCGGCCATGTCCTGGCCACCGACACGCCGGCCGGCCTGGTCGCGTCCCGTGGTGCCGCCACGCTCGAGGACGCCTTCATTGCCTATCTCGAAGCGGCGACGAATGCCCGCGCCATGGCGGCGCCGCCGGCGGAACCGACGCGCCGCGCCGCTCGTCGGCCTCCCGAGGCGAGCGGGCGGTTCAGCCCGCGGCGTCTCGTCGCCTGCACCATCCGCGAGACGCTGGAGCTGGTGCGCGACCGGGTCCGGCTCGCCTTTGCCATCTTCGGTACCGCCTTCCTCATGCTGGTGTTCGGCTTCGGTATCTCGACCGACGTCAATTCACTCACGTTCGCCGTGCTCGATCATGATAACACGCACGAAAGCCGTGCCTATCTGGAGGAAGTCCGCGGCTCGGCCTATTTCATCGAAAAACAGCCGCTGCAGGATTACAAAGACCTGGAAGAGCGTCTCGCCGATGGCAGCATCGATTGCGCCATCGAGATCCCGCCGGCGTTCGGCCGTGATATCGCGCGCGGCCGCCCGGCCACGGTGGGCGCCTGGGTCGACGGCGCGCGGCCATTCATCGCGCAGACCATCCGGGGCTATCTGCAGGCGATGAATCAGCTCTACCTGACCGATCCCGCCGTGGTGACAACCGCGCCGCCTCCCAATCCGGTTGCCGACATCGAAGTCCGTTTCAAATACAATCAGAATTTCGAGAGCATCTACGCGATGGTTCCTTCGACACTGGCGCTGGAACTGGCGCTGTTCCCGGCCATCCTGATGGCGCTGGCCGTGGTCCGGGAGAAAGAACTGGGCTCGATCACCAATCTTTACGTCACGCCGGTCAGCCGCCTGGAGTTCCTGATCGGGAAGCAACTGCCCTATATCGCCCTGGCGATGGTCAATTTCGTCCTGATGTTCCTGATGGCGCTGTTCGTGTTCCACGTCCCGCTGAAGGGAAGCTTCCTGCCGCTGTTGCTGGGAACGCTGATCTATGTCACCGCGACGACGGCATACGGCATGCTGGTCTCGGCCTTCGCCCGCACACAGATCGCCGCCCTGTTCGGCACTGCGATCCTGACCGTTCTGCCGGCGACCATGTTCGCCGGAATGACGGTTCCGGTCTCGTCGCTCACCGGTATGGCCCAGATCATGGGCCGGCTGTTCCCGATGACCTATTTCCTTCCCATCAGCGTCGGCACTTTCACCAAGGGGCTCGGCTTCGCCGATCTCGCGACGCAACTGGCCGCCCTCGTCGTCTTCGTACCGGCGCTGCTGATGCTGAGCCTGCTGCTGCTCCGCAAGCAGGAGCGTTAGGCGCGGACCGGTGGGAAGCATCGCCAACATCTTCTGGCTGGGGACCAAGGAGCTGCGCAGCTTCCTGCACGATTACGTCCTGCTCGCCCTGGTCGCCTACAGTTTCTCGTTCGCCATCATCGCACAATCGCAGAGCAGCTCGCAGGAGGTGCATAACGCCTCGATAGCCGTCGTCGACGAGGACCATTCGGAACTGTCGCGCCGGATAGCGCACGCCTTCCTGCCGCCTCTTTTCAAGCAGCCGCAGTCGATCGCGGAACGCGACATCGTTCCGCTGATGAACGCCGGCCGCTACACCTTCGTGCTCGACATTCCGCCGCATTTCGCGCGCGACGTGCTCGGGGGGCGGGCTCCTGGCCTGCAGCTGGACGTCGATGCGACGGCGATGGTGCAGGCCGGCCTCGGCGCGGGCTATGCACAGCAGATCATCACGAATGAAATCAACGATTTTCTATCGCGCGCCGAAGGCACCCCGCCGAGCCCGGTCAACATCAATGTGCGCATCGCCTTCAATCCGAATGCGGAAACGCCCTGGTTCACGAGCGTCATGGGGATCATCACCAGCATCACCATGCTGGCGATCGTGCTGGCCGGCGCCGCCGTCGTCCGTGAACGCGAACACGGCACGATGGATCACCTGCTGGTCATGCCGCTGACGCCGTTCGAGATCGCGATGTCCAAGATCTGGGCCAACGGCTTCGTCATCCTGGTGGCGACCGCGCTGTCGCTGTATTTCGTCCTGCGCGGCCTGCTGCACATCCCCATTGCCGGCTCGGTTCCGCTGTTCCTCGGCGGAGTGGCCCTCTATCTGTTCTTCGCCACCGCGATCGGAATTTTCCTCGGCACCGTTGCGCGCTCGATGCCGCAGCTCGGGCTGCTGTATCTGCTGGTCTACCTGCCGCTCAGCATGCTGTCCGGCGCCAACACCCCGCTCGAGAGCATGCCCCCCTGGCTCGCGAGCGCGGTGCAGATCTCGCCCACCGTGCATTTCGTCTCGTTCGCGCAGGCGATCCTCTATCGGGGGGCCGGCTTCCTGATCGTGTGGCCCGAGTTCGCCATCGTGGCTTTGGGCGGCGGCGTGTTTCTCGCGCTGTCGCTGTGGCGCTTCCGTGCCGTCACGTCCGCGACGATGTAGCGCTGGCCGCGCGGGCGGGGCGGGCCCAGCCGCGCCGTCCCTCAACCGAGCCGTTCCTCAACAGATCCGTGGCAACTGCTCGCCGCTCAGCAGGTCGAGCACCCGGGCGCCGCCGATCGTCTCGGCCAGCACCCGTGCGCGCCCGCCGGCCGGGCGCACGCGCCCGATCATTGCGGCGGCCGCGCCGGCGGGCTGCGCGCGGAGAATCGCCAACGCCCGCGCCGCGTCGGGCTCGGGGACGAAGGCCACCAGCCGGCCCTCGTTCGCGACGTACCAGGGGTCGAGCCCCAGAATCTCGCACGCGCCCTGCACCGGCTCGCTCACCGCGACGGCATCGGTCTCGATCGAGAGCTCCACTCCGGCGGCCGAGGCGATCTCCACCAGCGCCGTCGCCAGCCCGCCGCGCGTCAGATCGCGCAGGCAGTGCAGCCGCACCCCGGCCGCGA
>JAJXYR010000053.1 GCA_021780475.1 Pseudomonadota bacterium
CGCCGACGCCGCGGCCGTCTGCGCCGGCCGCCGCGCCGGCGCTCCGGCGCAGGCCGCGAGGACCGTGGCGGCGAGCGCGACGACGGGGACCGCCCGCATCATCACGGCCCCACCGGCAGTTCATACGCGCCGATGTCGAACGAGCCCCCTTGCGGCCGGTTCGTGCCGAGGAAATCAAGTTTCGGCGCGCCCGCGCTCGTACCCGAGTTGTAGGCCGAACTCGTGTTGTTCTGCAGCCGGTAGTCCGCGAATGCCGCGCCCGCCGCGGTGCCGGGATAACTGAGCGGCGCCGTCTGCGACAGTGGTCCATAACGCAGGTCCACGAAGTTGCCGCTCTCGTCGGAGGAGGCGCTGATGGTCTGCGAGCCGTTGCAATAGGGGTGCACGAGCTTCGGATCGCCGGTCCGGTTGTGAGCGTTGCCATACCCGGTGGTACTCGACAACACCGAGTACGTCGGCGCGAGCTTGTTCGCGCCCGGCGCGGTCGCCGACGGATCCGCGAGCACGCCGAGATCCCAGTACTTCTCGTTGGCCGGATCGCAGGCGCCGGTCGCGAGTGACTGCAGCGCCGTCGCCCCGGCCTTCAGCGTCGTTGCGAGCGTCGCGCACGCAGCGACGGTCGACGAAGCCGCGTCCTTGACGTCGTTCGACGAACACAACTGGGCGCTCGAGTAGTACGGGCCGGCGGACCCCGTGAGACCCACGTTGTTGGCCGGATTGATCGTCCCGTAGAGATTCGCGAAGAACGAGCGGTTGTGCCAGATGACGTCGTTGACGAGCTGGGGACTGGAAATCGCGGGCGCTCCCTGGGAAACCAGTGCCGCGCTCGTCAGTTGCGAGGCGATGCCCGCCGGACTCGGGTAACCGTGGGTCGGGTAGTTGAACAATGGCCCTGCGATGCCGACGCTGTCGTTCATCGCGATCGTGTCGTTCTCGATGCGGACGTTGACCGAGTCGGCGAGCGAGACGCCGCCGCCAGACCAGCCGGCGACATTGTCGATGATCACGTTGTTCACGAGCGTCGCATTGTTGGCGAAGCTGCAGCTGCGCGTACCTCTCGAGGTCGTGCACGTGCCGTCGCTGCCGTTGACGGCGATCAGGGCGACGCCGCCGCCGTGACCGGTCTCGGCGTAGTTTCCCTGGATCAGATTCGAATCCAGCGTCACGGACCCGATGCCGAGCGAGAGCCCGCCTGCGGCCGGCTGTTCGCCCTCGATCGCGACGCCGCCGCCGCTCGTGGTCGATTGTTGGAAGAACGACTGATTGAAGATGATCGTGTTGTGCTTGATCGAGCCGTTGGCGCTCCAACCGATGTGACCGATGCCGCCGCCGTCGGCCGAGCTGTAGTTGCCGCAGATGAAGTTGTAATTCGCCTGGTAGTTGTTCGTGCCCGTGCACAGCGACAAGCCAGCGCCCGCGCCCGCTCCGCCCGCCGTCCCGCCGACGCCCGCGGGCGCCTCGACCATGCCGTTCGACGTGATCGCGTTGTGATGGATGTTGACGTTGTTGTTGAAGCCCGACTGGATCTGCGCGAGGGTCTGCGCCTGTAGGTGCGGGATGCCGATGCGGATGCCGCCGTTGAAGCCGCCAGCATTGCCGTAGACCCGGTTGTTCGCGATCTCGAGGCCGGTGGCGTAGCCGTTCACGTAGATGCCGCCGCCCGCGTCGCCGCCGGTCACGCTGATGCCGTCGATGCGCGCGTGCTGGGCGGCCGGCACGCAGCTGAAGTTGCTCTGGCTCATCACGTGCCAGCCGCTCTTGACGACCCCCTGCTGGGTTCCGTCGGCGAGCGTCACGGCCTGGCTCGAATCCCAATAGCTGCTCCGCGCCGTGGAATTGCACGCCGCGCCGGCCGCCGTCGGATCCTTCGCGAGCACCGTGATGCCGGCGCCCTCCTCGGTCGCGAGCACCGAGGGCTCGAGCAGCACGACGCCGCCGGTGATCTCCTGGCCCGGCAGCGGATCGACCTGTGAATTCAGGTTCGGCACCTGGTTGCCGCTGATCGTGTCGACGCCGAACAGCTGGTTGATGACCGGCCGCCACTGGTCGAGCTTGTCGGTCGGCGATTTCGCCGCATTGATGATGACCGAGGCGGCGCCGACGCCCTGCAAGCGCACCGGCTTCCACATGACGACGAGTTCATTGTAGGTGCCCGCGTCGAGGATGATCAGATCGCCGGGCTTCGCGTTGTCGATCGCATTCTGGATCGGGTGCGCGAGTCCGCCGTTGGTGACGCTGTTGACCGCCGGTTCGACGACGGTCGGCGTTTTCGCTTCGATGGTCACGGTGACGCTGTCGACCGAGGCCTTGCCGTTCGCGTTCTGAATGCCGAGCTCGTACGAGCCCGCCGCGAAGGACGTCGGCACCTTGACGGTGATCAGATTGTCGGACCAGGTCACACTCCCCGCCGGCACGACGGTGCCGCCGAGCGTGATGACACCCTTGCCGCCGGCGAAGTTATACGTGCGCGTGACGTTGCGCTGATCGTTGGGCGCCGTCGTCGAACTCGGGCCGAGATAAGCCGGGTTCGGCACCGGCACCGGACCCAGAGCCTGGATCTTGAGGAGGCGCGGGCCGTTGGTTTTGAGCCAGGGACCGACGGCGTCGCCGTCGACCCGGCTGACGGCCGGCGTCGCGTCCGGATAGGCGCAATCGACCGGGTTGTAGCCCGTGATGTAGTTCGACGCGAACGCGGCGACCGGCAGCACCGGCGTGTCGAGGTACGTCGTCAGGCCCGGCATGAACGGATTCGTATAACAGAAGTCGCTGTACGTCGGCATGTAATACGAGTCCACCACCGGCGCCCCGTTGGGACCCGTGAGCGGGCCCGGGTCGTTCATGCACATGACCAGCATGTTCGGCGAGTAGCCGGCCGGATTCGGCACGTTGACCTGCCAGGTCGACGGCACCATGCCGTTGTAGCCGCCCCACTGGTCGGAATACATGCGCTCGGTCTCGACGCCGTAGCTGTCGCGCACCGAGATCGCCACGTACGGCACCCCGAACTTCTCGCCGAAGTCGGGTGCCGCCGCGTTGAACTCCGCGGACGCATCGTCGAGGATGATGCCGGTGAAATTCGACGCGCGCGGCGTCTGTGAGAACAGGAAGAAGTTTGCGCCGCCGTTCTGGCCCGCGGTGATGTTCAACGCCTTCTGATCGCACAGCGGCCGGTCGGCGCCGGCAAACGGCGCGACCTGCTTCGAGTTCGGGAACAGCGACAGGTAATCCGGCACGCGATGCAGCGTGCCGACGCACGGCGGAAACTGGGTCCCCGTACCCGTCTTGCCGAGCAGTGACGTCAGGCTAGACGGCCCGGCCAGATTGTAAGCCGAGGCCACGGTCGCCTGGTCGGGCAGGATGAAGATGTTGCCGAGCGCGGCGAATTGCTGCGCCGGCGGCGCGACCCACGCATCACCGATCAGGATGTTCTTGTCCTCTTCCTTGACGATTTCATAGCCCGGCGGCGGGACCACCTGAATGACATAGGCGCCGTTCGGCACCGCCACCGGCGCCTCCTTCGCGACGACGGGCGTGCCGTCGGCGTTGATGCCCGAGGGGTAGATCGTCGAAAATTGGTAATAGCCATCGTAGGTCTGCGGCTGGACCTGGTTCCAATTGTGGAACCCGTCGTAGCAGCGGGTGAGATCGGACCCGAGAACCTGCGGTGCATACGGGTCGGTTGCAAGTTGTCCCGGACATTTCATGGCCGGCACACCGAGCGGATTATGCGCGGAATCCTGCAGCCCCGCCGCAACGTCATCCCAACTCGTCGTGTAGGTGCGCGCGACCAGCTTCAGGCTCGTGCTGCCGTCCGGTGCCG
>JAJXYR010000320.1 GCA_021780475.1 Pseudomonadota bacterium
CGATCTGTCATGTCGCTGCAGACGACGCCGTCGGCGGGCAGCGCCGCGCGGATCGCCGCGAGCGCAGTCGACAGCGCCCGGGTCGCGGGAGACCATCGCGCCTCGATGCGCGCCCGCACCGGCGCGGCGCCGCCCACGGCCGTGAGCCAGCCGCGGCGCGCGTTAAGTCCCTGATTGATCGCCTGCAGGGTCCGCCGCGCATCGCCCTGGATCGGGACCTCCGCGGCGTAGTGATCGCAGAGCTTCGACGCGTCGACGTCGATGCGGATCAGGCGGCCGCCGAATTCCAGCCGCGTCGACCGGTAGGTGTCCGTCTCGGCCAGTTCGCTGCCGACCGCGAGAATCACGTCCGCCGCGGCGACGAGTTCCCGGACCTCCGCAAACGGCAGGGACGTGCCGAGGTTCGCGGCATGGCGCTCGGGCAACAGTCCCTTGCCGGCCGCGGTCGTGACGAGGAGTGCATCGAGCGTCTCGGCGGTGCGCCGCAATTCTTCCGCCGCGCCGAGCGCCCCGCCGCCGGCGATGAGCAGCGGCCGCGCCGCGGCGTTCAGCAGGCGCACCGCCTCGTCGACCTGAGCCGCGCATCCGCCCGGCGTCGAAGCCGGCGGCGCAAAGCGCTCCGCCCGCAGAGCCGTGGTCTCGGCCAGCAGATCGAGCGGGACTTCCAGGTACGCCGGCCGTGCCCGGCCGGAGCGCAGCGACGCGAGGCAGGCGCGCAGGTGGTCGCGCACGTCCTTGGCGCTGCGGGCCGAGCGCGCGACGCCGAAGACGCGCTCCGCGAGCGCGCACTGGTCGCGCAGTTCGTGCAGCACGCCCCATTGTTTGCCGAGCGATGCGCGCGCCGGGGTGCTCGCGACGACCAACAGCGGCACCGAATCCGAATACGCCTGGCCCGCCGCGGTGAGCACGTTCGTCAGTCCCGGGCCCGAGATCACGAACGCGGCGGCGACGCGGCCGCTCGCGCGTGCGAAGCCGTCGGCGGCGAAGCCCGCGCCCTGTTCGTGGCGCACGAGAACGTGGCGGATGCCGGACCCGGAAAGCCCGCGATACAGTTCGAGCGTGTGAACGCCGGGTATTCCGAACACGGTATCGATATCATTGGCGGCCAACAGTTCGACGAGATACCGCCCGACAGTCATCGACATCGGTGAGCCTTTTGCTGGGACCGCGCCGGGTGGCGCGCTACGATGGCGAAAGTATGCGAGCAGGGTCGGCGGTATGCAACCTGAGAGGATATGGAGCCGATGAGATTTTCCGCCTTGGTTGAACGTATCGCCGGTGAAGGCGCCGACGCCTGGGTCACGCATTACGAGGCGCGGCGAGCGCACGAGCGCGGCGAGAACGTGATCCTGCTCAGCGTCGGCGATCCGGACTTCGACACGCCCCAACCGGTGCGCGAGCGCGCGATCGAGTGCATCCGTGCCGGCGACACCCACTACACGCCGGCTTCCGGCCGGCTGCCGCTGCGCGAGGCGATCGCCGCGCTGCACTCCGCGCGCAGCGGTTGCGCCGTCGGCGCCGATCAAGTCGTCGTGCTCGCCGGCGCGCAGAACGCGTTGTTCGCCTCCTCACTGTGCCTCGCCGGGCCGGGCGACGAGGTGATCGCCGTCGAGCCGATGTATCCGACTTATCCCGCGACCATCGAGGCTTCCGGGGCGCGCATGGTGCGGGTGCCGGCGCCGGCCGCCAACGGATTTCGCATCGACCTGGACGCGCTCGAGCGGGCGATCACGCCGCGCACGCGCGCGCTGTTCTTCGCGACGCCGAGCAATCCGACCGGGGTGATCACGAGCGAGGCGGAATTGGCGCGCCTGGGCGAACTCGCGCGGCGCCACTCGCTGTGGATCGTCGCCGACGAGGTCTATGCGGGCCTCGCGCCCGGCGGCCGCGTGCCGAGTCTCGCGGCGGCGATGTCCGACCGCGTGATCACGGTCGGCAGCTTGTCGAAGTCGCACGCCATGACGGGCTGGCGCGCGGGTTGGATCGTCGGGCCGCGCGAGTTCGCGGTGCACGTCGAATCCCTGGTGATGTGCATGCTGTTCGGGCTGCCCGGATTCGTCCAGGAGGCGGCGCTCACGGCGCTCGGCATCGCGCCGGCGGCCGAGGCCCAGGTTCGCGATTATTGCGGGTCGCGGCGCGAGTTCTTGCTCGCGCAGCTCCAGGGCGCGAAGGGTTTGCACTGCTTCACGCCGGAGGCCGGCATGTTCATGCTGATCGACGTGCGCGCGACCGGGCTGTCGGGATTTCAGTTCATGCGCGGCCTGTACGAGTCCGAGGGGGTCTCGGTGCTGGACGGCGGCGCTTTCGGGACCCAGACGGGCGGATTCGTGCGGGTGTGTTTCGCGGCGGAGGAAGACGTGCTGCGCGAGGCCTGCGTGCGCATCCGGCGCTTTGCGGCCTCACTGCCGGCCAATTACTGACCAGACGCCGAGGAGACATCATGACCGCGAAGAACGACGACATGGGCATCATCGTGCGGGCTCCCGGGGGCGCGGAGACCCTGGAGTGGGCGGCGCTCGAGACCGGCCGTCCGGGCCCCGGCGAGGCGCTGGTCGCGCACCGGGCGATCGGCGTGAATTTCATCGACATCTATTTTCGCAGCGGCCTGTACCCCTGGCCGGCGACGCCGCTCGTTCCCGGCAGCGAGGCGGCGGGCATCATCGAGGAGACCGGCGCCGGCGTCACGGGCTTCGAGGCGGGCGACCGCGTCGCCTACACCATGGCGCCGGGTGCCTACCGGCAGCGCCGGGTGGTGCCGGTGGACCGGCTCGTCAAGATCCCCGACGGCGTGCCGTTCGACAGCGCGGCATCGCTGATGCTCAAAGGGCTGACGGCGCAGTTCCTCGTCACATCCTGTTTCCCGGTCGGCTCCGGACACACGGTGCTCGTGCACGCCGCGGCGGGCGGCGTCGGGTTGTTGCTCGGCCAATGGCTGCGCGCGCTCGGCGCGACCGCGATCGGCACCGTCGGCGCGACGGAGAAGATGGCGGTCGCGCTCGCCAACGGCTACACGCACGTCGTCAATTACCGCGAAGTGGATTTCCCGGCGCGGGTTGCCGAAATCACCGGCGGACGGGGTTGCGATGTGGTCTACGATTCGGTCGGCAAGGACACCTGGCGCGGCTCGCTGAAGTGCCTGAAGCATCGCGGCCTGTTCGCGAGTTTCGGCCAGTCCTCGGGCATGATCACCGATTTCAAGCTGGCCGACCTCGCCGCCGGCGGCTCCCTGTTCGCGAGCCGGCCCGTGTTGTTCGACTACATCCGCGCGCGCGAGGAATTGGAGCGCCGCGCCGAGGACTTGTTCGCGCGCGTGGCCGCCGGCACGGTGCGGGCGCACGTGGGCCAGCGATTCGCGCTGCGCGACGCGCGCGGGGCGCATGAGGCGCTCGCCGCGCGCCGCACGACGGGCGCGACGGTGCTGTTGCCGTCTTGAGCCCGCCGCGGCGCCCGGCTCCTCAGCCGAGCGGCAGCGCCGTCGACTCCTTGATCACCGTGACGGCGACCGAGGAGTTGACCGACTGTACGTAGGGGATGCGCGACAAGTAATCGAGGTAGAAAGCCTCGAACGCCTTGATGTTCTTCGTGACGATCTTCAACAAGAAATCCCACTCGCCGGTCAGCGTGTAGCACTCGAGCACTTCGCTGCGGTCGCGAATCGCCGCCTCGAATTTCTCGATGGCCTCGCGTCCGGTGCTGGCCAGCTTGACGTGCGCCAAGATCGTCACGTCGAGTCCGAGCGCCGCGCGATCGAGCAGCGCGACGCGCGCCTTGATCACGCCGCTCTGTTCGAGCTGCTGGATGCGGCGCCAGCAGGTC
>JAJXYR010000287.1 GCA_021780475.1 Pseudomonadota bacterium
TTTGACCTACCTCGCCCGCCGCGCGAGCGAGCTCGCCGCCGCGAACGGCGCGAATGTCGACGTGCTTGGATTCCTGAAGACGCTGTACCTAAACCCGGCGATGGCGACGGTGTCGAAGTCCGCGATCGAGGCCCGGCAGATGGGCTATCTGCTGCCGGACGACGTGATCGTGCTCCACCGGGATGAACTGTTGC
The DNA here is from genome assembly GCA_021780475.1 of Pseudomonadota bacterium. Lineage (GTDB taxonomy): Bacteria > Pseudomonadota > Gammaproteobacteria > Steroidobacterales > Steroidobacteraceae > Bog-1198. The sequence continues at coordinate 195 of JAJXYR010000287.1, forward strand.
ACGTTGCGATCGGTCAGGCGCGTGCGCTCGCCGATGCCGCCTATCGACCGCCGCTGCCGGCGCGCATCACGGTCGCCGGCCGATCCGGCCGCGCGACCATTCAAAGCCAGGTGCTCAACCTGCGCGACGGCGGGCAGATCACGGCCCACGACTATGCGATCGGCGTCGCCATGGCCGACGTGCTGTGCGGCGGCGAGATCGACGCCGGCAGCGTCGTCGATGAGCGCTGGCTGATGCGCCTCGAACGCGAACACTTCCTTGCGCTGCTCGACGAGCCGAAAACGCGCGAGCGCATCGCGGGCTTCCTCAAGACCGGAAAACCGGTGCGCAACTGACCGGAATCCGGCGTCGCGCACGTCCCTCATCGCAGCAGGAGATTCAAGTGGCCCGTCAACTTCAAGATGCCTACATCGTCGCCGCCGCGCGCACGCCGATCGGACGGTCGAACCGCGGGGTGTTTCGCAACACCCGTCCGGATGATCTGCTGATCGCGGCGATCCGTGGCGCGCTCGCGCAGGTGCCGGGGCTCGACCCCCTCGCGATCGAGGACGCGATCATCGGCTGTGCGATGCCCGAGGCCGAACAAGGGATGAACATGGCGCGCGTCGCGGCGCTGCTCGCGGGACTGCCGAACCGCGTGGGCGGCGTCACCGTCAACCGCTTTTGCGCGTCGGGCGTCACCGCGATCCAGATGGCCGCGGACCGGATCCGCGTGGGCGAGGCCGAGGTGATGATCGCCGGCGGCGCCGAGAGCATGAGCCTGATCCCGCGGGGCGGCAACAAACCCTCGTTCAACCCGCTGGTGTTCGCGGGGGACGAGAACCTCGGGATCGCCTACGGCATGGGCTTGACCGCGGAAAAGGTTGCCGCGCAATGGAAGGTGTCGCGCGAGCGGCAGGATGCGTTCGCGTTCGAATCGCACCGCCGCGCCATCGCCGGAATCGCGGCGGGAGAGTTCACCGACGAGATCATCCCGGTCGATGCGATCGAACGGGTGCCGGACCTCGCCGGCGGCGCGATCGTCGAACGGCGGCGCACGGTGCGCATCGACGAAGGCCCGCGCGCCGACACCTCGCTCGAGGCCCTGGCTCGACTGAAACCCGTGTTCGCGGCGCCGCGCGACCCGTCCGGCCGGGAAACCGGCCTCGGCACCGTCACCGCGGGCAACAGTTCCCAGACTTCCGACGGCGCCGGTGCCTTGGTTCTGGCCTCAGAGACCGCGGTGCGGCGCTTCGGCCTCACGCCGCTCGCACGCTTCGTGTCGTTCGCGGTGCGCGGCGTGCCGCCGGAGATCATGGGCATCGGCCCGATCGAGGCGATCCCGGCGGCGCTCGCCGCGGGCGGGATCTCGCTCGCGGACCTCGGCTGGATCGAACTCAACGAGGCGTTCGCCGCCCAGTCGCTCGCGGTGATCGATACCGTCGGCCTCGATCCGGCGAAGGTCAATCCGCTCGGCGGCGCGATCGCGCTCGGCCACCCGCTCGGCGCTACCGGCGCGATCCGCGCCTGCACGACGATTCACGGCATGCGACGGCGCGGCCTGCGCTACGGCATGGTGACCATGTGCGTCGGCACCGGTCAGGGCGCGGCGGGAATATTCGAGCGGGTCTGAGCGGGTCTGAGCGGGTCTGAGGCCCGCGCCCGTGTCCTTACGGCCGCATGCGCTCGAGCGTGTGATCGTGCCGAATGAACTGGTGCCACAGGCCCATCGCCGCGTGCATGCCGGCAAGTATCAGGATCACGTTGCCGCCGATCTGATGGACGTTCGCGACGAGGCCGATGTCGCCCTTGACCGCGGCGGCGATCGGCGGCAGGGTCCAGCCGAACAGGTCGACGCGCACGCCCAGCCGGGACACCGCGTACCAACCGGTCAACGGCACGGCCAGAAGGAGCAGGTAGAGCGCGCCGTGGCCGAGTTTCACCGCCTTGTTGAGCAGTGCGCTGCCGGCGTCCTGCGCCGGCGGCGCGCCGCCGAGCAGGCGCGCGATCAGGCGCGGAAACACCAGGACCAGCACGGCGATCCCGCAGACGAAATGCCAGAACGGCGGGTCGGTGCGCACGCGCGGGCCGCCCTCGCTCAAGAGGTAGGCGGTTACGACCAGGATGGCGGTGAGCCAGTGGATGGCGATCATCAGCGTCGAGTATTTGGCGATCTTACGTTCCATCGTCCGTTCCTTGTGTGGGCCTCCATGGTACCCGATCCGCGTTCTCACCGAACCAGACAGGGTCTCTTCGGGTCGAACTGCCAACCCGGCACCAATTGGCGCATGGCCGCCGCATCGTCGCGCGCGCCGACCCCGATCGATTTGTAGAGTTCGTGCGCCCGGTCGATCCGGTCAAAATCGGGATCGACGCCGAGGCCGGGTTGCTCCGGAACCCGCACCATGCCGCCCGCGATGCTCAGCGGCTCGCGCGTCAGGCGCTCGCCGTCCTGCCAGATCCAGTGCGTGTCGATCGCGGTGATCTCGCCGGGCGCGGCCGCGGCGACCTGCGTGAACATCGCCAGGGAGATGTCGAAATGATTGTTCGAGTGCGAGCCCCAGGTGAGTCCCCAGTCGCGACAGGCTTGCGCGACGCGCACCGAGCCCGCCATGGTCCAAAAATGCGGATCGGCCAGCGGAATATCGACGCTGTGGAGCGCGACCGCATGCACCAGCTGGCGCCAATCCGTCGCCACCATGTTCGTCGCCGTCGGCACACCGGTCGCGCGGCGAAATTCCGCGAGGATCTCGCGCCCCGAAAAACCGTCCTCGGCGCCGCAGGGATCCTCGGCATAGGCGAGCACGCCGCGCGCGCCGCGGCACCATTTGACCGCATCGTCGAGCGGCCACGCACCGTTCGGGTCCAGCGTGATGCGCGCATGCGGGAACCGCTCCGCCAACGCCGTGACCGTCTCGATTTCCACCTCACCCGGATGAACGCCGCCCTTGAGCTTGAAATCGGCGAATCCATAGCGCGCGTGCGCCGCATCCGCCAGCCGCAGAACCGCGGCGGTCGTCATCGCCGGTTCATCCCGCAGACGCATCCAGTCGTCGCCGTCGCGGCCGCCGCCGCGATAGTCGAGGTTGGTGCGACTGCGGTCGCCGACATAGAACAGGTATCCCAGCATCTTCACGGAACTGCGCTGCTGACCTTCACCGAGCAGCGCGGCGACCGGCAAGCCTAGAAACTGCCCGAATAAGTCGAGCAGCGCCGCCTCGAGCGCCGTCACGACGTGCACCGTGGTGCGCAGGTCGTAGGTCTGCAGTCCGCGTCCGCCCGCGTCCCGATCCGCATAGCGGCGGCGTACGGCGTTCAATATGGACTGATGGGCGCCGATGCTTTGTCCGACGACCAAGGGCGCGGCCGCCTCCAGGGTTTGACGTATCGACTCCCCGCCCGGCACCTCGCCGACGCCGACACGACCCGCGTCATCGGTGAGAATGACGATGTTGCGAATGAAATAAGGGCCGTGCGCTCCGCTCAGATTGAGCAGGAGGCTGTCCTGACCGGCGACGGGCACGACCCGCATCGACACGACACGCGGCGCGCCGCGCTCGGCCATCATTTCTTTTCCGGAATGTTCCATCAGCTTCTCCCGGCCTCAATGCCGGCCGAGCTCCCCGTTCAACC
>JAJXYR010000323.1 GCA_021780475.1 Pseudomonadota bacterium
GGCCCCTCCAATAGGGCTCGCGCAGGGTGCGCTTCAGCACCTTGCCCGCGCCGGTGACCGGCAACGCCGCGACGAACTCGACGCTTCGGGGACACTTGTAGCCGCCGATCAGGGTCTTGCAATGCTCGCGAATCTCCTCGGCCGTGGCCTGCTGGTCCCTCTTCAGCACCACGACCGCGTGCACCCGCTCACCCCACAGCGGGTCGGGCACGCCGATCACTGCGCACGCGGCCACGGCTGGGTGCTTCGCCACCGCCTGCTCGACCTCGATCGAATAGACATTCTCGCCGCCGGAAACGATCATGTCCTTCACGCGGTCGACGACGTAGAGGAAGCCCGCCTCGTCGATGCGCCCGCCGTCGCCGGTGTGCATCCAGCCCGCGTTCGGCGCTCGCTCGAGTACCGCCGCCGTCTCCTCGGCCTTGCCCCAGTAGCCGAGCATCACGCTCGGACTGCGCACGATGATTTCACCGACCCCGCCCGGCGGCACGTCCGCGCCATCGGGCGCCACGATGCGTACGGTGATCCCGGTGCACGGCAGCCCGCCCGAGCGCAGTCGGCCGGTCGCACGGCCCTCGCCCGAGTGCATTTCCGGCGACAACACCGAGATCGTCGGCGCCAACTCGGTCATGCCGTAAACCTGCATGAACCGCGCCGCGGGCAGAAGTTCTTGCGCGCGGTCGAGCAGAGCCTCGTGGATCGGCGATCCACCATAGGCCAGCATGCGCAGCGACCCGAGGTCGAACCTCGAGGCTTCCGGATGATCCACGACCATCTGGATCATCGTGGGAACGAGCACCGTCACCGTGACTCGCTCGCGTTGCAGCGCCTGGAGCGTGGCCAATGGCGTGAAGCCCGGCAACGCGACATGCGTGCCGCCCACGAGCCATTGCGCGTTGAACAGGCAGAAGTCCGCGATGTGGAACGTCGGCGCAGCGTGCAGCGCGATGTCGTCCGCCCGGGCCATGCCTTCGTTCGCAAGAACGAGACCGTTGTACACGAATGCCTCGTGCGAGAGCATCACGCCCTTCGGATGACCGGTGGTTCCCCCGGTGTAGAACACGCCAGCCAGATCCTTGCCGCGACGGTGAGCGTCGGGCACCGGATCGCGAGTGGCAATCAGCGTTTCATTAGGACCGCATTCCCTCGGGCGTCGGCTGATCACCGACGTGGACGAGCGTGGCGAGGCTGCGGCTCTTCGCCTTCAGCTCGATCGACAGGGGCGCGAAGGCATCGTCGACCAGGAGCACCCGGGTATCGCAATCGTCCAGCGAGTAGGCGATCTCGGCGCTGCTCCAACGCGTGTTGATCGGATTGAACGCGGCGCCGGCCCACGGAATACCCATGTATGCCTCGACGTAGCGGTCGGTATTCAGGGACAAGATGCCGACGCGATCGCCGGCGCCCACGCCGAGTGCGCGCAGCGCGCCGGCCAGGCGCGCCACTCGGTCGCGGAACTGGGTGAATGTGTGACGGCGGTTGCCGCAGACCGTGGCGAGGCCGTCAGGCCGGAGCGCGACGGCGCGGTGCAAGGCTTGCGTCAGTTGCATACCTTCCTCTGGCGCTTGCGCGACCCCCGTGGCGCCGTTGCGCAATCGACGTTAGGTAACCTGCCGCGGATGACGGCCGAGCTCGCAGCTGAATTCGACCCACGGGTGGCGCGTCGCCTCCCAGACCGAACGAGCAGGCGGACTCATGCCGAGATCCCCGATCGCGCCCACGGCCACGCCGATGTGCTGCGGTCGCAATTCCAGCTCCCAGAACACCGTGCTGCCGCATCGTTCGCAAAAATGAAAATGCAACGCATGGCCGCTGCTGCCCGGGCGGCTGTACGTTCGGTAGGGGCTGGAGGACGTCACGGCCGAGCGCGGAAAGTAGGCGCCCACCCCGAACACCGAGCCCGTACGCCGCTGACACTCCAGGCAGTGACAGATCACGACGACATCGGGCTCGCCGACCAGATCGACCTGCAGCTCGCCGCACGCGCAACGCGCACGTCGACCGCTCACATTCGTATGCCGCCGGCGCCGCTCCGCGCCCGTTCGATCGGATCGGCACCGTTCCAGGTCCCGCAGGTTTCGAGCGCGCGACAGCGGGTAAATGACGTGCGGTCCGCGGTGTGTTCGCTCTTGTAGCGATCGATCTGCGTGCGGTGCACACTGGGCCGATACATCACCGACGCCATCGCGGCATCGTCGGCCCAGACCGACATCGTGACGCCGTCGTCACCACGCGTGATCGGGGTGAACGAATGCGCCCCGTGCAGGCCGGGAGCCGATCGCATCCACTCCTTCACACGATCGACATCCCTCCGGAAGGCGATCGCCCGTTGCACGTCGAACCCCGGGCCGAGAATGAAGCCCGCGGTGGTCAGGACACCAGGGGCCCGTCGGGATCATGCCGGCTGTCATCGAAGATCGGTCCCGGCTGCACTGTGTCGAGGTGGTTGCATTCGCCCCTGTGCGCCAGCGCCAGCAGAAGCGCGTGCCAGCTTTCCACCGTCTCGGCCAGTTGTGGCACGAATCGGGCTCGCGCCGCCAGCGCGGACCGCGCGCTCGCTTCGTCCCGGAATAGCGCCACGCCGCACCAAACCTCGCTTGGCAGGCGCGCCCCGTCTGGTCCAATGGGGCCATCGGGCCCGAACTTCCAGCTGAGGCCATCGGCCGGATGCCCGTCGAGCGGCAATTCATCCGCAGTTCTGATCGCCGGATACCGCACCCAATGCAGCGTCGCGAACCGGGCCCGTAGCGCCGGCGTCTGTTGGCTCACATCCGGTTCGTGACTAATCTGTGGCATCCGCCCCCCCTTTGCGTCGACGCCGTTCGATGGACCGCGTCGTAAATGCTCCCCGCCGGATGACTCGACGGATTGACTGCCCGTTAGACTTCCCGTCGGCCTCGGTGCCGAAGCCCGTGTCATGTCCGTTGAAAAATGCGCGGCTTTAATGAGTCTTATTTCGTCGAGGCTAATCGCTCGTCGATCGGAAGTAAACCGGGTCGCTCAACCGCACGACGGCGACCTACCGTGCGTAGGCCCGGGTCATCAAAGGGTCCTGGTGAACGATGCGAACATCGCCCCATTGCGCGGGTGGGGAAGACCCCGACGGCGGCGACACCGCCACGGGCTTAGCCAGCGCATCGGCGCTGAGGCCTACGGGGTCAATGAACTCCTCCCGGAGCATCGTGCCGCGGGCTGCACTCACCCTTGCGATTGCCCTTTCTTGCGACCACCCGTCGCCGCTGCGAACATGGACCGTGATCGACGGGTCAGTCATATTGGTCTACGCAACGCAACACCGAGTCGAAGCACGATGAACGCCGAAATCATTCGCTATGTCACAGTCCACTGGGTCCGGTTTCCACAGGTGGTCCTGCACGACCCGCTTCCGGTCTCCGATCGACTGCAGGGATGCTTGTGGTGGCGGTTCGGCGTGACCGGCGGTCCGATGGATGCTGAAGGGAATCGCCCGCCGACGAATGTGTGGTGCGGACTCGGCCTGTTCGGCGATCGGGAGTCCGCCGAGTCGAATCTTGAACGGCCAGAAACCTACCTGTCGGCCTTCCCACCGCCGACCGAGAGTTGGCACGCTCTATTGCTGCCGGTCGCTTTCCGCGGCGTCTGGGACTATAACAATGGCCCGAACGCGGAACTTCGCTTCGCAACGGAAGCCCACGATCCTGGTGGACCCTTGTTCGTCATCACAACCGGCGGGTTTGATGTCGGTCCGAACTTTGACCGCAGCAGACTCGTAAACTTTCGTGGATACTCCGATCGCGTGCGAGCGATGCTACCCACTGCACCGGCT
>JAJXYR010000108.1 GCA_021780475.1 Pseudomonadota bacterium
GCCGCGGGCAGCCTCGTACCGGCGGCGATCAACACGGCGATCGGTCGCACGGATGGCGAGTTCGTGGTCGGTCGGGTCCATTTCGACGCGCAGCATTTTGCGCGCCTGCCAATCGTTTCGATGCAGTGGCAGCAGGGCGCGACCGTGGTCGTCTGGCCGGCGAAATTCGCGACCGGCAAGCTTTTGTTCCCGCTGCGCTGAATCGGGGCCGCGCGAAAACCGTCCATGGGTGGCAGCGCGGTCATTGCGGGCAACGTGATCTCCGGGCTGCTGCTCGGAGGCATGTTCGCCTTGTGCGCTCTCGGCCTGTCACTCGTGCTCGGCGTGCTACGTCTTGTCAATCTCGCGCACGGCGTGTTTCTCGTGGTTGGCGCCTATGCGGGGTTCTATTGGCTTCATGAAACCGGCATCGATCCGCTTGTCGGACTGCCGGTGATCGCACTCGCCGCGGCACTGGTCGCGGCGCCCGTGTATCGTCTGCTTATTCACCCCGTGATGGGCCGAACCGCGGAAGCGCCGATGATGACCACGTTTGGCATCGCGGTGATTCTCGAGAATCTCTTCGTGCTGGTCTTCAGCGCCGACACACGCAGCATCGAAACCTCCTACTCGACGGCCGCGCTGACGTTCCTGGGGGTGACGGTCCCGCGCATCTATCTGATCGGATTCGTGATATCCGTGTCTGCGATTCTCGGCGTCCATTGGTTGCTCGAGCGGTCCGCGTTCGGACGGGATCTGCGGGCCTGCGCGCAGGATCCGGTTGCCGCGGCGACCGTCGGTGTCAATGTCACCCGAGTGCAAATGGCGACATTTGCACTCGGCGCGGCCTGTGCCGGTGTCGGCGGCACGCTCACCGGACTTGCCTTCGCGTTCACGCCGACGAGCGGTCCGGGGTATTTGCTGAACAGCTTCGCGGTTGTCGTTCTCGGCGGCCTCGGCGACGTATTCGGCACGCTGATTGCCGGGATCGCGATCGGGATGCTGCAGAGTCTGGGGGGCATGGTTTTTGGGGATGGCTACCGCGATCTGGTCGCGCTCGTGATCTTCCTGCTGGTTCTCGTCGTCCGGCCGCAAGGTCTGGCGCCGTCGCGGCGTTGACGTGAACCGCGCGATTGGTGTGTTTGGGTTGATCTGTCTCGTCGGCGCGCTGCTCGCCGCGCCCAATTACCTCGGTGATTATCCGACCGAAGTCCTCTTCCGTCTGCTCATCGGAGTCATTCTGGCGGAGGCTTGGAACGTGCTTGCCGGCGAGACCGGACTGGTTTCGCTTGGCACGTCGTCGGCCGTCGGACTCGGCGCCTATGTGATGATCGGCCTCCTGAACTTCACCGCGGTGCCCATCGGTGTGGCGATCGTCCTGGCCGCCGTGGCGGGCGCCTTGCTCGCGATTCTGGCGGCGCCCGGGCTGATGCGGCTGCGCGGCTTGTATTTCACGGTGGGTACACTCAGCCTGGCCGAGGCGCTGAGACTCGTGATGATCAATGGTGAACGCTTCGGAGGCGCCACCGGCTTGTTCCTCAACCGCGATTCGCCGCGCATGGCGACGCTCGTACGCATCGCGGTCGCGCTGCTCGCGGGCGCGTGGGCGGCGTTGATGGTCGCGCGGCGAAGCCGGATCTGGGTGACGCTGCGGGCGGTGCGCGACGACGAGGATGTTGCCGCCCAAATGGGCGTGCGCTCGTTCCGGGTGAAGATCGCCGTGTTTGCTGCGACGAGCGCGGTGATGGCCGCGGCAGGTGCCGTGCAGGCGCTGAAACTCGGCGCGGTGGAGCCATATGGCATGTTCGGGCTTGGTTGGTCCGTCAACACCCTGGCGATGGCGGTGATCGGCGGATTGGGCGAGCCGCTGGGCGCCGTGATCGGTGCGGCGGTGGTCATCGTTTCGGGGGAATGGCTGTCGGACTATCCGCAGGCGCATCTGGCCTTGACCGGGGTGTTGCTGATCGTCGTGACCCGCTTCGCGCCGCGCGGCATCGCCGGGCTCTCGGGGATACTCTGGGCCAAACTGCGCGCGCACCGGCGCCCTTTATCATGAGCGTCGCACCATTGCTCGAGGCCAGGGGCCTCGTCAAACGATACGGGGGGCTGGTCGCGCTGGATGATTTCTCGCTGACGATCGGCTCTGGGCGGGTCATCGGCATCGTTGGGCCGAACGGTGCCGGCAAGAGTACCTTGGTCGGTCTGCTCGGCGGAGCGATCAAGCCATCGGCCGGGCGCGTGCTGTTCGCGGGGCGGGACGTTACGAGTCTCTGCGCCGCGGAGCGGGCCCGCCTCGGCATCGGTCGGACCTATCAGATTCCGCGACCGTTCCTCGACTTGACCGTGGAGGAGAATCTCGAGGTGGCTCAATGCTCGCGACGACAACCGCGAGACAGCCTGGCGCGGCGGCGGACCGAAATCCTCGAGCGGTGCGAACTTGCCGCGGTGCGCTCGCGGCCGGCTCGACAGCTGCCGCTGTTGCGGCGCAAGCGTCTCGAGCTGGCCCGGGCGCTGGCGCTGGAACCGCGGTTGTTGCTGCTCGATGAAGTGGGCGCCGGACTGGTCGACGTGGAAATCGCCGCGTTGATCGCATTGATCAGTTCTATCGCCGCGGGGGGCGTCAGCATTCTCATCGTCGAGCACATATTGCCCATCGTGCGCCAATGCTGCGACGAGGTCGCCGTGCTCAATTTCGGCAAAAAACTCAGCGAAGGACTGCCAGCCGAGGTCCTCGGCAGCGAGGCGGTCGCCGCCGTTTATCTTGGCACTGCGCACACGGTGATCGAGACCGATTTTCGGGGTGCCGCGGCATCGGCTGTCGGGCCTCTCGTTGGCGACGGGGGACAAGCTGTCCCTCCCAAGCCGGCACAGGTCCTGTGTCTCGACCGGGTCAGCGCGTTCCATGGCCAATTACCGGCGCTGCGCGAGGTTAGTTTGCACGTCGATGCCGGCGAAGTCGTGGCGGTGCTCGGCGCGAATGGCGCCGGCAAGACCTCGCTCGCCGCGCTGATCAGCGGCGTATTGCCGGTGCGCGGCGGAGCCCTCACCATTGCCGGGGAGTCGGCTGCGCACCTTCGACCTGATCGGATCGCAGCGCTCGGGGTCGCGCATTGCATGGAGGGGAGACGCATTTTCGCAGACCTGTCGGTTGAACAAAATCTGCGCATCGCCGCACGCGCAGTGGCGAGGGCCGAGGTCCGCCGGCGGCTCGATGCCGTCCATGAGCTCTTCCCGGTGCTCGCGGAACGTGGTGCCGCCCCCGGCACCGCATTGTCCGGCGGTGAACAACAAATGCTTGCGATCGCCCGGGCGCTGATGGCACGGCCTCGCCTCGTCGTGTTCGACGAAATCAGTCTCGGCCTCGCGCCTATCGTCATCGCCCGGCTCTACCAAGCGCTCGCGGCGTTGAAGCATGCGGGCCTTGCGATGTTGATCGTCGAGCAGGATGTCGATCGAGCATTGCACCTCGCCGATCGCGCCTACGTTCTCGATCGAGGCTCGATCGCTCTTGAAGGAAGCGCGGCGGCGGTGCGCGCCGATCCGCGACTACGGCAACTGTACGTCGGCGGTGCCGACGAGGGAAATCCAGTTTTGTCGAAATGAAGCGGCATAGGTTCGATGGTGCGCACCGCTTCCAAATCAGCCCGTCGGGCTGCCGAGCGCCTCGAGAATGCGTCTTCTGGCGGCGAGCAACTGCGTGGTGAGTTCCTGCCGAGTGCGGGTGTAGCGGGTCGTTGGCACCGGGATCGACAGCGCGACGGGCCGGCCCATCGGGTCTGTGAATCCGGTGCCGAGCGCGGAGATGCCCTCAGTGTGTTCCTCGTTATCGATCGCGACGCCGGTTCGACGGCAGTTCTCGATCGCCTTGCGAAGTTCAGACGCCTTGGTGATGGTGTTGGGCGTCATTTTCTGCAGCGGCGCCCGCAACAGACGCTCGAGCTTCTCGTCGGGCAATACGCTGAGCAGCGCTTTGCCATTGGCGGTGCAATGCAGGGGAAAGCTCTCGCCGATCGCCGATACCGTCCGCAGGCGGTGCCGTCCCTGGATTTGGTCCGTAAACACCGCGGATTGGCCCTTGAGCACCGACAGGTCCACCGTCTCGCCGACTTTCTGGGAAAGCTCCGCCATGATGGGGCGCGTGATGTGGTCGAACTCCACACTTGCCGAAGCGGCCAGGCGGATCAGCGCGGGTCCGAGCCGGACACCCGAGGTCGGCGAGGCGGCGATCACGAACTGTTCGGTTCGCAGCGCGTCGACGATCCGCTGCACCGTCGAACGGGCGAGACCGACGCGTTGCGCGATCTGTCCGAGGCTCAGACCTTCGGGTTCTCCTTCAAGCGCGCGCAGCACTTTGACCGCCCGCGTGATGACCTGGATGCTCTGCTTCGGGGGGTCGGTCGCCGCAGAGCGGCTTCGGCCGCGAGGCGTTTGAGGCATGATACGGGGACTGTTCCGCTGTCGTTTATTCTTGACGGGAGTCTATCACGTTCAAATTTTGACGTGCTCGCGGCCCTTGAGCGCGAGTATTCGCCGTGTTTCGTCCGGCGCGGCGATCTCATAGCCCAGCTCTTCGAGTATGCGCCGGATCTTGCGTACCTGTTCGGCATTGGTGGCGGCGAGTTTGCCGCGGCCGATGTACAGCGAATCCTCGAGGCCGACGCGCACGTTGCCGCCCATCATCGCCGCCTGGGTGATCAGCGGCATCTGTTGCCGGCCGGCCGCGAGCACTGACCAGACGTAATCGGCGCCGAACAGGCGATCCGCGGTGCGGCGCATGAAGGTGACGTTGTCGGGGTCCGCGCCGATGCCGCCCAGGATGCCGAAGACACTCTGGATCCACAGCGGCGGCTTCGCGAGGCCCTTGTCGAGGAAATATGCAAGATTGTAAAGATGCCCGACGTCGTAGCACTCGTGCTCATAGCGGGTGCCGAAATCGGACATCAAGTGATACACCCGCGCGACGTCTCGGAAGGTGTTGCGGAAAATGAATGCCTCGCTGTCCTCGATGTATTTCTTCTCCCACGGAAATTTCCAATCCTGGATTTTGCCGCCCATGCCGTGGAAGGCGAAGTTCATCGAGCCCATGTTGAGCGAACACATTTCCGGCTGAAATCGCAGCGATGCCGCGAGCCGCTGCTCTACGGTCATTTCCGGGCTGCCGCCGGTCGTCAGATTGATCACGGCGTCGGTGGACGCGTGAATCTGAGGCAGGAATTGCGCGAAGACGTCGGGGTCTCCGGTCGGCGATCCGTCGCGCGGATCGCGTGCGTGCAGATGCACGATGGAGGCGCCGGCGTTCGCGGCGTCGATCGCCTGTCGTGCGATGTCGGCTGGTGTGTATGGCAGCCCGGGCGACAGCGTCGGCGTGTGGATCGCGCCGGTGACGGCACAGGTGATGATGACCTTGTTCGAGGATTTCGCCATGGGTGGCTCCGCGGGTGTCTAGATGCCCTGGGCGTCGAGCGATTTGAGATATTCGGTCACGCGCCGCCGCAATTGCGCCTGCGCTTCGGGGCTCCAGCGGGTGAATCCCTCGCCCGACTTCATGCCGAGTTTGCCGGCGGCGACGAGTTCCCGCAGATACGGCGAAGGGCCGGGCGTGCGGTCCAGGTCCGCGAGGACCGTCTCGTGAATCGCAAGCGTGAGATCCGTGCCGACGAGGTCCGCGTTTTCCAAGGGCCCGAGGACCGCCAGCCGCCGGCCGAAGCTGGCCTTGACGACCGTATCGACGGTTGCCGCATCGCAGACGCCGTTTGCGACCAGCGCGATCGCCTCGCGCCATAGCGCATGTTGCAGCCGGTTGCCGACGAAGCCCGGCACATCCTTTTCCACGGTAACCGGGGTCTTGCCAGCGTCCCGCAGCAACGTCGTCATGGACGCGACCGCCGCTGCTGTCGTCGACGGGGTCTTGATCACCTCGACGAGAGGCACTAGCGGGGCGGGATTCCACCAGTGCGTGCCGAGCGCGCGTCCGGGTCGGGCGAGGCCCGCCATGATTTGCGTGATCGGAATCACCGACGTATTGCTCGCGAGGATCGCCGTGGGTGTCGCGGCGGCCTCGATGGCGGCGAAGATTTCGCGCTTCACGGCGAGATTTTCGGGGCCGGCCTCGAACACGAATGCCGCGCCGGTCACGGCTGCGGCGATCGTCGAGTGCGTCTGGACGCGTCGGGCCGCTTCGGGATCCTCACCCAGGTCGGCGAGATTGCGGCGGATGCGCTCATCGACCGTCGCGAGCATCGCGGGTACCGGGTCGTAGATGCTGACACGGTGGCCCGCATGCGCGAACACCTGGGCGATGCCGTGACCCATGAGTCCGGCGCCGACGACTGCGATGTGCGCGCCGTCGTTCAAGGGATCAACCCGCGGTATAGCCGCCGTCGGCATAAAGAATGTGGCCGGTGTAGAAGTCCGATGCCTTGGAGGCGAGAAACAACAGCGGTCCGGCAAGATCCTCTGGTTCGCCGAGCCGGCCGAGCGGAATGCGCGCGAGCATGCCGGCGCGAGTGGTGTTCGCCTTTTCGTTGTCCTCGAACATCCACGCGGTCAGCGGCGAGCGGAACACCGTCGGCGCGATGGCATTCACGGTTATGCCGTGCTTGCCCCATTCGCAGCCGAGCGCCCGGGCCAGACCGTCGGTCGCCGATTTCGACGCGCAATAGGCCGAGTAGCCCGCCGGATGCCCGAGGAGGCCGCGCGCGGAGGAGACGAGCACGACCTTGCCGCCGCGACCCTGCGCAATCACCCGCTTGCCGAACGCGCGGCACAGCAGCCACGCGCCCGTGACGTTGCCGTGCATCACGTTCAGGAAACGCTCCGGCGCCATGTCGACGATCGGTGAGACGTCGTTGAGCCCTGAACCGATGACGAGGATGTCGAGACCGCCGTAGGCGTCCACCCCCCCGCGCATGATCGACTCGCAATCGGCCTCAGTGTTGGGGCGCAACGCGACCGTCTCCACTTCCGCGCCGAGTTCGCGGCATCGCTTCGCAGTCGCCGCCAGTTCATCCGCCTTGCCGGCGGCGAGCACGAGCCGCGCGCCGGCCGCGGCCAGCACCCGCGACGCGAGCGCGCCGAATGCGCCCGACGCGCCGGTGACGACGGCAACCTTGCCGCGTATATCGAACAGCCGCCACGGTTCCCGAAGGAGATCGCTCATTTGGGCTCGTCCGGGTAGGGCATGACGACGAGCATCGTCGCCACCGCGTTGCCGAGGTTCTTCACTTCGCGGGTCTCGCCGCCGGGGATGAAACAGCTGTCGAACGGACCGAGAGTGACCGAGTCGCCGCCGACCCGCACGGTGATCGCTCCGGCGAGGACGACGTACACTTTCTCGAGCGGCGAGGCGTCGGGGCCTGCGCCGCCCCCCGGCAGGATGTGGGAAAGCCCGACCCAGGAACTTGCCGGGCCGCCCGGCTCGAAGCCCTGGAGACGCAGCGAGCGGACGCCGTGATGATTCGGCGCCTCGTACGGCCGCGCCTCATCGAAGCGCTTGACGAACATGGTTCAGCCCTTCCCGGATTCGATCCGATAATTGCCGCTGGGATCGACGATCGCCACCAGCCGAACGATGCAGCCATCGCCTTTGGTCCAGCGCCACGGGAAGCCGGCGAAAGTCACGCGCTTGCCGGTGACCTTGTCGATTTCGCCACCGACGTTCTCGAAGCCGCAGATGCCGGCCGACAGAATCGCCCGATGACAGGGTTCCCACTCCGGGAAGTCCTGCAGCACGTCATGGCCGGTGCGCTTCTTGTAGTCCTGGCACACGAAGGGCAGGAGCCCATTCGGCCAGCCCGGGCCGTGCGGTCCGATCGCGGTGCCGAGCGGGTGATCGAGCGCCTGGGTGTCGGTGCCGATCATTTTCACCTTCTTCGCGGCGAACCATTCGCCCGCCTCTTTGTAGAACCCGGGTGAATATCCGTAATATTTTTGGTTGTCGCCATAGTATTTGTGCCAGCCGGTGTTGACGATGACGATGTCGCCGGGCTGAATCTTCGGTGTGGCCCTCTCAAGGTCGGCCGCGGTGATCACGCCCCATTCGTCTTTCGGGATCGACACGACGACACCGGTGCCGAAGAAATGCGGCAACGGCACCTCGTCCATGAACGGCGTGCCCTCCACGACGTGTCCGGGCGCATCCACGTGGGTTCCGGAATGCATCACGGTCGTGATGCGCTGCGTAAGCACGCCGGATTTCGCCATGGAATGCAGGCGTTCGATCTTCACGTCCTCGAAATACGGCCAGCAGGGCTGGCCGAGGCCCCAGGGGTGGCTGAGGTCGTAGAACTCGAGGCCCATCGAGTTCTTCAAGTTCTCTTCGAAATTGATGCCGCGTACGTTGATCATTGTCTGGATACTCCACATCGGCTTCCGGATCGGTGTGGGTAAAGTACCGTATTGCGGTACTTGATGTCCACCAGATGATTTGGTGGTTTCTTGCCATCGAGGGAGCGTCATCTACCGCGCGCTGATATTCAGAACCCTTCGCACCAGCGGGGTGCGAGCTTCCTGCTTAACACTCATCTCCACGAGCGCGCGTGCTCCAGGAACGCGGTAGCCAGCGCGTCGAGCGGATGTTCGCGCAGCCACAGGAACCCGACCTTGCGTTCGAAATCGGCGCCCTCGATTTGGAGCGCGCGTAACTCGCCGATCGCGAGTTCCGTACCGACTACCTCGCGAGGAAGGATTGTCACGTAGTCGGTATCCCGCACGATCGCCTTGGTTGTCAACAAGGAGTCGCAACGAATCACGTTCCGCGGCACCGGCGTATTCGAAGAGACGAACAGCGCATCGACGTGCCGGCGGAACCCGCCGACGGCGTCCGGAAGGACCCAACCGGCGTCCTCGAGATCCCACAGGGACACCTTGTCCGGCCGGTGACCGTTGGCGCGGCCGACGATCAGCGCGAACGGGTCCTGCAGCACCTGCAGTTCGCAAAATTCATCCGGCGTCGCGTCCATCCCGAGGGTGACCACGGCAAGATCGATGGTCTGGCTCTGCAGCAGGGTGCGCAAGTCGGAGTCGGGCCTCTCCAAAATGCGCAACTCGACCCGTGGGAAGCGCTTGCGCAGCGAACCGACGGTCCGCGGGATCACTGTCGCCAGGGCGCCGGGCGTACCGCCGATGACTAGCGGTCCGCTGATGTCGGCGCGCAGCAGGTGGATCTCCCGACCGGCGCCCTGCAATAGATTCTCCATCGCTTCGGCGCGTCGGCGCAACGCTTGGCCTGCGCTCGTGAGCCGGATCCCGGAACGGTGCCGTTCGAATAATTGGCTCCCAAGCACCCGCTCGAGGCGGGACACAGCCACAGACACGGATGGCTGCGACAGGTTCAGCACCCGCGCGGCCTGGCTGATGGAGCCCGCGCGGCAAACCTCGAGAAAATACTGAACGGCACGGGAGTCGAGGGTCATTGGTGAAACATAGAACACATTTATGGTAATCGCAAAAATGATTATTTGAGTTTCGACGTCGGTCGACCGTATCGTGCGACGGGGTGTCCTAAATCCGTCGACCAACCGGTGTTTGATCCTATGGCGAAGGTCACGAATGTCCGAAACTGCGACGGCGCTTGCAGGGCGCCGTGCTCATCGAACACCGGAGATGAGCCGCTCGCCGCGCCGGTGGAACGATGAGCCGGCGCATTCTCTACATCGGGGCGCCGGAGGCCGACGCCGGCCGGTTCGCCGAGCGTGTGCACGTTGATTTCAAAGACGTAGACCTGGTCGCGACCAACGACCGCGAGGTTGCCCTGCGTCACGTGCCACAGGCCGAGGCGATCATCGGGCATCACTTTCAATTCGACGAAGACCTGTTGTCGAGCGCGACGGCATTGCGATGGATTCAGTCGCTGACGACAGGAACTGACGCGATCCTGAAGCTGAAGAGCCTCAGATCCAACGTGATGGTGACCTCGACCCGCGGGATGCATGGGCCGCAGATGTCCGAACTGGTGTTTCTGCAAATGCTCGCCTTGTTGCGCGATTTCCCGCGCATGCTGCGCAACCAGCAATCCGGCACCTGGGAGCGTTGGCCTCAGCCGCTCCTCTTCGGCAAGACGGTCGGGATCGTCGGGGTCGGCGCGATCGCCGAGGCGCTCGCCCCGCGGTGCAATGCGTTCGGGATGCGTGTGATCGGGGTGAGCACATCGACGCGTTTGCCGGCGGGATTCGACGCCATGGTCGGGCGGCAGGATCTCGAACAGGTCGCCGCGACCGTCGACTTCCTGGTGCTTATCGTGCCCTATTCGGCGAGCACCGAATCGCTCGTCGGTGCTCGGGTGCTCGGCGCGATGAAGCCCGGTGCGTTCTTGATCAACGTAGCGCGCGGCGGTGTATTGGACGAGGAGGCTTTATTGGCGGCATTGCGCTCCGGCCGGCTAGGCGGCGCGGCGCTCGACGTCTTTCGTCAGACCCCGCTGCCCGCGGACGATCCATTGTGGCGCGAACCACGGCTCATCGTCACCCCGCAGATCGGCGGAATGAGCGATATCTATCTGGAGCAGGCCTATCCGGTCGTTCGCAAGAACCTGGAGGCGTTCCTCGCGGACCGGCTGGATGAGATGGTCAACCTGGTTGCGCATTGAATCGAAGGGTGGACAGCATGGAACGGAAGGAATCGAGAGCCGTCAACGCCGTCTCCGCGGCCGAAATGCAGCGCCGCTGGACCGCAGTGCGCGAGGTGATGCGGGCTCGGGGCCTCGATGCGCTGGTGCTGCAAAATTCAAGCGACTGGGTAGGCGGTTATATACGCTGGTTCGCGAACCGTCCAGCCACGAACGGCTATCCGAGCAGTCTCGTGTTCCATCGGGACGAAGCGATGAGCCTGGTGGAGCAGGGCCCTGCCGGCGGAGTGCGTATCTTTGGCGCCGCGGAAGACGGAGCCGACGGAATCGCGCGAATTCTGACGACACCGAGCTATCCATCGGTGCACTACACCGGCCACTACGACGCCGATCTGGTCATCGACGAACTGCGCCGACTCGGCGTGCGTACGCTCGGATTGGTCGCACCTGCCGCGATGTATCACAGTTTTGGTCGGAGATTGGGCGAAGCGTTGGTCGACGTCACTATCGTTGACGCGACCGACGCCGTCGACCGGATCAAGGCCATCAAGAGCGCCGAGGAACGCGTTCTCATCCAGCAGGTGGCCGCGATGCAGGACGAGGTCATGTCGCGTGTGCGCGGATATATCCGCCCGGGTCTTCGCGACTTCGAGATTGCCGCGTTCGCGCAATATACGGGACAGCAACTCGGCAGCGAGCAGGGCATTTTTCTGTGCTCGTCCGCGCCGCCCGGGCAGGCCGCGAGCTTCCGGCCGCGCTCGATGCAAGGCCGCACCTTGCGGTCGGGAGACGTATTTTCCCTGTTGGTCGAGAACAATGGCGCCGGCGGCTTCTACACGGAACTATCGCGAATATTCGTGCTCGGGCGGGCGTCACCCGAGCTACGGGAGGCGCATGCCGCCGTGCTCGAGGCGCAGCGCTATGCACTGACGCTGCTGCGGCCCGGAGCTTCGTGCCGGGCGATCCATGCGGAACACAACGCCTACCTGGTTGCTCAGGGCCTTGGGGAGGAGCGGCGGCTCAACATGCACGGAATGGGCTACGACATGGTCGAGCGTCCGTTGATCCGCGATGACGAAGATATGGTGATCGAGCGGCACATGGCGATCGTCTGTCACCCGGGCTTGGTGACAGGCAGCCAGTTCGTGCACAACACCGATCTCTACTTGATCGAGGAACGGGGGCCTTCGGCGTGTCTGCACCGGACGCCGAAGCAGATCTTCGAGCTGTGAGGCCGTCCGGGATGGGCATAGTCATGGTCTATATCCTGGCGAAAAAACACTATTTTTATTTGCGTCGAGTTAGTGGCTAGGATGCCGAAGGCGTGATCAGCCGAGCTCGGCGTTGCGCGCAACAACACAATAAAGGGCGATCTGCTGATGATTTCGCCTTGGGTGGATTCCGCGTTTGGCTTGGCGACGATGGCCTCGAAGAGGCTTGACTACACCGAACTAGGGGAGATACGAAAATGGCAGTCCAATTCAGGGTGGCGGCGCTACGGAAGGCTGTTGCGGGGATTTTGGCGGCATCCGCGGCTTGCGGCGCCGGTGCTCAATTGGCGATGGCCGCTCCCACGAGCGCGAGTGACGCGAAGGACGGCGGCGCGCTCGAGGAAATCGTCGTCACCGCCACGCGGCGCGACACCAGTCTAAGCAACACCCCGATCTCCATTTCCGCACTTTCCGGGGCCGATATGGTTCGGGATCGCGTGGTATCGATGGACGACGTATCGAGAATGGTGCCGAGTCTCGTGTTCATGCCTCAATCGGCGAGCGAAACCTACCTTTCCATCCGCGGAACTTCGACGATTGACGATTCGACCGGCACCGACCAGGGCGTCAACATGTTCGTCGACGATGTTGTCCGGACCGGTATCGCCGACTTGCAGCCGGATCTTTACGACATGGCGCGGGTGGAAGTGCTGAAAGGACCCCAAGGCACACTGTTCGGGCGAAATTCGCTCGGCGGCACTCTGTCGCTGTATACGAACGACCCCGTCTTCAAGACCGAGGGCAGCACCGAGATTTCCTACGGCGAGAACAATCTGATCGAAGCGAAGGGCATGTACAACGTGCCGTTGGTGGACAATGTGCTGGCCGCGCGCTTCGTGATGTCCTCACATTCCAACGGCGGTTATCTGCCGGATCCCGTGACGCACACAGACATCGGCAAGCTAAGCCGCTGGTCGGGCAGGGCGAAGCTGCTTTATACCCCGAGCGAGGACCTCAGGGTCGTCGGTGGCTTCGATTATCAGACGGAGCGCGGCGACGCCCCGGTCTGGGCGAACTTGAACTTCGCGCCCAGCCTCGAACCGGCGTTCGTCACCGATCCAAACCAGACGTCACAGGCGGATCCGGGAAAGCGCAACCAGGACATCTGGGGCTTGAACGTCAGGGTCGATCTGAAGCAACCGGTCGGCACGTGGACATCGATTACAGGCTATCGTCATCTCAACGTGCTCGACCGGACGCTCGAGACCGGTGATCCGCTCTCGGTCCTCACGCTGCAGACGACCGAACAGGACCGGCAATTCTCCGAGGAACTTCGCCTGGCGTCACCGAGTACGCAGCGGCTCAGTTGGCTCGCGGGCCTGTACTACCTGAATTTGGACAAGGGGCGGCCGATCAACGGCGTGTTGAACGTCCTCGATTGCGGCGCCGTATGTCATGGTCCGGCCGGCGGTCCGATCGGCGCCGCCTATTACATCGCCAATCAGGACACCCGTACGATCAGCTATGCCGGATTTCTCGACGGCACATTCTCGGTCACACACACTTTCAAGATCGATCTCGGCGCGCGCTACACTTATGAGTCGAAAAACGGCTTCGCGAACCTGAATCACTCCAACCACTTCTTTGGACCGGCGATCAGCGGCGATTTCTCGAATTCATGGACCGCATTCACGCCGAAGCTGACACTGTCCTACAAGCCCGTCGAATCGCTGATGGCCTATGCGACGGTGTCCAAGGGATTCCAGAGCGGCGGGTTCAATACCCAGGGGGGAGACCAGACGTCGTTGACGCTGCCCTTCAATTCGGAAATCGTGTGGAACTATGAGGGCGGCATCAAATTCGACGGTCTGGACCACCGCTTGCAGCTCAATGCGAGCGTGTTCACGGATCGATACAGTCAGTTGCAGATCATCGAGAACGTCACCAGTCCTTCGGGATTCTTCACCGCCACGAACAATGCGGGCGCGGCGACCGTGGACGGCTTGGAACTGGATACGCAGGCCGCGCCGGCGGACTGGGTGACGCTCGGACTGCGCTACGATTATCTGCACAGCAAGTTCACCAGCTATGTGATCAACAACGGCGATGGAACGTTTACGAACTACGATGGCAACCAGGTGCCCTTCGTCGCCAAGAATCGGGTCATGGCATCGATCGATCTGCATACCGACTTGTCGAATGGGCGTGGGCGCATCGCCTTCGGCGGCGACTATTCGTATCGCAGCTCGTATTACATTACGCCGGGAAATACGGTCGACACGCCGGATTACATCACGGCGCTGACCGCATGGCACGGCCTGATAAATCTGCATGCTTCCTGGACATCGGAGAACGGACGTCACGAAGTCGCGCTGTTTGCTCAGAACCTGACGAACATACACTACGCGCTGTTGCCGGCGGACCTGTCCGTGTTCGTACAGAGCGGTCCGGAATTCTTCAGCGGCACAGACCATCTGTACAACATGCGGCCGGGGCCGTACCAGTCTATCGGCATCACCTTCAGAGAGAAGTTCTAATGGTTTTCGCGGTAGGACGGTGATGTCCATGCAATGGCGGCTTTTGGCGGGCCTGGTACTCGCCATCCAATGTGCCGCGGGGTCCGCGCATGCGGCGGCGAATCGACCGGACGATCGCTATCGGATCGTCAAAAAGATTCCCGGCCCCGATGGCATGTGGGATTACGCGACGGTGGATTCGCGGGAGCACCGCCTGTATCTGGCGCAAGGGACGCATATTTCGATCCTCGATCTCGCTCGTGTCGGTGCCGGCGCCTGGAGTCGGTTGGAAGTGCCCGCAGCGATGTGGCACGGCGTCGTACCGATCAGGACCCGGGGCTGGATTCTTGGCACGAACGGTCATGCGCATACGCTCACGATATTCGACGCCGAAACACACAAGGTATTGAAGGCGATAACAACTAGCGGTGGCCCCACAGCGGCGCTGTCGGGTGAGATGGCAAAATTTGCGGTGCTGGCCGACCCGGATGCGCTGGTGGTCGACCCGAAGACCGGGTTGGCCGCGGCGGTTAACGGGGGCAGCGGCGACGTGGCATTGGTGAACCTTGCAACCGGTGTCGTCGCCGGCACGGTGCACGTCGGCGGAAAGCTCGAGTTTGCGGTGGCCGACGGCACGGGCAGACTGTACGTCAATGTGGAGTCTGCGCATGAGATAGCGGTCATCGACGTGTCCGCGCGCCGCGTAGTGCGGCGTATCCCGCTCACCGGATGCACCGAGCCCAAGGGGCTGGCTTACGACAAGGGCACGGGATTGCTGGTTGCCGGATGTGATAACGGAGTGTTGAAATTCGTGCTGGCGCGGAGCGCGACGGTGGTTGCGACCCGCAAGATCGGGCGTGGCTCGGATGCGGTGATCGTCGATGCGCGCCGGCACCGGGCGTTCGTGCCGAGCGGTACGGACGCCGAACTCAGCATATTCGACATCAAGGATCCCCGGCATATTACGCTCGTGCAAACCCTGGCGACGGAACGCGGAACCCGCCTGGGAGCCGTCGACGAACGAACCGGTCTGCTGTACCTGCCGTCCGCGACGCTTGGCGCGCCGATTCCGCCCTTTCCCTGGCCAGAT
>JAJXYR010000003.1 GCA_021780475.1 Pseudomonadota bacterium
AGCGCGAGCGCGGCCCTCGTCTACGTGTCGCCGGCGATCGGCGGCTGGATAGGCGACAAGATCTTCGGCACCCGCCGCTCGATGCTGCTCGGAGCGATCATTCTTGCGATCGGCTATGCCTTGATGGCGGTGCCGACCGAGGACTCCTGGACGCTGTTCGGCGCGCTCGGCGTGATCGTGGTCGGCAACGGTCTGTTCAAGCCGAATGCCGCCAACCTCGTGCGCAAGATCTACGAGGGCGACGACGCCAGGATCGACAGTGCCTTCACGATGTACTACATGGCGGTCAATGTCGGCTCGACGGTGTCGATGCTGCTGACGCCTTGGATCAAGGACTACGTCAATCGCGTCTATGGCCACAACCTCGGCTGGCACGCCGCGTTCGCGGTGTGTTTCGCCGGACTCGGCGTCGGCCTGGTCAACTTCTACCTGATGCGCCAGGCGATGCGCCACATCGGCTCGGAGCCGGATGCCGGGCCGCTGCCCGTCCGCCGCCTGCTCGCGATCCTCGGCGGCGGCGCGCTGTGCGTCGCGGGCTCCGCGGCCGTGCTGCAATACGAGTGGCTCGCGCGGATCTTCGTCTATGCCGCGGGCGTCGTGCTGCTCGGGATCTTCGGCTATCTGATCGCGAACAGCCGCCGGAGCGAACGCGCCGGGCTCATCGCGGCGCTCGTGCTCGTGGTGCAGACGATTTTCTTCTTCATCTTCTACCAACAGATGTCCACCTCGCTCGCGCTGTTCGCGCTGCGCAACGTCGACTGGCACCAGACGCTGTTCGGTCTGCGGTTGTGGACCTGGACGCCGGCCCAGTACCAGGCTTTGAATCCGATCTGGATCATGCTGTTGAGTCCGGTGCTCGCCTGGGCCTACACCCGCGCCGGCGCCCGCGGCAAGGACCTGTCGATCGCGACGAAATTCGCGATCGGCTTCTCCGTGGTCGCCGTCGGCTTCTTCATCTACGGCATCGCCGGCCGCTCCGCGGTCGAGGGCATGACCTCGTCCTGGTACATGATCTGGGGCTACGGCTTCTACTCGTTGGGCGAGTTGCTGGTGAGCGGCCTCGGTCTCGCGATGATCGCGCGCTACATTCCGGAGCGGATGGGCGGGTTCATGATGGGCGCGTATTTCGTCGCGACCGGCATATCCCAATACCTCGGCGGCGTCGTAGCCAACTTCGCCAGCATCCCGAGCCGCATCGCCGACATCGTGAAGATGGTGCCGGCCCAGGGGATGCAAAAGGTGGCGGCGCTCTATCCGCAGGCGTTCGCGCTGAAGCTCGACGACTACCGGCAATGGATCGGCACCCTGCCGACCGACGACGCCGCGAAGCTCGCCCGGACGCTCGCCGCCGCGCACGCGGCGCCGTTCTCGAGTCTGCCGGCGGCGACGCAGCAGGTGCTCTTGCGGTTCGGCGACAGCCTGCACGTGGCGACACTGCCCGTCTACACCAATCTATTCAACGAGCTCGGCTATGCGGCGATTCTGTGCACCCTGCTCGCCGTGGCGGCGATTCCCGCGATGAAGAGGCTCTCGGCCGCCCACGCGGGGGAGTCGGGGCCGCTCCCCGACGTCTCCGCCGAGCGCTGACCGCCGGACTCGCTCAGGCCGTCGGCGCCGCGAGCTGGCCCAGGTACCAGCGCTGGAACGTCTCGACGCGACGTTCGTGCTCGGAATAACGTCCGGGCTGATAGCGCTTCGAGAGAATGCCCGCCTGGTTGTTCTCGGTGATCTCCTTGTCCTGCCTCGTCGTCCGATCCCAGCCCCAGATCATCCTCGGCACGTCGTAATCGACGGCGGCGCCATCGACGAGCCAGGTCAGATCGACGTCGGTCTGAAGCGCGCCGCGCGGAGTGAACTGGAACAGCACCGCAAAATCGTTGGTGGCCACCACATGCGTGAACGGGCTGAACGACAGGTACATCCGGCCCTGATCGAAGCCGCGCCGCTTGCCCATCAGCGACGACGCCGGGCGGCCGTCCTCGGTCTCGCTTTCGTATCCCTCGCGGATCGTCCGCTGCAACAGGAGCCGCAGATGCGAGGACTCCGTGTCGTCGTCGATGGTGCCGATCGGGCGGCCGAGCGCGGCCGCGCGCTGCTCCCAGGCCCGCAAGGTCGGCAGGTAGCTCTGCACCGCGTCGGCGGGACCCGAGCTCGGTCCGGCGCCGAAGGCGATCAACGCGTCCGCCGGGTGCATCGAACTGAATTCCGGATGCGACGGCGTGCAGTGATAGCACTCGACGAAGTTCTCGACCACGAGCTTCCAGTTGGCCGTGGTCGGATAGGAGATGCGGTGCGCGACCTTGGCGTCCGCGAAGCCGTGAAAATCCAGGTACGGCGACAAATCCGCGAACGAGGCGTCGAAATCGACCGGCTCGCCGTCCGCCAGGTTGACGAATATGAAGCCGTGGAACACCCGCAGATGGCAGCGATGCAGGCCGTTGTCGCTCTTCGAGAAATCGGCCGGCATCAAGCGCGCCGCGACCAGCGCACCGTCGAGCCCGTAGCTCCAGGCATGGTAGGGACAAGTCAGGCGTTGGACCCGGCCGGCGGGCTCCGTGCAGATCAAGGAGCCGCGGTGGCGGCATACGTTGTAGAACGCATTGATCGTCGAGGCGGAACTGCGGACGACGATGATCGACTCGCCGCCTATCTTGAACAGGAAATAATCGCCCCGCTGGCGCACTTGGTCGACGTGCCCGGCGACGATCCACTTGCGCCCCGCGATCCGCTCCATGTCGAGGTCGTAGATCCCCTCGTCGCAATAGTACCGCTGCTCGAGGCTGTAGCCGTCGGCACGTTGCGCCGCGGCGGGGACGTTCTGCTTGTAACCGCTCATCATCATTTCCGTCTCCAGTGTGATTGCGCCGCGTTCAGCGCTTGATGCGCTCGTTTAGCGGGTCGTAGAAGGGCTGCAGCGACGCGGTCGCCGCGTGCCGGCGGCCGGCGATCTCGATTTCATAATCCCGGGCGCCCACCGCGTCGATGGTCGCATCGTCAGGCGAAGACACGTAGCCGAGTCCCACGGCGCCGCCCAGGGAATGTCCGAACATGCCCGAGCGGATGTGGCCGACCAGCGCATCGCCGCGCCAGATCGGCTCATTGTGATAGAGCAGCGGTTCGGGCGAATCGAGCTTGAACTGGACCAGCCGGCGCTTCAGTCCCCGGCCGCGCTGCTCGAGCAGCGCCTCGCGCCCGACGAAGCCGCCCGGCTTGTCGAACTTGACGGCGAAGCCGAGTCCGGCCTCGAGAGGCGTCTCCTCGTCGGTGATGTCGTGGCCCCAGTGGCGGTAGCCCTTCTCGATGCGCAGCGAATTGAGCGCATGGTAGCCGGCGTGCGCGAGCCCGAAGCGCGCACCCGCGGCGGCCAGCTCCTCGTAGACGCCGACCATGAACTCGGTCGGCACGTACAGTTCCCATCCGAGCTCGCCGACGTAGGTGATGCGGGTCGCCCGCACCAGCGCATATCCCAGTTCGATCGTGCGGCTGGTCGCGAACGGAAACGCGGCGTTCGACAGATCGTCGGGCGTCAACGACTGCAGGAACTCGCGCGACCGGGGCCCCATGACCGACAGCACGCCCGATCCCGAGGTGACGTTCGTCAGCACGCAACGCGCGTCGTCCGGAATGTGGCGCTTGAGCCAGTTGAAATCCCGGGTCTCGGTCTCCGCTCCGCCGACGATCAGGAAGGAGGACTCGTCGAGGCGGGTGACCGTGAGGTCCGCCTCGATGCCGCCCCGCTCGTTGAGCCACTGCGTGTAGACGACCCGGCCGGGCCGGACATCCACGTCATTGGCGCACACCCGGTTCAGCACGCGCGCCGCATCGGCGCCCTCCAGCCTGAACTTGGAAAAGGAGGATTGATCGAACAGGCCGACGGCGTCGCGGACGGCGGCGTGCTCGCGCGCGCTGTGCTCGAACCAGTTCTGGCGGCCGTAGCTATATTCGTATTTCGGCTCGACGCCGGCCGGAGCGTACCAATTGGCGCGCTCCCAGCCGAAGGCCTCGCCGAAGCAGGCGCCGGCGGCGGCCAACCGGTCGTGCAGGGCCGAGCGGCGCACGCCGCGGGCCGTCGCGTACTGGCGGAACGGCCAGTGCGTCGCATACAACAGGCCGAGACTCTCGGTGACCCGTGCGCGCAGATACTTCCGGTTGGCCTGGAACGGCATGTTCCGCCGCACGTCGACCTCCCACAGATCGACCGGCGGATGGCCGCCGCGTATCCATTCGGACACGACCTTGCCGACGCCGCCGGCGGACTGCAGCCCGATCGAGTTCATGCCCGCGGCGACGAAACAGTTGGCGAGTTCCGGGGTTTCGCCGAGGTGATAGCGCACGTCCGGCGTGAAGCTCTCCGGTCCGCAGAAGAACTTCTGCAATCCCGCCTGTTCGAGCGCCGGGATGCGCCGCATCGCATCCATCAGCACCGGCTCGAAATGGCTGAAGTCACCGGCGATCTCGCCGAAGGCGAAGTCCTCCGGGATGCCGTCCATGCCCCAGGGGCGCGCCTGCGGCTCGAACGCTCCGACGAGCAGCTTGCCGGCATCGTATTTGAAATAACTGCAGTGATCGTAGTCCCGCAGCACCGGCAGGTCCGGGCTCAGGCCCGCGACGTCCTTGAACAGCACGTAGTAATGCTCGCAGGCGTGCAAGGGCACCGTGACACCGACGCTCGCGGCGAGGTCCCGGGTCCACATCCCGCCGCAGAGCACGACGTAATCGGCGTCGATGCGGCCGTGGTCCGTGTCGACGCCGGTGACCCGGCGCCCATCGTGGCGCACCGCCATGACTTTCACGTCTTGATGTATCTGCGCGCCATGGATGCGCGCGCCCTTGGCGAGCGCCTGGGTGATGTCGACGGCGTTGGCATAGCCGTCGCTCGGAATGTGGATGCCGCCGATCACATCGTCGAGATTGGCGATCGGATAGAGCGAGCGGATCTCGGCCGGTCCGACCACATCGACGCGCAGACCGAAAACCTTCGCCATCGACGCGTTGCGCGCGAGTTCCTCCATGCGGGCCGGCGTCGTCGCCAGCGAAATGGAGCCGCATTGGCGGTATCCGGTCGCCTGGCCGGTTTCGGCCTCGAGGTTGCGGTACAGATCCCCGGTATACCGGGCGAGCTGGGTCATGTTGATCGTCTGCCGCAGCTGCCCGACGAGACCGGCGGCATGCCAGGTGGTGCCGCTGGTGAGCTGCTTGCGTTCGAGCAGCACGACGTCGCTCCAGCCGAGCTTGCCGAGATGATAGGCGATCGAACAGCCGATGACGCCGCCGCCGACGATGACTACGCGCGCGCGCGCGGGAAGATCGACTGCCATGGTCAAACCCTCATCCGGGCGTTGTCCGGATCGAATACGGGCCGGGCGAGCACGGTCGCCGCGCATCGCTCTCCCTGGATCAGGATCTCGAAGCGGCTGCCCGGCGCGGCATGCGCCGGGTCGACGCAGGCGAATGCAAGGCTCTTGCCCGTACGGTGGCCGTAGGCGCCCGAGGTCGTGAGGCCGATGCAGCGCCCGCCGCTCAGCACCGGTTCCGCACCGCGCGCATCGGTGTCCCGGGCCTCCACCTCGGCGTAGACGATACGCAGCGGCCGCGGCGGCGCCGCGAGCGTCGCCGCCTTGCCGACGAAATCGTCCTTGTCGAAATCGATGAATCGGGCCATGTCCGCTTCCAGCATCGTGAGTTCGTTCGTCAATTCGGCGGACCAGGCCTTGTATGCCTTCTCCATGCGCATGCTGTTGACGGCGTACAGACCGTAATTGGCGATGCCGCAGTCCTGGCCTGCGTCCCAGAGCGCGTCGTAGATCCTGTTCATGGATTCCATGGGTGCGTGCAGCTCCCAGCCGAGCTCCCCCACGTAACTCACGCGCAGCGCGCGCACCGGCTGTCCCGCGACCGGTATCTCCCGCGCCGACAGCCAGCGGAATCCCTCATTCGACAGATCCGCGTCGGTCACACGCGCCAGCACGTCGCGCGCCCGCGGACCGCTCAGCACGAGCACGCCACGGTCCATCGTCACGTCGACCACCCGCACACGCTCCCCCGGCAGCACGCTCTGCGTCAACAGGTCCAGGTCGCGCAGCTGCGCGGCGGCCGCGGACAGGGCGTAGAAACTCTCGTCGCCGAGGCGGCTGACGGTCATTTCCGCGGCGATGCGGCCGCCCGGCGACAAGGGGTGTACGAGGCCGATGCCGCCGGTCTTGCGCGGCATCCGGTTCGCGCAGACCCGGTTCAAAAAAGCCGCCGCGTCCGGGCCGGTGATCTCGTACTTGGCGAAGCCGCTGAGATCGAGCAGCCCGGCGCGCCGGTGCACCGCATCCACCTCGCCGGCGACCACGTCGAACACGTTGTTGCGCGCATAGCTGTAGGCTTCCTCGCGACCGTCGAGGGAAAACCATTTCGGCCGTTCCCAACCGAAGGTTTCCGTGTAAACGCAGCCGCGATCCGCGAGCTTCGCGTACAGCGGGCTCACCTTGCGCGGCCGGCCGTCCATCTCTTCCTCACCGGGCCTGCGGGTGGTGAACGTCGTGCGGTAGTCCAGGAACACCTTGTCGCGCACGTAGGACTCGTCCGCGAATCCGCCGAAGCGTCGCGGATCGAATTCCGTCATGTTGATCTCTGCGTCGTGATGCACCATCCACTGGGCCAGATATTTGCCGCAGCCGCCGCCCTGAGCGATTCCGAACGAGGTGCCGCAACAGTCCCAGAAATTGCGCAGCCCCGCGACCGGCCCCAACAGCGGCGCGCCGTCCGGCGTATGCGGGATCGCGCCGTTGATCACGCGCCGGATGCCGACTTCGCCGAATATCGGCATGCGCTCGATCGCCCGCTCGAGCCAGGGTGCGATCCGGTCCAGGTCGTCCGGGAACAACTCGTTCGACGCCTCCCACGCGGGATGGCCCTCGGGGGTCCAAGCCTCGCGCAGGCCGGTGTGCTCGTACACACCGATCAGTCCCGACTTTTGTTCCTGGCGGAAATAGCCGGAGGCCACCGAGTCGCGCATCACCGGGATCTCGCCGTCGCGCTCGAGGAATTCCTTGATCGGATGCGTGACGATATAGTGATGCTGCATGTTCGTGATCGGCGCATCGCCGCCGACCATCGCGGCCACCTGCCTTGCGTAGCATCCGGCCGCGTTGACGACGATTTCGGCGACGATCGTGCCTTTTTCGGTATGCACTTCCCACTCGTCGCCAGCGCGCCGCGAGATCCCCGTGACGCGGTTGTGGCGCACGACCTCGACGCCCAGATCGCGTGCCCCCTTGGCGAGCGCGTTGCAGAGTCCGGCCGGATCGCCGTGACCGTCGTCGCTGGTCCAGGCGGCGGCGATCACCCCGTCGGTGCGGAGAAAGGGATTCAGGCGCTTGATTTCGTCGAGCCCGACGATTTCCATGCGAAATCCGATGGCTTTCGAATAGCCGTGAATGCGCTTCAGCCAGTCGAGTTCATCGCGGGTGTTGGCCAGGCGCAGTCCGCCGCTGCCGTGCCAGCTGACGTATTGCCCGGTCAGCGACTCCAGGCGGGGATACAGTTGGTTGCTGTAGGCGTGGATCTTCGCCAGGTTATAGCTGCCGGTGATGCTCGGGCATTGACCGGCCGCGTGCCAGGTGGAGCCCGACGTCAGTTCGTGTTTTTCCAGCAAGACCGTGTCGGTCCACCCCTCGAGACCCAGATGATAGGCGAGACTCGCGCCCATGATGCCGCCACCGACGATGACGACTTTTGCGTGTGTTTTCATGCGTTGAGGTTTACCCAGGATTTCGTTTGGCCACAATAAATTGAGCGATGATCGACGTACAAATCAATATTTTGATACCTTAGACCTTTAAATTTTTGAGCGATCCCGCGTGTACAAAGCCCGCCCACTCGTCGGCCTTCCGACCCTCTCGTGGGTGCGCGCGTTCGAATCGGCCGCGCGTACGTCGAGCTTCAGCGCCGCGGCGGCGGAACTGAATCTCACGTCGGGCGCGATCAGCTACCAGATCCGCGCGCTCGAACGCCACCTGGGCTTCGCGTTGTTCGAACGACTGCCGCGGGGTGTGCGCCTGACGCCGATGGGCGTAGCCTACCTGCCGCCGGTGCGCAAAGCCTTCGAGGAACTGGCCGACTCCACGATCGGACTGTTCGGCGGCGGCGGCCGCGCGCAAATCACGGTGCACGCGCCGGTCAGCCTCGCCGCGTTGTGGCTCGCGCCGCGTCTGCCGTCCTTCCTCGCCGCGAACCCGTTGATCGACGTGCGCCTGGCCTCGGTGATTTGGGACAACCCGGTGCCCGACGAGGCCACCGATCTGGAAATTCGCTATGGCGCCGGCCACTGGCACGGCTACCGCGCGGAGCGCCTGCTGCGCCAGCCGATTCTCGCCGTGTGTTGTCCGGCGTTGCATCGCGCGGCGTTCGACGCCCGCGATCCGACCGGACTGATCGAACGCCGGCTGATTCACATCATGGGGCACGAGGATCAGGCGCTGCGCGTGTGCCAGGCGCTCGGTCTCGCCGATGCCGCGCCCAAGCAAGGGCCAAGCGTCGACACGACGGTCGCGGCGCTCGAACTCGCGGCGAGCGGCGCGGGTTGCGCGCTCGCGCATCGCCTTTTCGTCGCGCCGTACCTGCGCACCGGACGCCTCGTGCAGTTGTTCGACCGCGATTTCGACGACGATAATTCATATTTCGTCGTGACGCCCGAGCGCCCGCGGCGCATCCGCCGCGAGGTGCAGGTGTTTCGCGACTGGCTGGTGGCGCTCGCCGCGGCCGAGGCGCAGTGAGCGGCGCGGGAACTCAACCGGCGGCCGCCACGGCGCCGGGCCGCGCCAGTTCGGTGATGGCCTCGGTCAGGGCATCCGTGTCGACGGGCTTGCTCAGGAATCGACACGCCGGAATCGGCGCCTTGACGACGCGGATCACCGCCTCCAAGTCCCCGCTCAAGAGCACGGCCGGAAGCTCCCAGGCAATTGTCTGCCGCAGCCGCTGCAGCACATCGAGCCCGCTCAGGGCGTCGCCGAGACGGTAGTCCGCGATCAAGATGTCGCCCGGCTCGAGTTGCGGCGCCAGATCGAGCGCCTCCTTCACGGACGCGGCCGCCAGTGTGCGGTAGCCCTCCAGGGTCAGGAACAGCTCGGTCGCGGCCCGCACCGACGGATTGTCCTCGAGCAGTATGAGGCGGCCCGGCGGCCGTACCGGCGCCGGCGCAGCGGCGGGCGCCTGCACCGCCGGCGCAGGCACCCCGTCGGCCATCAGTTTCTGGCGCGGAATGTGCACCGTGATCCGGGTACCCTCGCCGATTCGGGACGTCACCGTGACGCGGTAGCCGAGCAGCCGCGACACCTCGCGCACGATCGCGAGCCCGAGGCCGACGCCGAGGCGCGGACCGCCGCGCGGGTCGACCTGGAAGTATTCATCGAAGATGCGCTCGACCTTGTCCTCGGCGATGCCGATGCCGCTGTCCTCGACGCTGACGATCACGCCATCGGCGTCCGGGCCCTGGGTGACGCGCACGTACCCCTTGTCCGTATATTTCAAGGCGTTGCCGACCAGGTTCTGCATCATCTGCAGCAGCAGCATGCGGTCGCTCGCGAGCACCGCCGGCGCTTCCGAAAATTCCAGCGACAGCGCCTTGGCCGCCGCCGAGGACTCGAACTCCCGCCGCAGATCGGCGAACAATGACGCCAGGGGGACCGCTTCGATCTGGGGACTGATCGCGCCCGATTCGAGCCGGCTGATGTCCAGCAGGGAATCGAGCAGGCGCGTGGCATGGTCGATCGCCTGTTCCTGGTGACGCAGCAAATCCTGCACCTTCGCCAGATCCGGCGTCAGCTTCAACAAGGACGCGTTCAACAGCCGGATCGCGTGCATCGGTTGGCGCAGGTCGTGACTCGCGGTTGCGAGGAACCGGCTTTTCGCGCGATTCGCGCGCTCCGCCTCGCCGCGGGCCGCGATCAGCGCATCGCTCATCGCCGCCCGGTCGGTCATGTCCCGGATCGCGGCGACGACGTGGCGCACGCCGCCGATCAGCAACGGCGCCAGGCGGATTCCGGCCGGGAACTCCGACCCGTCGGCGCGGCGCGCGAACAAGTCCGCGACGCGCGCTCCCATCTCGCGGCTCGACGGCTGCCGGTGGTACCGGGCGATATGCTCGCCATGACGCGCCCGAAACCGGTCCGGCAACAGCACGTCGAGGGACCGTCCGACGAGCGCGTCGGGCGCGTATCCCAGCAACTCGAGCGCGGTGCCGTTCGCGAATCGGATGATATTCTGGGGGTCGACGACGATCAGCACATCGGGGCTGAAATGCAGTAACTGTTCGGACAGCGCGGCGATTTGATTCATTGGCGACGGGGAACCACTCACGGCGGGCAGTCCGGCACCAGCGGAACTCGAGCGCCCGGTGCGCCAGTTTAACCGATTTGGCGCAATGCGGGCGCGTAAGGGACAGGCGCAAGGCTATGCGGGAAATCCGCGGCTGCGAATCCGGCCGCGATGCGGCATGCTGAAAATACTAAAGACCCGACCGTTGGGGGGTCGGCAAGCTGGCGGCCTTCACCCTCGCGCGTTCGCGGTACAGGTGCAACTCGATGGAAAACAAGCCTGCCCGGGCGGAA
This sequence comes from Pseudomonadota bacterium, assembly GCA_021780475.1. Taxonomy (GTDB): domain Bacteria; phylum Pseudomonadota; class Gammaproteobacteria; order Steroidobacterales; family Steroidobacteraceae; genus Bog-1198. Next base: position 10,596 of record JAJXYR010000003.1, read on the forward strand.
TCCGGTGCCATACTGAACCAATTGATGGAAATCGCCAGGATTTCCGCGCTGGCGGAGATGGCGAGCGGGATCGCGCACGAACTCAACCAACCGCTGGGCGCCATCGCGGCGTTTTCCCAGGCCGGCGAGCGGATGCTGAATCGTTCCGAACCCCTGGTCGGCCAGGCGCAGGACGTGTTCCGCCAGATCGGCAAGGAGGCGCTCGGCGCCGGCGAGGGGCTGCGCCGCATCCGGCGGTTATTCGAGCACGAACAGTCGACGCGCGAGGTGTGCCCGATGCCCGCGGTGGTCGCCGAATTGTGGCCGGTCCTCGAGATGCTCGCGCTCAAGGCGCAGGGCACGCTCGAATTGCATGCGGATGACGCCGGGCGGGCGCCGGTCCAGATGGACCGGCTCAAAATTCAGCACGTGCTCTTCGCCTTGGTCCAGAATGCATTCGACGCGGCCGCGACCCACCGGGACGCCTCGCCGCGGGTGAGGATCCAGGTGACGGGCGACCGTTACGCCGTCGAGACCAGTGTGGTCGACTCCGGAACGGGAGTGCCGGAGGAGATCCACGGCCAGCTGTTCCGCCCCTTTTTCACGACCAAATCCCGCGGCACGGGCTTAGGCCTCGCGTCCAGCCGCGCGATCGTCGAGGCGCATGAAGGTACGATAGGATTCGAGGTCGAGCCGCAGGGTGGCAGCCGCTTCTGGTTCCGCCTGCCCGTGGCCGCGAAGTGACGGGGGAGGCGCGGATGTTGAAATCGGGCGAGGTTCACAAGGACGAGGCGACCGTCTACGTCGTCGATGACGACGATGGCATGCGCCGCGCATTGACCCTGTTGTTGAGCACGGTCGGCTACAACACCCATGCGTACGCCAGGCCGAGCGAATTCCTGGCGAAACTGAAAACCGACGAACCCGGGTGTCTCGTGCTCGACATCCGCATGCCGGAAATGAGCGGACTCGAGCTGCAGCGGCAGCTGAACCGCAGCGGCTGCATGCTGCCGATCATATTCATCACCGGTCACGGCGACGTCCCGATGGCGGTCCAGGCGATGAAGGCCGGCGCCTTCGAATTCATCCAAAAGCCGTTCCGGGATCAGGACCTTCTGGATCAGATCAATCACGCGCTGCGTCATGACGCCGAGAACCGCCAGAACGTCGCCAGGCGCGCGGACGTCCTGCGCCGCCTGGAGACACTGACGCCGCGTGAACGCCAGGTCATGGACCTGGTCGTCGACGGCGGCGCCAACAAGGTGATCGCGATCGACCTCGGCCTGAGCGAGCGTACCGTGGAGATTCACCGCGCGAAGGTCATGGAAAAGATGGGCGCGCGCTCGGTCGCGCATCTGGTCAAGATGCACATGACGCTCGCCGAGTAAGAATCGTGGGAGAGACGCAGCCAATGACCACGGACGTGTTCTTCGACGCCGACCTGATGCGCCGCTACGACCGCGAGGGTCCGCGCTACACCTCGTATCCGACGGCGATGCAGTTCTCCGAATCCGTCGATTTGAACACCTATGCCGCGGCGGCGGCCGGCAGCCCGGGCGCGCTCGGCGGGGCGCCGCTGTCGGTGTACGTGCACATCCCCTTTTGCCGCAGCCCGTGCTTCTACTGCGGATGCAACAAGATCATCACCCGCCAGATGGACCGGGCGGACGCGTATCTTGCCCGCCTCGAGATGGAAATCGCGCTGCGCGGCAGCCATTTCGACCGCGCCCGCGAGGTCGAGCAGCTCCATTTCGGCGGCGGCACCCCGACATTCCTGCCGGCCGAGCGGCTTCGTTCGCTGTGCGAAACCATCGGCCGGCATTTCCGCCTCACCGACAGCCCGGCGCGTGACTACTCGATCGAAATCGACCCGCGCACGATCGATCCCGCCGGACTCGAAACGCTCGCCGCGATCGGCTTCAACCGCCTGAGCCTGGGCGTTCAGGACTACGATCCGGCGGTTCAGAAGGCGATCAACCGCTTCCAGCCGGTCGACATGGTCACGCGGCTCGTCGAGGCGGCGCGGCGGTACGGTTTCGGTTCCTTGAATTTCGATTTGATCTACGGCCTGCCGCTGCAGACCACGTCGACGTTCGCCGCGACGCTGGAGACCGTGATCGGACAGCGTCCGGACCGGCTCGCGGTGTATGGCTATGCCCACATGCCGCAGATGTTCAAGGCGCAGCAGCGCATCGACGCGGAAAATCTGCCGGACGCCGCGACGCGACTCGCGCTGCTGAAGATGGCGATCGACAGGCTGACCGCCGCCGGTTACGTCTACATCGGCATGGATCACTTTGCGCTGCCGACCGACGGCCTCGCGCGCGCGCGCGCCAATGGCACGATGCACCGCAGCTTCCAGGGGTACACGACCCACGCGAGCCGCGATTTGGTGAGTCTCGGCATCAGCGCGATCGGCCAGGTCGGAAATCTCTACATGCAGAATCACAAGACGATGCAGTTCTATGCCGAGCGTCTAGACCAGGGACGCCTGCCGCTGCACCGCGGCGTCGTCATGAGCGACGACGATGTCCTGCGCCGCGACGTGATCCAACAGATCATGTGTCACAACACCGTCGATATGCGTTCGACCGCAAGCCGCTTCGGCATCGACTTCGGGGAGTATTTCGCCGCGGAGCTGTCGCGGCTCGAAACGCTCGAGGCCGACGGCCTGGTCGCGCGCGGCGTTGGGCGGATCGATCTGACGCCGCGCGGACGCCTGTTGATGCGCAACGTCGCGATGGTGTTCGACGCGTACAAAAATGCCGGCGCCGCCGCGCCGCGCCTGTCTCGGGTGATCTGAACGGCCCCGATCCCGGGCAGCCCGCGCCGGCTCAGGAGGCCCAGCCCAGGGAGCGGTCGATCGCCTTTTTCCAGGCGGCGCACAGCAGATCGCGCCGCGCCTCGGTCATTGCCGGACTGAAGCGGCGCCCGAGACCCCAGTTGGCGACCAGATCCTCGCGGCTGGTCCAATAGCCCACCGCGAGTCCGGCCGCGTAGGCGGCGCCGAGCGCCGTCGTCTCGACCATCCGGGGCCGCACCACGTCGATGCCCAGGATGTCCGCCTGGAATTGCATCAGCAGGTCATTGGCCACCATGCCGCCGTCCACGCGCAACTCCTTGATCGCGATCCCCGAGTCCTGCGCCATCGCCCGCAGCACGTCACCGGTTTGATAGGCGGTCGACTCGAGCGCCGCGCGCGCCAGATGCCCGCGCGTCGCGAACCGGGTCAGCCCGGCGAGGATGCCGCGCGCATCCGGACGCCAGTACGGCGCGTACAGGCCGGAAAATGCCGGCACGAGATACACATCGCCGTTGTCCTCGACTTCGCGCGCCAAGGCCTCGATGTCGGCGCTGCGCTCGATGAGCCGCAGATTGTCGCGCAGCCATTGCACGAGCGCGCCCGCGATCGCGATCGACCCCTCCAGCGCGTAGCTCGGCGCTTCGGTGCCGAACCGGTACGCGACCGTGGTGATCAATCCGGCCGTCGAATGAACCGGCACGGGGCCCGTGTTCATCAACAGGAAACAGCCGGTGCCGTACGTATTCTTCGCCTCGCCCGGCTGGAAACATGCCTGGCCGACGAGCGCCGCCTGTTGATCGCCGAGGACGCCTGCGATGGGCACCCCGTCGAGCACGCCGCCGGCGGCCACGGCGTAGACCTCGCTCGAGGAGGCGATGCGCGGCAGCGTCGCGCGCGGAATGCGGAACAGCCGCATGAGCTCGGCGTCCCACTCGAGCGTGCGCAGGTCCATCAGCTGCGTGCGGCTCGCATTGGTCACGTCCGTCAGGTGAGCGCCATGGCGGGACCCGCCGGTCAGATTCCAGATCAGCCAGGCGTCGATGTTGCCGGCAAGGGCGTCGCCCGCCTCGGCGAGCGCGCGCGCGCCCGGCACCTCATCGAGCAACCACTGCAGCTTCAGCGCGCTGAAATAGCTCGCGAGCGGCAGCCCCGTCTTCTGCCGGAACCGGTCCGCGCCGCCGCTCTCGGCATAGCGCGCCACCGCCGCGTCGACGCGGGTGTCCTGCCAGACGAGCGCGTGGTGAAGCGGCCTGCCGGTGCGGCGGTCCCAGATGAGCGTGGTTTCCCGCTGATTGGTGATGCCTACGGCGGCCAGATTCCCGGCGCGCAGGCCCGCCTTGGACAAGGCTTCGGCGACGACCTGCAGCGTGTTTTCCAGGATCTCGGCGGCGTCGTGCTCCACCCAGCCGGGCTTCGGAAAAATCTGCGCATGCTCCTTCTGCGCGGTGGCGATGATCGCGCCGCCGCGGTCGAAGACCATGAAGCGCGTGCTGGTGGTCCCCTGATCGATGGCTCCAACGTACTTCTGCATTCGCCCCGCTCCGCCGCCCCCGGTGGCGAGATGATCTCACAGCCCGCGACCAGGACGGGATATCCCGTAGGCACCGGCGCCGATCACGCATGGCGCCGCGGCGGCATGGCCGCTACATTGGACCCATGGGCTGCATAGACTGCGCCGACGTCGCACCCGCCACCATCCTGCCGGAGGAATTGCTCGCGGCGGCCGCCTATCCGCACGCCGTCGGGCGGGTCGAAGTGCTGCAGACGAACACCTCGATGATCGCGCTGACCGGCCGGTACGCGTACAAGATCAAAAAGCCGGTCGCGCTCGGATTCCTCGACATGCGTACCCTGGAACGGCGGCGGTTCCTGTGCGGGGAGGAATTGCGCCTGAACGCCCGCCTCGCGCCGGATCTGTACCTCGACGTCGTCACGATCGCGCGCGATGCGGCGGGCCTGCA
>JAJXYR010000075.1 GCA_021780475.1 Pseudomonadota bacterium
TCCGGGCGCTGCCGGGGACGGCGGCGACGCCGCCGGCGAACTGCAGTTTCGATCGGTCGCCTGCCCGTATTGCGGCGAGGAGTTCGAAACGGCGCTGGATGCGAGTTCCGGCTCCGCGCGTTACGTCGAGGACTGTCAGATCTGCTGCCAGCCGATCGAGTTCGACCTGGAAGTCGATCCGGACGGCGTGATCCAGCGATTCTCGGCGTTGCGCGGCGATTAGCAGGAATCGCGCGCTCCGCATATTCCATCGGCGACGGCCCTCCATGATTCAAGACGAACATCTCGACGACCCGGAAGACTCTCCGCACGTGGCGACGGAGCGCAGTCGTGCCGCCTGGCGCAGTACCTGGATCAGCGTCGGCATCAATATCGCGCTCGCCATGACGCAAATTGCGATCGGCCTGCTCGCGAAATCGCAAGGCCTCATCGCCGATGGCATCCATTCCCTGTCGGACCTGGTTTCCGATTTCATCGTCCTGTTCGCGAGCAGCCACAGCCACCGCGATCCGGACGAGGATCATCCGTACGGCCATATGCGCTTCGAAACGGCGGCATCGCTCGCGCTCGGCGCGATCCTGGTCGCGGTCGGGCTCGGAATGGCCTGGTCGGCGATCCTCAAGCTCGAGAACCCGGCGTCCGTCGCGCACGTCCGGTCCATCGCGCTGTGGGTCGCGTGCGCGGCGCTGATCGCCAAGGAGGCGTTGTTCCGCTATCTCCTCGCGGTCGCCAAAATGGTGAAATCCAGCCTGTTGGTCGCCAACGCCTGGCATGCGCGCTCGGACGCGGCCTCCTCCTTGGTCGTTGCCGTCGGCATCGTCGGCAATCTGATGGGTTATTCCCTGCTCGATCCCATCGCCGCGTTGATCGTCGGCCTGCTCGTCGCCAAGATGGGATGGGGATTCGGCTGGCGCTCGCTGCACGAGTTGATGGATAGCGCGGCCGATGCGGACGAGGTCGAGGCGATTCGTCGAACCTTGAGCGAGACGCCGGGCGTCATGAACGTGCACGACCTGCGCACGCGCAAGATGGGCGATTTGATCGTCGTGGATGCGCACCTCGAAGTCCAGGCCGACTTGACCGTGGAGGCGGGCCACGACATTTCGGTGGTCGCGCGCGATCGCGTGATGCAGCGTCATCGCGTGCTCAGCTTGATGACCCATGTCGACCCGTACCGGCGCCCGGATCTGGATCACCTCCCCGCCTCCGCCCGGGCGCAATCGACTTGAACCGTCCATGTGCCTGATCCTCGTGGTCTGGCGGGTACATCCCCGATATCCCTGCGTCATCGCGGCGAATCGCGACGAATATCATCGGCGGGCGGCCGCCCCGGCCGCCTGGTGGCAGGACCAGCCGCGGATCCTTGCCGGCCGCGACCTGGCCGCGGGCGGTACCTGGCTCGGCATGACGAATACCGGCCGCTTCGCGGCGCTGACGAATTTTCGCGGATCCGCGCCGAACCGTCCGGAAGCGCCCAGTCGCGGCACACTCGTGACCGGGCTGCTCGAGTCCTCCGGTTCGTTATCCGACGAGCTCGCGCGGCTCGGCGACATGGGTCCGCGCTACAACGGCTTCAACCTGCTCTTCTCCGACGGCGAGCGGCTCGGGATCTATGAAAGCCTGCGCGGCGAGGGTCGCGAACTTGGTCCCGGTATCTACGGCCTGTCGAACGACCTGCTCGACACGCCGTGGCCCAAGGTGCAGCGCGCGAAGTCGAGCCTGCATTCGGCCCTGGACGCGCTCGACGACACGACCCCGGTGCTGGAATTGCTGCGCGACGACCGGCCAGCTCCCGATCATCAGTTGCCGCGCACCGGAATCAGCCTGGAGTGGGAGCGGCTGTTGTCGAGCGCGTTCGTGCGATCCGGTGACTACGGTACGCGCTGCTCGACGATCGTGCGCATCGATCGCAGCGGTGCCGTGGATTTCGACGAATGGACCTGGGATCCGGCGGGTGCCGAGATCGGGCGGTCATCGCTGCACTTTACGATCAGCGGCGGATGAACGCACGCATGTGAAACTCCGCCTGGTCGGGCCGATAGCGATGCGCCGCGCCCACCGGGCACGCGCGCCGCGCGCGGCAACCCGCAGTCAGGCAATCGGCGCCGGCGACCGAGGCGACGTGTTCGGCGCAGATGCCATGGTCGTAGCCCTGCGGCGTGACCGCCGCGACCGGGCAGGCGCCGAGGCAGGGCTTGTCCTGGCAAGCCACGCAGGGATGAGGCTCATCGACGCGCGGTGGCAGATCCAGGCGATCGCGCCAGGCCAGCGCGCCGCGGTACGCATGCCATAGTCCGTAGCGCGGGTGAATCAAGATGCCGAGCGGCGAGCGGTGCACCGATTCGGCGCGCATCGCCCAGCGCTGGAACGGCCACCACGGCGGCCCGTCCGACGGATACAGCCCGCGCGCGCCGCGACCGGCACCGAGTGCATCGATGACGCGCCGGGACCAGCGATCCAGCGCATTGGAGCCGCCGTCCGCGTACTCCGGTGCGGCGCCGAACTCAGGCCACTGATCGCTGCCGACGAAGCCGAACAATACAACCGTGCCGGTCCTGGCGCCGTCGGGGAAATCCGGCACGCCATCTTCTGGGACGGGATGGAAGCCGCCGCGACAGGCAAGTCCGGCGGCGGTCGCGTCGCGGCACAACCGGTCGAATTCCGGCGTCACCTCACCCTGCCCGCCGCTCCCGCGCGGAATAGGGAAACCAGGCGGATTGACGCGCCATGACGTGAACGAGCGCCGGCCGCGACGCGGGCGCGCCGGAGAGCGACTCCGCCAAGCGGATCGAACGCAAGGCCTGCGCGGCCAGCGTCGCGTCGCGGGTGTGAATTTCGGCGCCGACACAGGTCAGCGCGCGCGTGCGGTCGAGCGCATCGTCGAGGCCGTCGACCGGCATGATCGACACGACGGGTGCCAGAATCTCCTCGCGCGCCGCGAAGCTATCGCGCTTGACGTCGAACAGAATAGTGGGCTGAAAGAAATGCCCTGGCAGGCCCCAGGGGCGAAAAGCCCGGCCTCCAAGTTTGATGCGGGCGCCGTCCTTCGAGGCGCGCGCGACCTGTTCTTCGGCACGCCGCACGGCCTCGTGGGAATGCAACGGCCCGAGATCCGTGTCCGGCTTCAAGGGGTCGCCGACCTCGAGAAAAGCCATGTACTCGTGCAGCCGGTCGGCGAACGCGGGGGCGATCGCGCGGTCGACGTACAGCTGCGCACGGGCGCCGTAGGTTTGGCCGGCATTACGCAGCGCGAGCCAGGCCACGCCCGGCACCGCAAGATCGAGGTCTGCATCGGACAACACGATCGCGGGCACCGCACCGCGCGCGCCACGCCCGCTCCGCTCGGCGCCGCCCGTGCCGCCGCCGAGATGGGCCGACAATGCCGTCGTCAGCTCCGCAGCGCCGGCGAGAACGTTGACGACGCCGGCCGGCAGCGCGTCATAGCACTCGGCAAGCAACAAACCGGTCATCGGCGCTTGTGGCGAGGTCACGCACACGACGCAGCGTCCGGCAGCGAGTGCCGCGGCGACGCGGTCGGCCGTGCCCCATATCGGGAGATCGCCCGACCCCAGGATTCCGTCGATTCCGGCCGGCGAACTCGCGGCGGTCGTCGGCGCCTGTTCGGCGAACGAGCAGAAGCAGTCGGCCGCCGCGGCGATTTCGTCGATCGACTCGCACAACGGTTTGCCGAATTCCTGCGTCAGCGAGCGCGCAATTCCCGCGGCGCGGCTGCGCAGCCGCGCGCCGACACGCGCGAGCCGTTC
>JAJXYR010000204.1 GCA_021780475.1 Pseudomonadota bacterium
GTGTTCGGGGTGCCGGGCGATTTCTCCCGCACCTACCGCGACGCGTACCAGATCTACAATGCGCGCCTCGGCGTCGAGGGCGACAACTGGGACGTGACGCTGTGGAGCCGCAACCTCGCCAACAAGCAATATCTGGCCGAGGTGATTCCGGCGCCGGAATTCGGCGGTTCGTTCCTCAATTCGGGCACCGGCCGGGCCTTCGGTGTCGAACTGGGTTACAAGTTCGGCCGCTGAGGGTCGGCAAGGACGCGGCGCGCCGGGCTTGGGTGCCCCGCGCGCCGCTTTTCCCCGCCTAGATCACGTGCTGCCGGCGCAGTTCCGCGATCCGCCCGGCCGCGTAGTTCATCAGCGAACCGTAGATCTCGTCGTTGTGCTGCCCGAGATCGGGCGAGGCGCCGCGGATGCTTCCCGGGGTCTCCGAGAGCTTGGGCGCGACGTTCTGCATTTTCAGGTCCCCGAACTGGGGATGCGAGACCGTCACGATCGCATTGCGCGCGGCGTACTGCGGGTCGCGCAGCATGTCCGGCGGCCGGTAGATCAGTCCCGCGGGAACGCCGTGACGGTCCATCAAATCGAGCACGGTGTCGGTCGACTGTTGCGACGACCAGCGGCCGATCAGCTCGTCGAGCTCGTGTTGGCGGGCGCCGCGCGCTTGGTGATTCGCGTAGGCGGGATCCGTCGCGAGCTGCGGTTGGCCCATCGCCTCGCAGAGCCGCCGGAACACGGTGTCCTGGTTGGCGGCGATCAGCACCCAGCCTTCCTTCGTCGGGTAGACGTTCGACGGGGCGATGTTCGGCAGGATCGCGCCGGTCCGTTCGCGGATGAAGCCGGTCTGGTCGTACTCGGTGAGCAACGATTCCATCATCGCGAGCACCGCTTCGTAGATCGCCGAATCGACGACCTGGCCGCGCCCGGTTCTTTCCCGGTAGTGCAGCGCCGACAGCGCGCCGACGCAGGCGAAGGTCGCCGCCAGCGAATCGCCGATGCTGATGCCGACGCGCGACGGCGGTGTGGACGGGTCGCCGACGATGTAGCGCAAACCGCCCATCGCCTCGCCGATCGCGCCGAAGCCGGCGCGATGCGCATAGGGTCCGGTCTGGCCGTAGCCCGACACGCGGATCATGATCAGCCGCGGGTTGATCGCCGCCAGCGTCTCGTAGCCGAGGCCCCATTTTTCCATCGTTCCGGGACGGAAGTTCTCCAACAGGAAGTCCGTCTTCGTGACCAGTTCCTTCAGCACCTCCTGGCCCGCCGGCTGGCGCAAATCGAGCGTGATCGACTTTTTGTTGCGCGCGACGACCGGCCACCACAGCGACGGTGCGCCGTGCTGCTGCCGTCCCCACAAGCGCATCGGATCGCCCTGATTCGGCGGTTCGATCTTGATGACTTCGGCGCCCATGTCGCCGAGGAGTTGGCCGCAGAATGGTCCCGCGATCAGGGTGCCGAGTTCCAATACGCGCAGGTCCGACAAGGCGCCGTGCTTGAATTCGATGGGCTTCTGCATTCAGTGTTCTCCGCGCCGCGTGAGCCGCTATCTATTGTATACAATTGCCGAGGATCGGCGGAACGCCGCAGCGGATCGGACGGTTCAACAGCGGCGCCATATTTAAATTCACTCGCGCAAGCCGTGAAAATTGTATACAAATGAGCATCGGAATGAAATGATGAATCCTATGACGATCCGTGGATCCCTGATAGAGCTCGTCGAGGTCGGCCCGCGGGACGGACTGCAAAGCGAAGGGGTGATCCTGCCGACGGCGACGAAGGTCGAGCTGATCGAACGGCTCATCGGCGCCGGCCTGCGCCGCATCGAAGTGACCAGCTTCGTCCACCCCAAGCGCGTGCCGCAGATGGCGGACGCCGAGGAGGTGCTCGCGCACCTCGGGCGCCGCCCCGGCGTGTCCTTGATGGGGCTCGTGCTGAACCGCAAGGGATTCGACCGCGCCCTGGCGGCGGGCTGCGATGCGATCGGCATGGCGGTCGTCGCCAGCGAGACGTTCAGCATGCGCAACCAGGGCGAGAGCACCGAACGGTCGATCGCGAGCTGGCTGGACATCGCGGCCGCGGCGCATGCCGCGGGCATCCGCCCGAACGTGACCATCTCGGCCGCTTTCGGCTGTCCGTTCGAAGGCGAAGTGGATCCGGACCGGGTGATCGACATCGCGCTGCGCTGCGCCGAGGCCGGGCCGGTCGAGATCGCACTCGCCGATACGATCGGCGCGGCGGTGCCGTCGCAGGTATCGGAGTTGTTCGGCCGGCTGCGCGCGCACCTGCCGCACATGCCTCTGCGGGCGCATTTCCACAACACCCGCAACACGGGCATCGCCAACGCCTATGCGGCGTTGGTCGCGGGCGTGCGGGCGCTCGACGCGAGCGTCGGCGGGATCGGCGGCTGTCCCTTCGCACCGGCGGCGACCGGCAACATAGCCACCGAGGATTTGCTGTACATGTTGAATCGAATGGGGGTCGAGACCGGCGTCGCGATCGATGCGCTGATCGAGACCGCACGCTGGCTCGAAGCGCAGCTCGCGAAGCCGGTGCCGGGCATGTTGGTCAAGGCGGGAACCTTCCCGCGCGTTCAATCCAGATAAGGGTGCGCTAATGTCATATCGATTGGGAGTCGACGTCGGGGGCACGTTCACCGACTTGTTTCTCGTCAACGAACGCACGGGCGAGGTGTTCACGGCGAAGGTGCCGAGCACGCCGGCCGATCAGTCGATCGGCGTGCTGAAGGGCATGGAGCGGGTGTGCGAAAAGGCGGGCGTCCGCCCGGACGAGATCGATCACGTGATGCACGGCACGACCGTCGCCACCAACACGGTGCTCACCGGCACCGGCGCGCGCTGCGGACTGGTCACGACGCGCGGCTACCGCCAAGTGCTGCAGATCGCGCGCTCGTTCGTCCCCGGCGGACTCGGCGGCTGGGTCATCTACAACAAGTCGCTGCCGATGGCGCCGCTCGAATGCACGATCGAGGCGGCCGAGCGCGTCGGCGCGGACGGCGAGGTCGTCGAGGCGCTCGATGAGCCGCGCTTGCGGGCGGATCTGATGCGGCTCGGCGGCCGGGGGATCGAGGCCTTGACGGTGTCCTTGATCAATTCCTACGCGAATCCCGCCCACGAGAAGCGCGTGCGTGAGATCGCCGCCGAGGTGATGCCCGGCATCCCGGTGTCCCTGTCCTGCGAGGTCGTGCCGGAGATGCAGGAATACGAGCGCACCGTGACGACGGTCGCCAATTCCTACGTGCGGCCGCGCGTCGCCAAATACGTCGCCAATCTCACCCAAAAGATCGCCGCGAGCGCCAAGGCGGTGAAGCTGCATATTCTGCGCTCCGATGGCGGCCTCGCGGGCGCGAAGGCGGCCGAAGAGTATCCGGTGAACCTGTTGATGTCCGGCCCCGCGGGCGGCGTCACCGGCGCGCTGTGGGTCGCGGTGCAGGCGGGCTTCCCGAATCTCCTCACCGTCGATGTCGGCGGCACCTCGACCGACGTCGCGCTGATCCAGAACGGCGCGCCGCGGCTCAGGCGCGAGACCACCGTCGGCGACGTCACCGTGCGCGCCTCCTCGGTCGACATCCGCACCGTCGGCGCGGGCGGCGGCTCGATCGCGCACGTGCCGGAGCTGACCAAGGCGCTGCGCGTCGGGCCGCAGTCCGCGGGCGCGGATCCGGGTCCCGCGGCCTACGGCAAGGGCGGGGTGGAACCCACGGTCACGGACGCCAACGTCGTGCTCGGCTATCTGCCGGAGATGCAGCG
>JAJXYR010000122.1 GCA_021780475.1 Pseudomonadota bacterium
GCGCGCGCGGCGCCCGCGCTTTCCGCCGTGAGCCGCGCGCGGTAAGATCCGCCCTCCCCCGCAACCCGATCGAGGAATTCCCGATGAAGCTGTATTACTCTCCGGGCGCCTGCTCGCTCGCGCCGCACATCGCGCTGTGCGAGACGGGACTGCCGTTCACGACCGAAAAAGTGGATCTGCAGACCAAGAAAACCGCGTCCGGCGCCGACTACCGCCAGGTCAACGCCAAGGGTTCCGTGCCGGCGCTCGCGCTCGACGATGGCCAGGTGCTGACCGAGGTCGCGGTGGTGCTGCAATACATCGCCGATCGCAAGCCCGATGCGCACCTCGCCCCGGCGGCGGGTTCGCTCGAGCGCTACCGGCTGATGGAACTGTTGAACTACGTCGCCACCGAGGTGCACAAGGGCTTCAGCCCGCTGTGGAACCCGAAGGCCTCCGCCGACTGGAAGGCCGGTGCGCACGCGAATCTGGCCGCGCGTTTCGACTGGCTGTCCTCGACCCTGAAGGGCAAGCCCTACCTGATGGGCGCGCAATTCAGCGTCGCCGACGCCTACCTGTTCACGGTGCTGAGCTGGAGTTCCCATGTCGGCGTCGAGCTCGCCAAGTGGCCGGTGCTCGCCGCTTACATGAGCGAAATCGGCCATCGCCCGAAGGTCGAACAGGCGCTGCGCGAGGAGGGTCTGATCAGCTGAGCGCGGCGGGGTCCGCCAGGCCGAACTGCAGCGTCGCGAGCCGCGCGTAGAGCGGATTCTGGCGCATCAGTTCGGCGTGCGTGCCGACCGCGACCCTGCGTCCATGGTCCATGACGACGATGCGGTCGGCCTTTTGCACCGTCGCGAGGCGGTGGGCGATGATGATCGTCGTGCGCCCCTGCATCAACTTCTCGAGGGCCTGCTGCACGAGCCGCTCCGACTCGGAATCCAGCGCGCTCGTCGCCTCGTCGAGCAAGAGGATCGGCGGGTCCTTCAAGATCGCGCGCGCGAGCGCGATCCGCTGGCGCTGTCCGCCCGACAGCCGCGTGCCGCGCTCGCCCAGGAACGTGTCGTAGCCGTCGGGCAGTGCGCGCAGGAATTCGTCCGCCGCCGCCGCGCGCGCAGCCGCCTCGATGTCCGAATCGCTAGCCCCGGGGCGCCCGTAGCGGATGTTCTCGCGCGCGCTGGCGCCGAACAGCACCGTGTCCTGCGGCACGAGGCCGATCTGCGCGCGCACGTCCTGGGGCCTAAGGTCCACGAGCGAGCGGCCGTCAATCGACACGCTGCCCGACTCCGGGTCATAGAACCGCAATAACAATTGAAACGTCGTGCTCTTGCCCGCGCCCGAGGGCCCGACGAACGCGATCGTCTCGCCCGGCGCCACGTCGAGGTCGAATCGATCGAGAGCCGGCGTCTCGGGCCGCGACGGATAATGAAACAACACGTCGTCGAAGCGGATGCGCCCGTCGACCCGGGCCGGCAATTCGAGCGGCTTCGCCGGCGCGGCGATGCGCGGCGTCGCATGCAACAGCTCCGACAGCCGCTCCATCGCGCCGGCCGCTCGTTGAATCTCGCCCCACATTTCCGTGAGCGCCGCGGCCGAGGAGCCGACCAGACCCGCATACATCAAGAACTGGCCTAGCTGTCCGCCCGTCATGCGCCCGGCTAGCACCGCGTGCGCCCCCATCCACAACACGAACGTGATCCCGCCGAACACCAGCATGATGCCGATCGCCGTCAGCAGCGCCCGCACACGCGTGCGCCGCAACGCCGCGGCGAAACTGTCCTCGACCGCGCGGCTGTAGCGTTCGCTCTGCAGGTCTTCGAGCGTGAACGCCTGCACCGTTTGAATTGCGTTCAGCGTCTCGTCGGCGAGGCCGCTGGTGTCGGCGATGCGGTCCTGCGAGGTGCGCGAGAACTCGCGCACGCGCCGCCCGACGAGGATCAAGGGGGCGACGACGAGCGGGATCAGAACCAGGATCGCGGCCGTGAGCTTCGCGCTGGTGAGCGCGAGCATCACAAGCGAGCCGACCAGGCTCAACGTGGAGCGCAGTACGATCGACAGATTCACTCCCGCGATCGCCTGCACCAGCGTCGTGTCGGCGGTCAGGCGCGACAGCACCTCGCCGGTGCGCGTCGTCTCGTAGAACAGGGGGTCCATGCGCACGACGCGCCGATATACCGCGCCGCGCAGGTCCGCCACCACGCGCTCGCCGAGCCAGGTGACGAGATAGAAGCGCAGCGCCGCGAAAATACCGTACAGCACCGCGGCCGCGAGAAAACCGACGAAATAGCCATTGATCGTCGCCGCATCCTTCGCCGCGATCCCATGATCGATGACCTGCCGCAGCGCGTAGGGCAGCGACAGCAGCGCCGCGGACGCGGCGAGCAGCGCCAGCATCGCAGCCGCGAGCGTCCAGCGGTAGGGTTTCAGAAAGGGAATCAGCGCGCGCAACGGCGCAAGGGATTTGGCGCGCGGCCGGTCGACGGGTTCGGTCATCCTCCCATGATCCCACAAATGCGCCCGTTGCGCGCACGCGACGGCACCATGCGCGCCACCGCGGTGCATGGCATTACAATTGCGTTTCAGGGTTTTCGGCGCTATGGTCCTGCGATACCAAACCACGAGGGTTCATCATGCCGGGATGCAGGCAAAGCAAAGGGTTGCGTACTCACCACGTCCGCGCGGCGCTCGCCGCGGGCGTCTTGACGGGATTTGCCGCGGCGGCGCTGTGGCCGGCCGCGGTCCGCGCCCAGGCGGCGCCGTCCGACGCCTCCCAGGCCGGACCGCTGCAGGAGATCATCGTGACGGCGACCCGGCGCGCCGAAAGCCTGAGCAAGGTGCCGATCAGCGTGACCGCGCTGACCCAGGCGGCGCTCGACCTGCGCGGCATCAAGGACTTCACCGACGTCGCCAAGTTCACGCCCGGCGTCGAGGTCGATGACTCGGGTACGAACAACATCTCGATCCGCGGGATCGCCTCGACCGGCGGCGCGGGCACGACCGGCATCTACATCGACGACACGCCGATTCAGATGCGCGCGCTCGCGTTCAATCCCGACGAAACGCTGCCGGAAGCCTTCGACATCCAGCGCGTCGAGGTGCTGCGCGGCCCGCAGGGCACGCTGTTCGGCGCAGGCTCCGAAGGCGGCACGGTCCGCTACATCACGGTTCAGCCGAGCCTGACGAAGAGCAGCATCTACAGCCGTGACGAGGTCTCCTACACCCAGGGCGGGGAACCGAGCTACGAAGTCGGCGTCGCGGGCGGCACCCCGATCATTCCGGGCACGCTCGGCGTGCGTGCGACGGTCTGGTACCGGCGCGACGGCGGCTGGATCGACCTGATCGACCCGGTGTCCCTTGCCACCGTGCGGAAGAACGCCAACAGCGCCGACACGTATCTGGTGCGGCTCGCGGCCGTCTGGGCGATCAACGACCGCTGGCAGGCGACGCCGAGCTTCTACTACCAGAACAAAGAGACCGACAACACCAGCGACTACTGGTCGATCTACTCCAATCCGTCGAAAGACCGCTATTTCAGCGCAGACCCGGACCGCCGCCCGCGGCCCGACCGGTTCTACCTGCCGTCCTTGAAGCTCGAGGGTGATCTCGGCAGCGTCAAGCTGATCTCGAACACATCGTATTACCACCGCACCGAGTCGTCCGGCTACGAGGGCACGCTGTACAACCTGGGCTTTTACCAGTCCGGGGCCGTGTTCGCGTCGGTCGCTTCCGGCTATCCGCTGCTGCTCGACGGCAGCGGCGTGCACCTG
>JAJXYR010000109.1 GCA_021780475.1 Pseudomonadota bacterium
CCGCGGAGCGCCTAGGGAGGGCCATTCGTGGACGGTACGAGCGATTCATTGGGGCCGGATGGGAACGGGTTTTTCCGGAGCGTGAAAAACAGGATGTTTTTCCCGCAGCCTCCAGGGATGGATTCACGGCGGTCCGGAAAAAACCGTTCCCATCCGGCCGGTGTGAAGCGGCGCGATCAGCGGCCGCGACGTCCCCGCAGGTAGGTCGCCCGTCCGGCGAGGATATGGGTGCGCATGACGCTGTGCGCCCACATGCCGTCCTTGGCCTCGATCGCCTGGACCAGTTCGACGTGCTGATCGGCGCTGCGCTGCAGTTCGGCCGGAGAGTAATTCGCGAAGGTGCGCAGGATCAGCGGCGCCTCGATCAAGCCGGACAGCGTCTTGGCGAGCCGCGGGCTGTCCGCCGCGCGCTGGATCGAGCGGTGGAAGCGATCGTTCAAATCGCCGATGCGCGACAGGAAGCCCGCGGCCCGGCGCGCCGATTCGGCGATCTGTTGTTGCGCGAGCCCGCGCAGCTCGGCGACGATCGCCGGGGTCGCGCGCTCGGCGGCCCGGCGCGCGCTGATCGGCTCGAGCAGTGCGCGCAACTCGAAGATCTCCTCGGCATCCTCCAGCTCGAACGCCGCGACGACCGCCCCATGGTTCGGTTCGAACTCGACCAAGCCTTCAGCGTGCAGCCGCCGCAGCGCCTCGCGGATCGGCGTGCGGCTGACTCCCGCCGCCTGCGCAAGGTCGAGCTCCGTCAGGCGCGTGCCGGCCGCGTACGTGCCGCACAGGATGCCCTCGCGCACCGTGGCATATGCGCGCTCGGCGGCGCGCATCATGCGGCGCCGGTCGACGCCGCCTTCAACGCCCATTTGCTGAACTTCGGCTGCACAGGCGGCGCGAGTCCGGTCTCCGCGAGGCAGCGCGCCTTCAACTCCTCGATCGACGTGAAGCCGCGGTCGAACAGCGCCGCCGGCCCGCGCCGTTTACCCATCTCGGCCCGCAATTTGGCGCTCGCCGCGGCGTCCACCGCGCCCCCGGCATCGAGGACCACGCCGTAACGGCGCGCACCCTCGCGCGTGACGAGGCCCGCATCGACGTCGAACTTGACCTTGTCGAGCTCGCGCTCGAGCGGATCGCCGCAACCGCCGCCGCCCCAGGTGTCGGCGATCAACAGATCGCCCGGCTCGACCTTCACGTGGTCGATCTTCGACGGCAACAGTTCGCTGGTGCCGTCCGCGCGCATCAGCGTCTTGCGGCTGCGGGCACCGGGCAGACCGCCGTTCACGCCCCAGGGATAGGTGAGCCAGCGGTCGTCATGAATCGAGATCTCGCCGGGTTCGAGAAAACGGTAACCGATGCGCAGGCCGTTGCCGCCACGGTTCTTGCCCGGGCCGCCGGAATCGGGGATCGTTTCGTAGGTCTCGATGCGCAGCGGAAAATAACTCTCCAGGAACTCGTTCGGCACGTTCGTGAACGAGGGCCACAGCGAGTGGCCGTCCGGCCCGTCGCCGAACGGCTTGCCCGGAATCCCGCCGAACGAAATCTGGTACAGCTGGTACCAGTCGCCGTGCTTGTCGTGCCCGGAGTACATGAAGTGCGGCGAATCCGAGAACCCGGCGGCGCACATGAACTGGGGGTTTCCCTGCCCGAGGAGACCGCCGAGCACGTCGAAAATCCGCCCGAGCGCGTGGGTCCGACAGGACAGCGCCGCGGGCTTCAAGGGCTTCAGCAGCGTCCCGGACGGGATGCGCACCTCCATCAAATCGTAGAACCCGTCGTTGAACAGGATCTGCGGGTCGAACACCATGATCATGTAGACGCCCGCGAACATCTTGAACATTTCCTCGTTCAACAGGAAATTGATCGAAGATATCGACTGCGGATCGGTGCCGGCGAAGTCGAAGATGCACTTCTCGCCCTCCCGCCACATCGCGCAGGCGATCTTGTACGGGCCCATGTTCACGCCGTCGTCGCAGATGAAGTCCTCGAAGTACTGCTTCTTCTCGGGCACCGTGCGCTTGATGAGTTCGCGCATCGCCCGGCGGTTGCGCGCGAGCATCTCCAGCATCGCCGAATGGAACACGTCGTCGCCGAAGCGTTCGCCGATCTCGACGCAGCGCGCCGCGGCGGTGCGCAAGGCGGCGACGATCGCGTTGAAGTCCGACAGGTTCCAGTGCGGCAGACGGCAGTTGTGCAGCATGATCTTCAGCACGTCGTCGTTCAGCACGCCCTTCTTGAAGATCTTCACCGGCGGCGTGGTCACGCCCTCCTCGTAGATCGAGCGCGCATCGGTCGGCAGCGAGCCCGGCACCTTGCCGCCGACGTCCGTCATGTGGCCGAACATCGCCGACCAGGCGATCAGGCGGCCGCGGCGGTAGATCGGCATCAGCAACAGCCAGTCGTTGGCGTGGCTGATCGCGCCGCGCACCGAATACGGATCGTTCGTGAGGAACACGTCGCCCTCCTCGATCGTGCCCGCGTAACCCTGCATGAACCCGTGGATGAACGACCCGAACTGGCCGACCACCATCTTGCCGTCGACGTTCGCGATCATCGGAAACTCATCGTGCTGTTCCCGTATGCCGGGCGACATCGCCGTGCGGAACAACACCGTATCCATCTCGAAGCGCGCATTGCGCAGCGCGCTCTCGATGATGTCGATCGTCACGGTGTCGACCTTGACCTTCTTCAAGCGCGTCTTATTGCGCTGCAGGATCGTTGCGGGCATCGCGAATTCTCCTCAGTTTCTTTTCTTGGCCGACTTGGCGCCGCGCGCGGGCTTATGGGCGTCCGGATAGATCAGGATGTTGCCGGACCGGTCGACCTTGCCATGGTGTTTCGGCAGGATCACCGACGTCGAATCCATCTCGATGACGATCGCGGGACCCCGGACGACGTTGCCCGCCTTGAGCCGCGCACGGTCGTAGATCGGCGCGCTCAGCTTCTTTCCGTCCATGTAGCTCGCCTGCCTGCCGACGACGGCGGCCTTCGGGTCGCGGCCGCCGGCGGCGATCGCCGCGCGCTTCAGCTTGATGCCGCGTCCCTGCGCCGATGCGCGCAAGGTCACCACCTCGTGCTCCAGATCGAGCGCGAACGTGAACAGCCGCTTGTGCTCGGCGTCGAATTTCTCCGACAAGGCGTCGAGACCGTGCTTCTCGAGATCTTCGAGGCCGACGTCGACCGTGAGCCGCAGTCCCTGCCCGTGGTAGCGCAGATCGACCTGGAAGGCGGTCGTGATCTCGGCCTTTGCGGCGCCGTCGCGCTCGAGCGACTTCGTCGCCTCGCGCGCCAGATCCTTGAGGATCGACAGGAGTTCGCGCGCGCTGGTCTCCGTGAATTTCCTGACGTAGGTGCGCGCGCGCTCGTCGCGCACCGCGGTGGTCGCATCGCCGAGCGCACACAGCACGCCGGGTCCCGGCGGAATGATCGCCGGCCACGAGCCGAGCAGACGCGCGAGCGCGTTGGCGTGCAGCGGGCCCGCCCCGCCGAAGGCGATCAACGCGTAGTCACGCGGATCGTATCCCTGCTCGACCGACACGAGGCGCAGCGCCCCGACCATGTTTTCGTTGACGATCTGATAGATGCCGAGCGCGGCATCCAGAAGCGGCAGCCCGAGCGCGTCGGCGACCTTCTGCACCGCGCGCGCCGACAGATTCCGGTCCAGGCGCATTTCGCCGCCGAGCCGCTGCATCTCCGGCAGATAGCCGAGCACGACGTTCGCGTCCGTGACCGTGGGTTCGACCC
>JAJXYR010000191.1 GCA_021780475.1 Pseudomonadota bacterium
GGCCGCTTCGGGGGCGGCCGCGCCCGCGCCGGGGACTGCCGGGCCCGCGCCGGCGACCACGCTCGCGACCGCCGCCGCGTTCGTGAGCCGCGTACTGCCGGCCATTCGCAACGCGGCGCAGGCGCTCGGCGTCAATCCGACCGGGTTGTTGGCGCAGGCCGTGCTGGAGACGGGTTGGGGTCGGCGCATGGCGCGGACCGCGAACGGTGCGCCGAGCATGAACTTGTTCGGCATCAAGGCGGACGCAGGCTGGGACGGCGAGCGGGCGGGCGCACCGACGGTCGAATTCGCGGGCGGCGTCGCATCGATGCGAAACGCCGCGTTCCGCGCCTATGGTTCGATCGAGGAGAGCGTCGACGATTTCGCGAAGTTGCTGAAGGACTCGCCGCGCTATCGCCAGGCGATCGCCGCCGGACAAAACATCCAGGCCTATATCGAGGGGATCGCGAAATCCGGGTACGCGACCGATCCCGGCTACGCGAATAAGTTAAACGGCATCCTGCAGAGCGGCGTGTTCCGGGCGGCTCTGCATGCCGCGATGCTCAAACTTTAAGGTTTCAAGATCGCGGCCGATATACCGGCGGACAGGGTGAACCACGGGCAGCGGCGGCGCAGCGGAGAGTAGATCGTGTCGGACTTGTTTGGAATCAGCGTTTCGGCGTTGCAGGCGCTGCAGACCGCGATATCGGTCACCAGCAACAACATCGCCAACGCGAATACGCCGGGTTACGCGAAGGAAAGCGTGAACCTGGTGACCGCAACGCCGCAGACCAACGGCGTCGCGAGCGTCGGTGCCGGCGTGAGAGTTTCCGGGATCCTGCGCTCCTACAGCCAGGCGGCGACCAATCAGCTGAACAACTCCCAGAGCAGCCTGGGGCAGCTCAGCGGCCTGCAGGTCTACACCAACCAGATCGACAACATCATCGGCACGAGCGCCGGCGGTCTGAGCACGTCGCTGCAGAGTTATTACAATGCCTGGGCGAACGTCGCCAATGCGCCGACCTCCACCGCGACCCGGCAAGCGCTGCTGAGCGCGGCCCAGGGGGTCGCCTCGAGCTTTCAAAGTTCGAGCTCCCAGCTGCAGACCCTGAACACGACGATAAACTCCGGCATCACGTCCGACGTGCAGCAGATCAACTCGATCGCGACCTCGATTTCGACGCTCAATCAGCAGATCGTCGTCGGTACCGCGCAGGCCGGCGGCCAGCCGCCCAACGACCTGATTGATCAGCGGGACCAGCTGCTGTCGAATCTGTCCAAGCTGGTCGGAGTGACCACCAGCACCGACAGCAACGGCGGGCTCAACGTGTTCGTCGCGAACGGCCAGCCGCTCGTTCTGCAGGGCAATGTCACGCAGCTCACGACCGTGCCGAATCCCTACAATGCGTCGCAACTCGAGATCTCGACCGCGACGATGGGCAAGAACATCCTCAGCGGCTCGATCACGTCGGGCGATCTCGGCGGACTGCTCGCCGCACGTTCGCAGGCGGTCGATCCGGCGCTGAACCAGCTCGGCCAGGTCGCCACCGCGCTCGCCCAGTCGGCGAACGCGCAGCAAGGCGCCGGCCTCGATCTCACCGGGCAACTCGGCGCGCCTCTGTTCTCGGTCGGCGCGCCGGTCGCGACCCCGGCGAACACCAACACCGGCGCCGTGACCGCAACCGCGAGCGTGGCCGATGTCGGCAAGTTGACCACGAACGATTATGTACTCTCTTATACCGGCGGCGCGTATCACCTGAGCAACGCGACGACCGGCGCCGCCGTGGCCTTCACCGGCGCAGGCACCGCGGCCAGTCCCCTGAGCGCCGACGGACTGTCGATCGTGCTCTCGGGCACGCCCGCCGCCGGCGACAAATTCTTGATCCAGCCGACGGCGCAGGCGGCCGGCACTTTCGGCGTCGCGATCACCAGCCCGTCGCAGATCGCCGCCGCGGGCGCGATCCAGACTGCGGCGTCCGCCACGAACACCGGTGCCGCATCGATCAGCAGCGGTACGGTGCTCGATGCGACGAATCCGAACCTGCTCACGAGCGCGACGATTCAGTTCACGAGTCCGACCACCTACACGATCAACGGCGGCGCGAGCAACACCTACACGGCGGGCGGGAACATCGCCGCGAACGGGTGGCAGGTGCAGATCACCGGCACTCCGGCGGCCGGCGACAGCTTCACGGTGCAGGGCAACACCGCCGGCGGCGGCGACAACCGCAATGCGCTTGCGAGCGCGGCACTGCAAAATCAAGGCGTTCTGGCGGGCGGCACGATCAGCGTCAACGGCGCCGTCAGCGCGCTGATCACCGGGATCGGCGGCCAGGCGCAACAGGTCAACAGTGCCCAGACGGCGCAGGCGTCCGTCAATGCGCAGGCCTTGCAGACCGTGCAGTCGATCTCCGGCGTGAACATGAACGAGGAGGCGGCCAATCTGCTGCAGTGGCAGCAGGCGTTTCAGGCCTCGGCGCAGGCGATGTCGATCGGCAACCAAATGTTCACCAACCTGATGTCGGCCTTGTCGAACGGGATACTCTGATGCGCATCACCCAGAATCTTCTGCAGACCCAGTTCCTGGCCTCGCTGGGGGCGCTCGAGTCGAACCTTGCCCAGACTCAGAACCAGGTGTCGACCGGACTCGCGTTCACTTCGCCCGCACAGAATCCGGCGGCCGCCGGCAACGTCAACACCTACGATCAGCTGTTGTCGCAAAGCCAGCAATACACGGCCAACGCAAACAGCGCGCAGACCAACCTCAACACCGAGGGCAACGCGCTGACCCAGGTTCAAAGCCAGCTGCAGACACTGCGCAGCCTCGCGCTCGAGGCGAATTCCGGCACGATGTCGCAGCAGAATCTCGCCGCGATCGCGACCCAGGCGGCTCAGATCCAGCAGAGCCTCATCGGCACCGCGAACACCCAGAACGGCAACGGCGACTACATATTCGCGGGATATTCCTCCCAGACCCAGCCGTTCACGCAGTCCGCCTCCGGCGCGACCTACGCCGGCGATCAGGGGCAGTTGCACGTGCAGATCGCCGCCGGCCAGACCATCGCCACCGGCGACAACGGCAATACGGTGTTCAATCAGATCAAGACCGGCAACGGCACGTTCACGGTCGGCGCGGCGGCCGGCAACACCGGCAGCGGACTCATCGGCGCCTCCGCGGTAACGGACCCGACGGCCTACACCGGCGGCAGCTATTCCATCAAGTTCACCGCGGCCAACGCCTACCAGGTGCTCGACTCGACCAACGCGGTGGTCAGTTCCGGTGCCTACGTTCCCGGTCAGGCGATTTCGTTCTCAGGGGTGCAGGTCACCTTGAGCGGGCAGCCGGCCACGGGCGATTCGTTCGCGGTCGCGCCCAGCGCCAATCAAAGCGTGTTCACGACCGTCCAAAATCTGGTCGACGCGTTGAATTCAGCGTCCGCGGGGCCGCTCAACTCGACCGCGCTCAGCAACACGATCAGCGGCACGCTCAACAATCTGGATCAGGCCATGAGCAACGTGTCGACCGTGCAGGCGAGCGTCGGCGGCCGTCTGAACGCGATCACGTTCGCGCAGTCGATCGGCACCACCCAGCAGACCCAGCTGCAGCAATCGATCTCGAATCTGCAGAGCCTCGACTATCCCGCGGCGATCACCTCGCTGACCAATGATCAAACGGCGTTGAGCGCTTCGATGCAGTCTTACACGCTGACCCAGCAATTGACTCTGTTCAAGTACATCTAGCCGTAATAGCGGCACACACAAACCACGATGAACGGGACTTGCTGCTGTGTCTGCGCGGCGGTGGGAACGACCGGTTGGATAGCGAAGTATGGCGGCCACTGATACCAGATTTCCTGGACTTGAAAGCCGTTGCTGAGCAGGGTCGCCTCGAAGTGCGCGTAGCGAAATTCGAACGCGTGGTATTTCGTCAGAAGTCCGAACGCATCCCCCCGATACACGGGCGTCGAGCACAGGAATACGCCGCCTGGCCGCAGGGTCCGCTTGATCTCCGCGAAATATTTCGACAGACCGTCCGTCGGAAGATGTTCGATGGTCTCGAATGATATGAACGTGTCGATGCTTTTCGAGGGAACGGCCAGTTCGAGAACGCTGCCCTGAAGGTAGGTCGCATTGGGCATCAACGGCCGATAATATTGATTCGCGAAGGCAACCATGTTCGGATCGATGTCGACGCCGGTGTAATGCCTGCAATTTAGAATCAGCGAGGAATACCCGCATCCCATGGCGGCGTCGAGCACCTCGGCGTTGTAGCAAAAGCCCTTCGCGAATGCATAGCGATACAGATGGTCGAGATTCAAGCTCTGCAGGGTGCCGAACGGCCGCGGAATCAAATGCTCGTCTTCGTCCACGCGGCTGAGATCGAATGCGGGAATGGCTGGGTTATCCATGGTGTTCCATTTGGTTTTGCGTGCGTGCATGCATGGGTTGGCGATCGGATCATCCGCCCTAAAAGCCGATCTTCACGTCGAACGCCGTCGGAAAGGCATTCCGCTCGAGATAGGATCTCAAGGCGGACTTGTAGCGTGCGTTCTTGAGTCGGTGGTCGATTGCGAGAAATTCCTGTACGACCCTCCGGTCGAGAAATGGGTAGCGAGCCTCGATCCCGTAGGACCCGGCGACGTGCTCTTCCTTCATGAGGTAGGACTCCTGACTGGATCCGAAGAAGGATGGCCACGGAAAAATCGTCGCGAGATTCTCCGGAAACAAGCCGCCGAAATTGCTGTGCGGATAGAGGCGGCGGCCGCCGAAGCCGTAGTCCGATTGTATTTCGTCCGCGCCCTGACCCGACAGGTAGACCTTGCAGCCGTCGGCGCGCGCGCGCTCACAGACCATGGACAACCCGGTGGATCCGCTGTCGTCCTGCAGTGCCAGATTGAATTCGTTGTAATCCCCCTGCGCCGAGTAGGTCTTGTAATACATCCGTTCGACCTGCGTGTCGATATGCCGGCGCGCGCTGGATCTGGTCACGTCGTCGGGCACTATGTACCGATGCATTGTCCGGCCGTTCATTGCCGCAACGCGGCCACGGAGCACGTCCTCGCGTTCCTTGCCGAGCACTGAATAGGCATTGTAGGGCTGCTTGAGGCGGTTGAGCGCCAGGCTGATCGCGCCGCTGTCGTAGCCGCTCGACAGTCCAATGAAGACCCGCTCGCGGCAATTTGCCACGCGCTTCTGCACCGCCCGTTCGAATGCGTCGATCCAGGCGTCGAAATCCCCACGGTACTGCGCCACCGAGAATTCGCAGACCCGGCCGATTTCCACGCAGTCCGGACTGTCGAGATTGATGCGCATGATGGTATTCGCCGGCACCTTTTTGACGGCCGCGAATCCCGCGCCGTGCAGCGCCGACTCGTAGGAGGCGACGCCGAAATGCGGACCATCGACCGAGACGTACAGCGGCTTTGTGGCGAAGATGTCGGTGCTGATGAACACGCACCGAGCCGCGAAGTCCACGGTTATGATGGCGAACTCACCGTCGAGCGCCTGTGGGAACAGGGCGCCGCGATCCTTATAGAGCGGAATGAGGCAGTGGCCGTCCGAGGCGAAATCGCCAAATTCACGATGGTTGTATATCTCGCCGTTGTACATCGTGACGATCGAGTCGGTCTGAAAGGGCTGTACCGTAAAGGCGCCATTGATGCTGAGAAGATTGTGGACGAAAGTAAGTCCGTCCCGGCGAAGGATCTCCGTGTGATCAGGGCCCCGCAACCGGATGAAGCGGTTCATCGCGTCGATGTCGAGGGTGGGCTTGTTGGTGAGAAAAATGCTGCACATGCAAGGTTCCGCCCGGTGGCTTAATAGTTGACGGCCTTGAAGATGAGGGCCATCCCCAGGAAGGTGGATTGGGAGGTTCGCGCCGGCGTCGTCCTTGACAGGATGAGCAGGTCGATCAGGGCCTCCACGATCGACTCCCCGGGTCGCGTGATGTTGTACGGAAAGACCCGTCCGGCGGAATCCCGCGTGGATGCGTTCCAATCATTCTTGGCAACCAGTTTTCCGGGGAAGTGGCGCTTTTCGAATACACAGCAATTCGGCAGCGCGGCGAAGCGGCGATTCACCGATTCGTCATCGGAGCAGACGAAAAATCGCCGTGAATCCGACGAGACGGCGCGATGGAGCGCGTCGTCATCGACCGAGCCGCCGAAATCCGTCTTGCGTATGTGAAGTCCGATCACACGCTCGTCGATGTTCCGTTCGTCACAGAAGGCGTGGGCGAGCGCAGCGATGCGTTCGTTTACGCGGAGCTGGGAGAGGCCCGCCCCGAGCATCGCGAGATCAACGAACGGCGGGAGGAGATTGTTGTAGTAAAGAATCGGTCGGTCGAGCGCCAGGGCGGACTGATAGGCCGACATGCTGCCCAACGAGTGGTTGTCGATCACGCGGTCACCCCGGAACCCGCATTGGTTCTCGTGCATCAGAAAGTAATATTCGGCCTGAAACTGGCCGAAATAGGGAAGCGGATGCGTGGTCACCGGCAGGTCGATCGAGAACAAGGCTTCGAACGCCGCGCCGCACCAGTTGTTGACGGGCCAGGCGATCTGCCAGTCGCGACCGAACTGATGGCGTAGGATCAACGCAAAGATCAATGCGTTGAGGCGGTTGCACAGTCCGCCGTCGCAATACGCGACATTCGCCGCGCGTTCGACCGGGCTAGCGATTGACGCAGCTGAATGCATTGAGCACCAGATCCGGCCGGTCGGTCATGTTCGGGTAATCTAGGGGTCCGGGAATGGGATCCGAGCAGGGCGAGAATTCGCTGCGGTCATTCCGCAGCAGCGTGATCTCGAGGACCGCCGGCACCGGCACGCCATCGACGAGCGATACGCCGCAGCAATTGTTGGCGTGCAGATGGGTCACCGTGTGATGCGCGGTCAAGGCCTGCAGCAAGTCCCGGGCTTGATTCATGAACTGGCGGTTGAACAGGTTCTGCAGGCCGTGCAGTTCGCACGTGATGAGCCGGAAATGCTTGAGCGTATCGGGGCCGACCGAGCGGAATGCATCCCACTCGGCCCCCTCGACGTCGAATTTCAGGAGGACGTCATTGGACCGCGTGAGACCGTGGCGGTTGAGCATTCCGTTCAGGCTCAGCGACTGCTCTCCGTCCTGTTCCGCCCAGGCGATTCGATTGAAGGAGAAGAGTGGATGTGCGACCGGCGGTCCTTCGATCGTGTGGTCGTATTGGTAGACGGGCACCCCGGCACTCGCAAAATGCAGGTCGAAGGAGACTTCGTTGCCGATGCCGATCGACAGGACATGCGAGATCCCCTGAAGGTCATCCGGACAGACATAGCCGCCATCGCCCAGGGATCCGATTCGGCGCTTCGGAAATCGCGACTTCCGCTGACGCAACATCTGCAGGAAGGCGAGCACGCCTGCTTCACCTGACATCACGATACCTCCATGGTCCGGGATCCGATCTCCACCTGCGGCGCGTACCCGGGACGCATCAGGACGACGCTGGTCGGTATCACCGTCCGCGACGACACATGCCCTCCGTGGAATACCTCCAGCGCGCCGCCACCGCCGCGCCCGTGCAAGGTCTGCAGTTGGTCCAGGCTCAGGCTCGTGCCGAATTGGAACAAGAGCTGGCCGTCGGCGGCGAGCAGCGGCCCGAACTTGGCGCCGGCGTGCGCGTGGCAAGAAGCCGGCATGCCGAGAACGAGAATCTGACCGAACGCTTTGTCCGACGAGGGTGCATCGAAGGCCGCCGGATCCAGCGCCTGGTCGAGCGCGAGCGCACACGTGAAAACCGGCGGGCAACGGCCGAACCGGTAATATTGTTGGAACGCGCCGCTCGCGCCGACCAGTTCGCTTTCGTCAACCGAGTAAGGTTCGGACGATCTGATGCCGACAATCAGGATGGGTCGCGATGAATCGCCGGCGCGATCGAGCATGATCTGGATCGCCGCGGCGATGGCGCGCCGCGGGGCCGCGGTGTCCGACAAGCTCGATCCGGTGCGCAGGCAGGCATAGTGGAAAAGCGGAACCCGCTTCTTGTACACGGCGGCGTCGCCTTCGTGCGCGAGGAAATGGGTTCGCGGGGCCTCGCGCGCGGCCGCGTCGGAGCGGTGCAGCCAGGCGTAGAGATCCGCGTCGAAACTTGCCAGCACGCGCCGGCCCGGGCCGGGCAGCACGGGCCAGACGAACAGGTCATTGTTGAGCTTGTCACCGGCGAAATGGTCGATGGGGCAGCCCGCTTCCTCGGCGCACAGGTCCAGGGACAATTGGTCGCGCTTCGAGAAGAGCAGGATTTGTTCCCACCAGAGGCGTCCGAAGCGTCGCACCCGGGGATCATGGTGTTCCCGCAATAACACCGTGCCGGCCGTCAACCGGCTCAAGCGGGTTGCGGGGCGGGTCTTCGCGTAGAAGCGCAACTGGTCGGCGACTACATCCGCCAGGTCCAGGCCTTCGCGCACGACGACGTCACCCTCGTCGATCGGATTGGTGCGCCAGGGATGCCGGAACGCCCGGAGGGCACCGCCGCGAAGGTCTTGGCTAGAGGGCAGGCGTTTGAACACGACCGTATTGTCGATGTACAGGCTGTACCGGTGGTCAGGCAGGAACTCGTCGGGCCGCGCCTTTGGCAGCCGGGACGCTTTTTCGTGCGGCACCAGTCCGGGATCGAATGGGCGCATCTGCCATACCGGCGATTCGAGCTTGGGGTTGTCGGTGAAGCAGAGGAAGTCGAATTGCAGGTCTGTTCCGGTGGTCGTGCCGAGATATTGCAGCGGGTTATTGATGGGTTCCTTCGTACCCACCAACACCGTATAGATGGCGACTCGCGCGGACGGACCGGCCGTGGTGGGTTGGACGCAGCCTTCGGATTGCATGAATTCCATGATGCAAGAGGCGTGCCGGCGCGTGCCTCGATGGTCGTCGCCCAAGCGCACGCCGATTGCCGGCCGATTCGATGATGGCGGTGGGCCGCTGCCCGTGCGGCGGTGCTTGCGGCGGCAATATCCCGCCAGCAAACGGCAAGGCCTTGCCGGCGATACGCGGCTAGCGCGGCACCACAGGTGCCGGGTCCGCGGAACCGGCGGGGACGGTGGGGACGGCGGTCAAATCGTCGACCGTGAACGACTCCGGTTCTAGGCCGGCGCACCAGCGTTCCCAAACGAGCCGGAACGTCCGCTCGACCGCGGCCCCGATGGTCGCGGGTTGGCGCACGGGTGATCGCACGCAGCGTTCGCGCAGGCCGCGCCGAATTTCCGCCAGTTCCTGCAAATGCTCCGACCAGTACACACCCTTGGCCACAAATTCCTCGTCCGACCGCGCGACGAAGTTCTCGAGACCCACCTGGTGCGACAATGCCGCGGTCAGACGCGAGGCCGGCGTCGATCCTACGCGCGTCAACGTCGGCACGCCCATCCAGAACGCGTGATTGGTGGTCGTGCCGCCGGACCAAGGCTGGGTGTCGAGGCCGATGTCGACCTGATGGTGCAGCGCGAGGTACCCGTCCATGTCGTAGTGCGGATGGACGAGCAAGCGCTCGGGTGGGATTCCTTGGCGCCAAAATTCCGCCAGGATTTGGTCCCGATGCGGACCTACGGGCATCGCAGCGAGCAGCAGCCGAGCGTTCGGCACGGCGCGCAGCAGCGACGACCAGACAGCCACGGTCGCAGGATTGAGCTTGCTGACCCGGTGGAAGCTTCCAAAGCACAACGCGCCGGCGGCGAGCGCCGGCAGCTCGTTGACCGCCGGCGCCGTGTCGATGGGCTGGAATGGCGCCATGGCCGGCAGGTAGACCAGCTTCTCGGTGAAATGCCGTTCGAATTGAGCGTGCGGCAGGTAGTGCCGATCGGTCAGATAGTAATCCATCGACCGCAAGCCGGTCGTTCCCACGTAGCCCAGCCAGCTGATTTGCACCGGCGCCGGCTTCAGCGCGAACGTGCCGAGGCGATTTTCGCTGGTGTGACCCGACAAATCGACCAAGATGTCGATGCAATCGTCGCGAATCCTGCGCGCCAGCTGTTCGTCCGTCACCAGGTTCGCGGGCGCCTTGTGCCAGTGATGCATCTTGGCGCGCATGCGCTCGCTCACGTGGTCCTCGACAGGGCCGGTGTAATAGGCGAACAGTTCCAGCGCGGGCGAGCCGGTCAGGTGATCGAGAACCGGCTCGAAGAAAAGCGCGACCGCATGATTGCGCAGGTCGCCCGACACGAAGCCGATGCGCAGGCGCCGCTCCGGTATGCGGTCGTTCCGGTGGCGGGGCGGCTTATCCGAGGACCGCAGCTCCAGCCGCCTGCCGACGCGCAGATGCTCTTGGAACAAGGTATCGGCGTCCATCGCCGGATCGTGGCAGATCGCGAACAGCAGGGCCGTGTGCGCGGCGTTCGCCAGCGGCGTCTTGCATTCCGGATCAAGCCGCATCGCCCGTCGAAGATGGGTGATCGCAACGTCAAGCCGCTTCAGGAAGTCGAGCGCCAACATGCCCATTTTAATATGGGCCTCGACGTCGTCGGGCGACGCACGCAGGCATTGCTCGAAAGCCGCCGCGGCCTCGTCGACGCGGCCGGCCGCCCAGAGATAGGTGCCATGCACCTTCCACGCGAAGCCGCAATCTGGGCGCTTGCGGACGAGTTCCTCCGCGTACGCGCGGGCTTCCGGCGTGCGCTTGCGGCGCAACAGGTCCTCCAACTTCCCGACGTCGCGTCGCAGCAGGCGAGGTTCCCGGCGCCGCGCCGCCCTCGAACCGGTCTCGTCCGCGGCACCGGCTTCCGCGGCGGATCTGGCGCCGAGCCGGCGGGCGAATTCCTCGACCGCCGTGCCGTCGAGGCCGTGACGGCGGGCCAGCGCCAGTGTCTGGCTCGCGTCCTCGGTGCGTCCGAGGAGCAGCAGGGCCTCGAGGTATCCGAGCCAGTAATCCGGCACTTCCGGCTTGAAGTCCAGGGCTTTCAAGAGCTGGGCGATGCCGGTCGCGGGATCCCCGCGCTGAATCTTCAGCATGCCCAAACAGTAATGCGCCGCGTCGTGATCCGCCCGAAGCCGCAGGACTTCCTCATACAGGCGTTCGGCGCCGTCCAGCTCGCCGCTCATCTGTAATTGCACCGCCCGCGCACAGACCTCGTCCGCGGACGGCGGCGGTCGGTCGCCGGTCGGGGCGTCGGTGTTCATGTCTGCAACGCGTTTGCCGCCGTCACCACGGAGCTCAGTGGTGATGATGGCCCTCGGGACCATGCACGTGTCCGTGTTCCAGCTCTTCGGCGGTGGCTTCGCGGACGTCCACGATCTGAATGTCGAAATGCAGCGTTTGATCCGCGAGCGGATGATTGCCGTCGAGCGTGACCATGTCGCCGGCTACGGCGGTCACCGTAAACACGCGCATGCCTTGTTCGGTGCGCGCCTGGAACTGCATGCCCTGCTTGATTTCGCCGGCACCCTGCAGCGAGCGCTTGGGCACCCGTTGTACGAGTTCTTGGTCGCGGGTTCCGTAGCCCTCTGCGGGCGGGACGACGACCGCGAGTGTCTCGCCACCGGATTTGCCCTCGAGCGCCTTTTCAAGGCCCGAGACGAGATTGCCGTGGCCCTGGATATAGGCGAGCGGCTCGCCGCCCGCCGAGCTGTCGAGCACCTCACCGCCGTCGTCTTTTAGCGTGTAGTGAATCGTGACCACACGGTCAGCCGAGATTTCCACGTGAATTCATCTCCAATTGATTGCCGTCGCCGGCCCAAGATATCGACTCTACACCAGTGTCAGGCGAGGCGCGCCTCGAGGTCATAGGCGTCCGATCCCGTGATCGAGACGTCCGCAAAAGAGCCGACCGGAATCTTTGCTCCATCCGCGATGCGGACGACGCCGTCGATCTCCGGGGCATCGGCGCTCGAGCGAGCGACGGCGACCGCGCCGTCGTGGCCGTCGACCAGCACGCGCATGCACCGGCCGACTTTCGCGGCGAGGCGCGCGGCGCTGATCTCGGCGGAAAGCGTCATGAAGCGCGCGCGCCGCTCCGCCTTGAGCTCCGGCGGAACCGGCGGCACGGCGAGATCATTGGCGGCGGCGCCTTCGACCGGCGAGTACTCGAAACAGCCGACGCGATCGAGTTGAGCGACCTTGGCCCAGGCGAGCAGCGTCTCGAAGTCGCGCTCGGTTTCTCCCGGAAAGCCCACGATGAACGTGCTGCGGATCGCGATGTCCGGCACCGCCTTGCGCCACGCAGCAATCCGCTCGAGCGTATTCTCGGCCGCCGCGGGGCGTTTCATCGCCTTGAGAATCCGCGCGCTCGCGTGTTGGAAAGGAATGTCGAGATAGGGCAGAACGCGGCCGTCAGCCATCAATTCGACGACCTCATCGACGTGCGGATAGGGATATACATAGTGCAGCCGCACCCAGATGCCGAGGTCGCCGAGTGCGGCCGCGAGATCGCGGAAGCTCGCGCGCCACGAGCGGTCGCGCCAGGTCTGCGCCGCATATTTCAAGTCCACGCCGTACGCGCTCGTATCCTGCGAGATCACGAGGAGTTCTTTAACTCCCGCGTGCGCGAGCGCTTCGGCCTCGCGCAACACCTCGCCGACGGCGCGGCTCGCGAGCCGGCCGCGCATCGACGGGATGATGCAGAAGCTGCAGTGGTGGTTGCAGCCCTCGGAGATCTTGAGATACGCATAGTGCCGCGGCGTCAGCTTCACGCCCTGTGGCGGGATCAAATCCACGAACGGCTCGTGCTTCGGCGGCAGGTGTTCATGCACCGACGCGACGACCTCTTCATAGCGCTGCGGGCCGGTGATCTTGAGCACCGCGGGATGACGCGCGAGGATCTTGCGCGGCTGCGCGCCGAGGCAGCCGGTCACGATCACCTTGCCGTTCTCCGCGAGCGCCTCGCCGATCGCGTCCATCGATTCCTCGACCGCGGCGTCGATGAACCCGCAGGTGTTCACGACGACCAGGTCGGCGGCGCGATAGGTCGACGCCACCTCGTAGCCCTCGGCGCGCAGGCGCGTGAGGATGCGTTCGGAGTCGACCAGCGCCTTCGGGCAGCCGAGGCTCACGAAGCCGACTTTCGGGCTTTTGCGGGACATGTTTTCCGTGCCGGATCAGGGTCTTGCCGGGAAGGGGGCGCCGATTGTACTTCAAAAAGATCACGCCCGGCCGATACCGTCGTTGCCGGCGCGGCTGGCGGCCCCCCTGTCAATCGTGAACGGCGAAAATTGTGACGCCGCTCCTATCACCGCCGAAAAAAGGCACCGGTTTCCCCTAAAGAAGCCGGGAGCCGATCCGATAAACCCTTTGAACGTGGTCACCGGTCCGCCCGCCAAGGCGGGTGAAAGTGAGCACAACGGAAATGGGCCTAAGACGGGCCGGTGTATCAACTCTCAGGAGCTACGAACATGGCATTGACACTCAATACGAACATCGACTCGATTGTCGCTCAGAACAATCTGACGGGTTCCCAGGCTTTGTTGTCCCAGTCGCTGACGCGGCTGTCGTCGGGCTTGCGCATCAACAGCGCGGCGGATGATGCGGCGGGCCTGGCGATCAGCCAGCAGTTCACGACGCAGATCAACGGCACCAACCAGGCGATCAACAACGCCAACAACGCGATCTCGGAAGCCCAGACCGCCGGCGGCGCGCTGTCGACGATCGTCAACAATCTGCAGAGCATCCGCACGCTCGCGGTCGAAGCCGCGAACGGCTCGAACAGCGCCTCCGACCGCGCCGCGCTCGACCAGCAGGTCCAGCAGCAGATCTCGGAAATCACCCGCATCGCGTCGCAGACGAGCTTCAACGGAGCCAACGTTCTCAGCGGCGGCGCCGGGGTCACGAATTACCAGGTCGGCGCGAACGTCGGCAACACCATTTCGGTCAATCTGGCCCAGGGCGTCGGCGCCAACCAAGTCGGCGCGGTGGCGAACTCCACGACCGGCCTCGCCACGTCGGGCGGCGCACTGACCGGCGGCATGACCATCCAGGTGGGTACCACGCCGAAAGTCACGGTCGGCGCGAGCTCCACTTATGCGACCCAGGCGGCGACGTCGAACGGCACGCTCTATCAGAATGCCAGCTCGGCCTACGCGGCCGCTGCCGCGATCAACGCGGCGGGCGCGCCCGGGCTTGCGGTGACCGCGACCAACAACGAGTTGCTGACCTTGAGCGGCACCACCGCCGGCATATCGTCAACCGGGTCGGCCTTCACACTGGCCGTCAACGGCGTCCAGGTCGTGAACCTGGCGGCGAGCACCGGTGCCAGCGTGGCGACGGTCATTGCCGACATCAATCAGCAGAGCACCCAGGACGGCGGCATCACGGCGCAGTCGGTCGGGACCTCCGGCGGAATCCTGTTGACGGCAGCCGACGGCAGCAACATCACGCTGACGCAGACCGGCGCCGCCGCGGGAGTCAGCAGCGCGCAGGCCTACAACCCTGATGCGGCGACCCCGGGTGTGTTGACCGGAAGCGCGGCGGTCACGCTCAGTACGACGGCGGGAAGCACGCTGTACGGCCAGCTGACCCTGAGCGCCGGCCAGAACATCACGATCGGCGGGACGGCCGCGGACGCCACGGCGGTCGGCTTGACGACCGGAAGCACGGTGTTGGCGACCGGCGCCCTGTCCAACAACAACGTGCTGACGGTGGCCGGCGCAAATTCGACCATCGAAGCGGTCGACTCGGCGCTGCAGACGGTCAGCCAGTTCCAGAGCCAGTTGGGTGCGGTGCAGAATCGCTTCACGTCGACGGTGCAGAACCTGACCACGACGGTGCAGAACCTGACGCAGTCGAACAGCACGATCGTCAGCGCGAACTTCGCCCAGGAGACCGCGAACCTGACGAAGTCCCAGGTGCTGGAACAGGCGGGCATCTCGGTGTTGGCGCAGGCGAATAGCGAACCGCAGTTGATCTTGAAGCTGATCCCGTAAGGATCGGCCGGTCGAAAGTCGAGTAGGCGATCTGGCCCGGACGCGCGAGTGTCCGGGCCAGATCATTCGCCGCAATTGAACGCGCCGAGC
>JAJXYR010000158.1 GCA_021780475.1 Pseudomonadota bacterium
CGCGCTATGATGGACACTTTGCAGCGGAGTACCCGGATGATCAATCTTCGCCACGGCGCAGCCCGGATCCTGGCCGTTTGTTCGACGGCCGCCACGCTTCTTGGCGCGAGCCTTGCGAGCGCGGATGCGCCGCCGCCCGATTTGCCCGGACCGATGCCGCCGGCCGCGAACCAGAAACTCGCGCACGACCTGTTTCGCGACCTCGTGCAGATCCGCTCTGTGCACGATGTGGGCACAGCCGGCACGGCCAAGGTCCTGGTGGGATATTTCGAGGCGCACGGCTTCAAGAAATCCGAGATCCGCGTTCTGCCCGAAACCAAGTATCCCTGGCAGGTCAACGTGGTCGTGCGGCTCAAGGGCAAGGACACAGCCCGTCAGAAACCCGTGATGTGGATCGCGCACATGGACGTCGTCGATGCGAAGGCCGCCGACTGGACACTGCCTCCGTTCCGGTTCACGGAGCGCGACGGCTGGTTTTACGGGCGCGGCACCTCGGACATGAAGGATGGCGACGCGGCGGTCGCCGCGAGCCTGATCCGCCTCAAGCAGGAGGGCTATCTGCCGGACCGCGACATCATCGCCGCGTTCACCGCCGACGAAGAGGTGGGCCTCGAGCAAAGCGGACCGGCGTTTCTGCTGAAGGCGCATCCGGACGCGATCGCCGCCGGGCTCGTGATCAACCCGGACGGCAACAGCGGCGAGCTCGTGAACGGCAAGCGGCTGGATTTCGCGGTCGAGACCGTTCAGAAGAGCTACGTGACCTTCACGCTGACCGTCACCAACAAGGGCGGCCATAGTTCCGAGCCGCGACCGGACAACGCGATTTATGAGCTGGCGCACGGGCTCGTGCGACTCGCGGCCTACAGCTTTCCGTTCAAGACCAATGCGACCACGCGCCTGTATTTCCGCGAACTGGCCGCGCGTGAGAGCGGTCGGCGCAGATTGGATCTCCTCGCTCTCGCGGCGTCGCCGACGGTGGATCGCGCCGCCGCCGAGCGGCTCGCGAAGGACGTGGAGTTGAATTCGATTCTGCATTCGACCTGCGTCGCCACGATGCTGCACGCGGGCGTCCAGGAGAATGCGCTGCCATCGCGCGCGGTCGCGACGATCCAATGCCGGATCATGCCGGACGAGACCGTCGCGGGCACGCGGGCGACGATCGAGCAGGTCGTCGCCGACCCCCGGATCCTGGTCGCGCCGCTCGGCAATTACGAGCGCGCCGGCGAGTCGGCGCCGGACCCGAAGCTGTTCGCCAAACTCACGAAGGTCGTCGACTCGATGTGGCCCGGAGTTCCGGTGGTGCCGGTCATGGCCGCGGGTGCGAGCGACTCGATTTTTACACGCAACGCCGGCATGCCGAGCTATGGGATAGGCGGCGGCTGGAACGACATGAGCGACATCCGCATGCACGGGCGAAACGAGCGCATGAGCCAGCAAGGATTCTACGAAGAGGTTGAATTCACGTATCGACTGATGAAGGAACTGACGGGCGGACGACCTTAGCCGCGGTGGCGCGCGGCGCGGGGCGGATGGCTGCCGCGCCGCGCGCCGCCTCAGGCCGGCCGCTTCTCGGCCTCCGGGGTCCATTTACCCCGGCTGGCCAACCCGTTCATGCGCGCCCGATGATGAAATGCATCCTGCGCGGCGCGGGTATTGCCGGCCTGTCCCTTCCAAGTCGCGAGCGCAGGGTTCTGCAGCGCCCGTGAGTACGAGAAGCTCAGCACCCAGGGCAGGGCCGGCATGGACGCCATCGCGTTGAGGTGCGCGGTCGCGGCGAGATCGGACTGACCGCCCGATAGAAAGACCACGCCCGGTTGAGCCGCCGGCACGGTTCGCTTGAGGACCCGCACGGTACGTTCGGCGACTTCATCGACACCGGCTTGGCGTGCGCAGGCCTTGCCGGAGACCACCATGCTCGCTTTGAGGATGGCATATTCGACCCGCACCTTGAACACCGCGAGCGCTTCATAGGTCGCGCGCAGCGCCGCCTCGGTGACTTCCTCGCAACGTTCGATCGTGTGGCCGCCGTCCAGCAGAACCTCCGGTTCGATGATCGGCACGATCGAGGCTTCCTGGCACAGGGCTGCATAACGCGCGAGCGCGTGGGCATTGGCGGCCAGGCAGGCGCCCGTCGGCAAATCATCGCCGATCGTGATGACCGCGCGCCATTTGGCGAAGCGCGCTCCGAGCTCGAAATATCCCGCCAGCCGCTCGCGCAGCCCGTCTAGTCCTTCGGTCACCTTTTCGCCGCGGCATAAAGCCAGGTCCTTGGCGCCGCCGTCAACCTTGATGCCGGGAACGATGCCCCGGGCGTTCAGGTAATCGGCGAACGGCCTGCCGTCGTCGGCGCGCTGGCGGATCGTCTCATCGAACAGGATCACCCCGGAGATGAATCGCTCGATCTCGGCGGTGCTGAACAGCAAGTTGCGGTAGGCGCGGCGGTTCGCTTCGGTGCATTCGACGCCGATCGAGGCGAAGCGCCTCTCGGCCGTGGCGCTCGATTCGTCGGCGGCCAGAAGTCCTTTGCCGGCGCCGAGCATGGCGGCCGCGGTCTGGGATAACAGTGCTGTGTCCATGCCAGTCTCCGTTGAGTGGATTGCGCAATCCGGGGTCTCGT
Source organism: Pseudomonadota bacterium (assembly GCA_021780475.1). Lineage (GTDB taxonomy): Bacteria > Pseudomonadota > Gammaproteobacteria > Steroidobacterales > Steroidobacteraceae > Bog-1198. Next base: position 2,618 of record JAJXYR010000158.1, read on the forward strand.
GCCGGACAGCCTCTACTGTACCGCCCGCCGGATGTCCCCGGCCACCATGCCGGCCCGGCGTGATGATAGGATTCCGGGGATGGCGGACGGACAGGATGATTGGCGGGTAAGGGCCGGGATCTCGGCCCGTACCCTCGGCTACTACGCGGAGCGGGCAGAGGAGTTTCGTGCGGGCACCCAGGACCATGACGTCAGCCAGAATATCGCGGCATTGCTGCGCCATATCGAAGGCGAGCCGCCCTTCCGGATCTTGGATTTTGGCTGCGGTCCGGGGCGTGATCTGCGGACCTTGAGCGCGCTCGGGCACCTTGCCGTGGGACTGGACGGCACCGCTGAATTCGTCGCGATGGCGCGTCGGGACAGCGGCTGCGAGGTGTGGCACCAGGATTTTCTCGCACTGCGCCTGCCGCCCGGGTCCTTCGACGGGATCTACGCGAACGCGTCCTTGTTCCACGTGCCGACGCGGACGCTGCCGGGCGTTCTACGCGCGTTGCGCGACAGCCTCAAGACGCGCGGCGTCTTGTTCAGCTCCAACCCCCGCGGCGACAATGAGGAGGGATGGCAGGGTGATCGCTACGGCGTCTATCACGACCTCGGCGCGTGGCGGGGTTATTTGTCGCGAGCCGGCTTCGACGAGTTGGAGCATTACTATCGGCCGGATGGCCTGCCGCATGCGCAGCAGCGCTGGTTGGCGAGCGTGTGGCGCGCCGGCTCGCGCTAGGCGCAACGCTCACCTGCCGGCGATGATCGGAATATGCGGCGCCGCGCCCCGCGGCGCGAGCCCGGTCAGCCGGGGGTCATCGGCGACCTCGACCCGCCGCGCATAGGCTTGGAATCCCGTGCGAACGTAGAATGCCAACGCGTCGGGATGATCATGTGTGCAGGTGTGCACCCAAAAGCGCTCGATGGGCCGCGACCAAGCCCGTTCGATGGCGCGGTTCATGAGCCAACGGCCGGCCCCCGCGCCCTGAACGGCGCGGGTGACTCCAAAAAAAGCCAGCTCGCATTGTGCGGTTTGTCGAAAATCGAGCTCCAACAATCCCTCGTCCCGGCCGCCGATC
>JAJXYR010000090.1 GCA_021780475.1 Pseudomonadota bacterium
GGGCTGGGGGATCGTTGTGGAGCAGCCCGCATGGCCGATGTCGAGTTGAAGCGGGTTTCCAAGCGCTACGTCCACGGGCGCCGGACGACGGAAACGCTCAGGGACGTGAGCCTGCATGTCCGCGACGGCGAGTTCGTCTCCCTCGTCGGCCGCTCGGGGTGCGGCAAGACGACGCTCCTGCGCATCGTCGGCGGGTTCGTCAACGCGGACGGCGGCGAGGTGCTCGTCGACGGGGCGCCGGTGAGCCAGCCGGGGTCGGACCGCGGCATGCTGTTCCAGCACCCGATGCTATTTCCCTGGCTCACGGTGCTGGACAACACGCTGTTCGGGCCGCGCGCGACGGGGCGGAATTCGCCGGCGGCGCGCGCCCGCGCGATGGAGTTGCTGCAGATCGTGGGCCTCGGCGGCTTCGAGTTCCATTACCCCAAGCAGCTTTCGGGCGGGATGATGCACCGAGCCGCCTTCGCCAGGGCAATGATGGCGGAGCCGAAGATCCTGCTCATGGACGAGCCGTTCGGCGCGCTCGACGCGCTGACTCGCGCCGGCATGCAGCAATTCCTGCTCGATCTGTGGAACCGCCGGCGCTTCACCGTGGTGCTCGTGACGCACGACGTGGAGGAGGCGGTGCTGCTCAGCGACCGTGTCGCCGTGATGGCGGCGGGACCCGGGCAGATCGTGGAGACGATCCCGATCGAACTGCCCCGGCCGCGTACCTACGAGATGTCGGAAACGCCGGAGTTCGTGCAACTGAAGCGGCGCGTGCGCCAGAGCGTGGAACAGACGCCCGCCCGCGGCGCCATGGTCGGCATGCAACTGACGGCGGGGGGCTGAGCGGACAGCGATGGGCGAAGAGCAAGCGCAGACGCCGGCGGCGACACCGCCCGGCATCGCCCTGGACGAGCCGCGTTTCGGCACGCGGCTGCTGCGCCGCTTTGCGGCGGTCGACTGGTCGCGCATCGGAATGGGAACGCTCGGTATCGTCGCCCTGGTTATCGCGTGGTGGCTGGTCGCTCTCATCATCGGCGACAGCGTGTTCCTGCCAACGCCGGCGGCGACGGTCGGGACACTGGTCCATTACCTCACGCACCCCTACCCCTCCCAGGGCGACACGCTCATTGGCAACACGCTGATCAGCCTCGCGCGCATCGTGGTCGGATTCACCTGGGGCGCGCTTGCCGGCATCGCGCTCGGCGCGCTGATGGCCGGGGTGCGGCCCATCCGCCTGATCGTCGATCCGCTGATCGAACTCGGGCGCCCCCTGCCGCCGCTCGCCTTCATTCCCTTGCTCATCGTCTGGTTCGGGATCGGCGAGGCGCCGAAGATCATCCTGATCGGCGTCGGCGTGATTCCGGTGATGGTCGTCTCGGTGGTGGCCGCACTCGATGCCGTTCCGGAGGAGTATGTCGAGGCGGCGCTCTCGCTCGGCGCGACGCGGCGCTATGCGCTGCTGCACGTGCGCATCCGCGCGGCGCTGCCGGCGATGATCACCGGCCTGCGACTGGCGATGGGTATGTCGTGGACAAGTATCGTCGCCGTCGAAATGATCGCGGCGACGGCTGGGCTCGGTTATGTCATCCTCGAGGCATCGAACTACCTCGTCACGCCGATGATCTTTTCGGGGATCCTGCTCATCGCCGTCGTGGCGCTGGTGCTGGACGGCCTGCTGCGCCTGCTGCGCAGACTGGTGGCGCCGATGGGCTGACGCCGCGCCGGTACCCCAACCGGGAGAACCGGTATCGCGCGGGCGCGCTGCGCCAGTCCCGAACAATAACGTCGACGGACAACAAACAAACTGGAGGGTGATCGATGATACGCTGGAAAACTCAGGGGGGAATTCTGCCTCGCCTTGCCATGGCCGCCGGCGCGCTCGGGCTGCTCGGCGCCGGTGGCGCGCTGTCCCCGGCGCGGGCCGCCGGACAGGCGACCGTGACATGGGGCTATTTCCAGGGCGGGATCTCGAGCCCGGGCGCGGTGATCGCGACACAGAAGTCGCTGGAAGCCATGATCCCCGCGAAGCTCAAGTTCATCCAGATCAACAGCGGTGTCGCAGCACTCGCGGCGATGCGGGCGGGATCGTTCGACGTCGTGGAAGGCGTGGGCAACCCGCCGGTCGTGGGCGCGCTTGCGGCGCATACGCCGCTCGTCGTTGTGTTCGCGGAGAGCTATGACGGCGCCGCGCTCTACGTGAACTCCAAGGTGATCAAGAAGCCCGCGGACCTCGCCGGGCAGAAGATTGGCGATCTCGTTGGCTCCTCGGAGGATTACGAGCTCAAGGGCTACCTCAAGCATGTCGGCATGGAGAACAAGGTTACGGTCGTGCCATTCTCCTCGCAGTCCGCGGCAGCGGCGGCCTTCCTCGCCGGCAACCTCAATGCTGTCTATGTCGATTTCGGGTCCGCCGTGCCGATGATGAAGCGGCCGACGACCAAGATGTGGACGACGGCCGCGGACATCGCGCAGCTGGGCTACCCCTCGATGAACGTGCTGGTCGTCTCGAAAAAGATGGTGCAGCAGGAGCCGAAGCTGGTGCAGAAGATCGTCTGTGCCGTTTCGGCCGCGAGCGACGACATGGTGGGGCCGCAGCGCGCGAAGTACTTCGCAACCTCGGCGGCAATCCTCGGCGTGCCGGCCGATGTCGCGGTCAAGGGCTCCGAACAGTGGCCGGAACTGACGCTGAAGGACCAGGCCGAGTGGTTCGGCGCGCCGGGAACGAAGATCATCGACTCCAAAATCGTACAGCAGGCCTATGTGAAGAGCGCCGCCTTTCTGAAGAAGTCGGGCGCCGTGCTGACAGTGCCCTCCGCCGCGACTATTGCCGACGCGGTGGACCCGAGCTTCGTGCGGGCGGCCAGCAACGGCGCCTGCAAGTAGCGCGCACCGGATGAGCCGGGTCGCCTCCGCTTGCGGCGGCCCGGTCACCGGCCAGCGCCGACCGACACGCGGAGGCATGACATGAGCGAACGCACGACCTTCCCGACCCAGGGGCGCGCCCGCGACGAGCTTGCCGCGACGCTCGAGCGGATGCGTTCGGGCGATGCGGACTGGCGGCACGGCCGGGTGCCGCTCTACGTCTTCGGCTCGCTGCCGGAGGTCGAGGCGGTCGGGCGCGACGCCTATGCCGCCTACTTCACGGAGAACGCGCTCGGCGCCCGGCGGGCCTTCGCGAGCCTCGCGCGGATGGAGAGCGACGTGATCGCGATGTCGCTCGATCTCTTCCACGCACCGGCCGATGCCGCCGGCTCGATGACATCGGGCGGCAGCGAGAGCATCCTCCTCGCGGTCAAGGCCTGCCGCGACCATGCGCGGGTGCGCCGGGGCGACGACGGGTTTCGCGGCAACCTGGTGCTGCCCGAGACCGCCCACCCCGCCTTCGACAAGGCGGCGCGGCTGATGGACCTGCCGGTGCGGCGCGTTCCCGTCGGTGCGGATCTACGGGCCGATCCGGGCGCGATGGCGGCGGCGATCGACGGCGACACCATGTTGCTGGTCGGCTCCGTGCCCTGCTTCCCCTTCGGCGTGATCGATCCGATTTTGCAACTTTCAGAGCTCGCGCTGTCGCGCGGCCTCTGGCTGCACGTCGATGCCTGCGTCGGCGGCTATCTCGCGCCCTTCGCCCGCGCCGCCGGCAGCGCCGTGCCGGCGTTCGATTTCTCGCTGCCGGGCGTAGCCTCACTCTC
>JAJXYR010000184.1 GCA_021780475.1 Pseudomonadota bacterium
GATCAGCTCCTGGGTGGAGTTGAAGCTGCGCCCGCCAAAGTTCAGCCACGGCGCGCCGCGCCGGTCGTTCTCCGATAGCCGCGACGACAGCGTCCAACAATCGGCACTCGCGCCGATGCCGAACACTGTCGAACTGCCGGCGAGCAAGCGTGCGGACGGAGTGCCGACGTGATCCGCGACCGAGTAGCGGACGCCGCCGCGCTCCGAGTAGCGAAATCCGCTCGAGTCGGTGTTGACGACCGACGAGCGATGCTCTGCAGGATGGAAATACATCAGATACGGCAACCAACGGACTTCTCCACCGTCCGTGAATTTCTTCTCATAATCCGCCATTTGCGGCGTCAATTCCTCGCGAGCACTCACTGGCATCCCTCTAGATTACTATTTCTTATCTATCAATTGACGACTCAGGATCCATTAAACCCAAATCAAATGCAAATAGACCCGGCGGGAATCGAATTCAATCAATTAAAGGCAATGAAATTCACTGCGAATATATAAAACGCGAGCCCGGCAGCAATCGCCAATAGCGCATTCCTGGATTTCCAGTAAATCAGCACCGACAGTGCCAGCGCCGCCAAATCGGGAAGACCGTACGGATAACGTGTCACATCCTTGTCTTTCAGCGTATACAGCACAAGCAGGATCATGACACCTGGCGGCATGCGTTCTCCGATATATCGGAGGTACCCGTTTTTTCCAAGATGCTTCATCAACAAAATCGGCGTATAACGCAGGCCGATTGTGACAACAGAAATCGTAATTATTACGGAAAATGCACGCAAATCACTCGTCACCGTCTTTTTCTCCGGAAATATAAAACAAAGTCAGTGTCGCGAGATAAACCAGCAGACCGACGAACAGGAACGATTCGCGGTAAATCCACTTTTCGCTCGCGAATGCCGCGGCGCTCGCGAGCGCCGCGGCACCGATCAGCCGCACTGTGCCCTTTGTGCGTACTGCGTCGACCGCGAGGATCACGAACATCGCCGTCAGCGCAAAGCCGAAGCCCTTGATGCTGCTCGGAATCGCGAGCCCCGTCAGCGCGCCGAGCAGCGCGCCGCCAACCCACCACACGTGGCTGATAATCTGTAGCGCCGTGATCTGGAAACCGTTCAGCTTCGCCCCTTCGCCTGCCGAAGTGATCGCGTACGTCTCATCGGTCAGTGCGAAGATGCCGTACACCCGCTGCGCGGCTGTGCGCAGCCTCGTGTACGGAAACGACAGTCCGTAAAACACATGACGGAAATTGACGATCAACGCGGTCAACGCCACCAGCGGCAGCGCCATCCCCGAGACCATCATGCTCACAGCCAGAAACTCGATCGAGCCTGCAAAGATCATCAGCGCTGATAGCGGCGCCCAGTACCACGGCACCTTGCTCGTCACGAGAAACACGCCGAACGCGATCCCGAGTGGCACGTACGCCATCGCCACTGGGATCGACAGTCGGAAGGATTGGTAGAGCTGCTCCGACTTCGGCAGCACCATCACGAATGACTTCGATTCGACACTCACGCTTTCTGGCTCTCCATCGCTCGACAACGCCCGCTTCGCGCGTGCGCCCCCCCCCAATAGCATGCGCACCCGCGATCGTGCCGCCGCCGATTCCTCCCTCCCAGATCGCCGCATGCGGCGCGAAATCAAGTCTGTCGATCTCGCGCAGCCATAAGTCCCGAGCACTCCTGGCACCATCACCCACACCATGCCGCGGCGCACGACAAACGTCTGCCGCGTATCGGCGTTCCAGCGCGTGCGCACCGTCCTTTTCCAGTTGGAACATCCAGACTTCCCGCATTTGGTCCTCCTTGCCGCTCGGCTCGGCCGTCGCTTTTCCGAAAGCCTGTGGTGCCAATTATTCGGCTAGTATGCATACAGTGGAATGAACAGAACCAAACAATCACCCACAAAGTGTTTGGTAGTTTCACTGAACACATTGTCCGCCCTCACTCACGGTGGTGACGAATGAAACTTGCACTCGATACGATGGCTGGCGTCCCGCTGAACAAGCAGCTGGCTCACCAACTCGAACAGATGATCCGCTCGCGGCATTTGCGCAGCGGCGTGAAACTGCCGTCGATCCGCAAGATGGCGGCCGACCAGGAGATCAGCCGCTTCCCCGTCGTCGAAGCGTACGGCGTGCTCGCCGCCCGCGGACTGATCCGGCCCCGTCACGGATCCGGCTTCTATGTGACCGACCGGTTCGACAGCAGCGCACACGCCGGCGGCACGGATCTGCGGGTCGCCGAGGAAGAATCGAGTCACATCCTCTCTCAGTTCGCTTCGACCGACGATCGCGTCAAACTGTCGAGTGGCTTCCTGCCGGCTGCTTGGCGCGACGTTGACGGGATCGCACAGGCCGTGCGCCACGTCGTGCGCAGCGACGCGGCGAATCTCGTCGACTATGCGCAGCCGCAGGGCGATCCGCTGCTGCGACAGCATCTGAGCAGGCACCTCGCGTCGCTCGGCATCAACGCGCAGCCGCAGCAGATCCTCGTCACGCACAGCGCGAGCCAGGCGCTCGATCTCGTCGTGCGCCTGCTGCTGAAGCCGGGCGACACGGTGTTCGTCGAGGATCCGGGCTACTTCAACCTATTCGGTCTGCTGAAGCTGCACGGTGTGAACCTCGTCGGCGTGCCGCGCCGCGCGACCGGGCCGGACGTCGAGATGGCCGAGGCGCTGCTGCGCGAACATCGTCCGAAGCTGTTCTTCGTCAATACCATATTCCATAACCCGACCGCGACGAACATTGCACCGCAGGTCATGTTCCGGCTGCTGCAGCTCGCGCACCAGCACGGTTTCACGTTCGTCGAGGACGACGTCTACGCGGACTTCGAAGCGACACCCTCGCAGCGGCTCGCGACGCTGGACCAGCTCGAACGCGTGGTCTACCTCGGCGGATTCTCGAAGGCGTTGTCGTCGTCGCTGCGGATCGGCTACCTGGCCGCACGCCCCGATCTGATCAAGCCGTTCATCGAGCTGAAGGCGCTCACCAGCATGGGTGGCGCGCGGATCGTAGAGAGCATCGTCGCGTTGCTGCTCGAGCGCGGCACGCACCGCAAGCATATGGAGCGGCTGCGCAGGCGTCTCGCACAGGCGTCGGCTAACGCAGTTACGCGGTTACGTCAGTCGGGCTGGGAGGTGTACGAGCAGCCGAGCGGCGGCATGTTTCTGTGGGCGTGCGTACCTGGCGTGGAGGATTCCGCAGTGCTGTGCGATGCCGCGCGCACGTTCGGGCTCGACCTCGCGCCGGGACGCGAATTTCGGCCGAATGGGGAGGCGACGCCGTGGGTGCGGGTCAACGTGGCGGCGGCAAGCGACCCGCTGGTCGAGCCGTTCATCAATGCAGCGGGCAGGCTTGCGCGGGGGACGTGATGGGCGCGCTTGCAGGAGTTCGCGGAAACAGCGTGCTGTCTGACCAATATGGGAGCAAGGGCGTTGTTTGCTCATTCAGGGTGTCGGGCGCAGCCTGACCAAGAGCCGGGCAGAGGCTGGAGCGCACGCGGCAGGTGACACCCCGGCCTACCTTGCCCGCCCGCCCGTCCCCCGCCCGTCTCCATCCGCATTAAGCGACTCAACCATGCGTTGCGGATGCACCACAAACCCTTGTGGTTTATGCTGGTCGCCAGCATTCCTCATCCGATTCCGCCCTATATTCGACACATGCGTTT
>JAJXYR010000127.1 GCA_021780475.1 Pseudomonadota bacterium
CCACACGTCGCCGAACCGAATGTGCTCCATCAGGAAGAACGGCCCGACGCCGATATTTCCGGCCCAGTGCGCGACCGCCGCGTCGATGTCGCGGACGACGTAGGCATTCTGGACGATCGGGCCGAAATGCGGCGCGGAGGCGCTCATCGGCCGCTCAGCCGAGTCCGAGTTCGGCGACTAGACCGTCGCGCAGCCGGAATTTTTGGATCTTGCTGGAGGACATGGGCCATTCCTCGACGAAGCGAATCGCGCGCGGCACCTTGAAGCTCGCTACCTCGCGCTTGCAGAATGCGATCAGTTCGGCCTCGGTCGCCTTCTTGCCTGGCTTGAGTTCCACGAACGCCGCCGGGACCTCGACGTATTTCTCGTCCGGGATTCCGACGACCTGCGCGAGTTTGACCGACGGGTGACGCGCGAGCAGCGCCTCGATCTCCGCCGCGGCGACGTTCTCGCCGCCCACTTTCAGCATGTCCTTGTAGCGGCCGTGGAACATGATCGTGCCATGGTCGTCGAGCGAGCCGATGTCGCCGGTGTGAAACCAGCCCTCGGCATCGATCGCCTGCGCGGTCTTCTCCGGGTCCTTGTAGTACCCCTCGAGCGTGCTGTAGCCGCGCACCAGTACCTCGCCGCGTTGTCCGGTCGCCGCTTCCTCGCCGGTGTCGGGCTGCACGATGCGCACCTCGAGGCCGGGCAGCGGCTTGCCGAGTCGGCTGATCCGCAGGTACTGGTCTTCGTCGGGCGATCCCGTGCACACGGTGCCGGCCGTTTCGGTCATTCCGAAGCTGCCGACCTGCAGGGCCTGCGGCATCGCGCGCATGATCGATTCGGCGACCTCCGGCGGCTGCACCGCGAAGTTCGAGTTCATCAGCCGGATCCGCTTCAGGTTCGCCTTCGGGAAGTCCGGGTGGTAGATCAGGCCCTGCATGATCGTCACGAAGCACGGGTAGGTCGCCGTGACCTCGTATTTCTCGAGCATCTTCAGCGCGACACCCGGATCGAAATGACCCATCGTCAAATACGTGCCGCCGACGTCGAAGATCGCGAGCATCGGCAGCACGGAGGCGATGTGGAACATCGGCAGCGGCGACCAGAAGCGGTCGTCGTGGGTCAGGCGGTAGCGGTGGCGGCCGAGCGCGATCGAGTTGCGAACCTGCGCTTCATGCGTGATCAGGCAGCCTTTCGGATGCGCCGTGGTGCCGGAGGTGTACAGCATCAGGCCCACGTCGCGCACGCGCACGCCGAGACGCACGCGATGCACGTCGATCTCCGGCACGTCCTCGGCCGCGCGGTCGAAATCGCGCTGCGATACGTAGCCGGCCGGCGTGGAATCGCCGATCATCACGATGTTGCGCAGCTTCGGCGCCTGCGCGAGACGCAGGCGGCGCGGATCGGTCTGCGATTTCAGGTCGGGCAGCGCGCCGCCGAGGCGTTCGACGAAGCTCACCTGTTCGGCGATCGTGTCCGTCGTGACGAGAGTCGCGATGTCGGCGTTCTCGATCACGTAGTTCAGTTCGGTCGAGCGATAGCGCGCATTGATCGGCACCACCACGGCGCCGCACAGCGACGCCGCGAAGAACACCTCGACGAACGCGGGGCAGGTGTGCATCAGGATGCCGACCTTGTCGCGCGGCTTCACGCCGAGCGCGCGCAGGCTGCGTGCGCGGGCGATTGCGCGGGCGGCGAGGTCGGCGTAGGTGAAGGCGGCGTCCGGGAACACGAGCGCGAGGGTCTGCGGGTGGCGGTCCGCGGCGCTGAGCAGCAGGTCACCCATCGTCGTGACCGAGATCCGCAACAGGGCGAGATCCTCGCCGGTCCCCGCCGATGGCGCCCCGCGGGGCGCCGGCTTCGCGGTACGGACGCGCTGTTTCGCCGTCGCGGCAGCGGCGGCCTTCGATCGCGGTTTCGTCGCGCGCGCACGGTGCGCCGCCTTTTTGGATCCAGCCATAGCGTTCAGGTCCCTGCTCGATGCAGATGTTGAAGTCGACAGTATCATGGACTCTCTCGAAAACAAACAGTCAGTCCTGTTTCTTTTTGAGAGACAGCCTTCTATACTACCGCCCCGAAAAGAGGAATAGGCCGGCGGCTCGTCCGCCGTCCCGGGGGCAAGAACCAACATCATGACCAATCGTATGCCGCTCGAACCACCCAAGGACTGGGGATTGTCCGACGTCGAGATAGCGACGCTGCCGCTCGCGTACCGCGACGACCTGGTCGCGGGTCGGGTCTGCGTCGTCTCCGGCGGGGGCAGCGGGATCGGCCGCGCGACCGCCTACGTGCTCGCCCGCCTCGGCGCCGAGGTTGTCGTCTGCGGCCGCAGCGCCGAAAAGCTCGCCGCGACCGCCGCCGGAATCGAGAAATACGTCGGCCGGAGCGTCATGATCCGGCCGATGACGATTCGCGACCCCGAACAAGTGGGTCAGCTGTTCGACGAGGTCTGGGCGCGGTATGGACACCTCGACGTGCTGGTCAACAGCGCGGGCGGACAGTACCCACAGGCCGCGATCGACTTCAGCGTCAAGGGCTGGAACGCCGTCATCGACACGAACTTGAACGGCACCTGGTACATGATGCAGTCCGCGGCCCGCCTGTGGCGCGATCACGCCCTGCCGGGCTCGATCGTGAACATCGTCGCGGTGGTCAGCCGCGGCATGCCGCAGGTTGCGCACACGGCGGCCGCGCGGGCGGGCGTGATCTATCTCAGCAAGTCCGTCTCGGTCGAGTGGGCCCCGCTCAACATCAGCGTGAATTGCGTGGCGCCGGGTTCGATCGGCACCGCCGGCCTGAACGTCTATCCGCGCGAGGCCGCCGAGGCGTTCGTGCACTCCAATCCGATGAAGCGGCTCGGCGACGTGCTGGACATCGCGCAGGGCGTCGTCTATCTGGCCGCCTCGAGCGGCAAGTTCATCACCGGCGAGGTGCTGACCATCGACGGCGGGCGCCAGAACTGGGGCGAGGATTGGCCGGCCGGAATCCCGGATTACTTCCGGGTCCCCGGCCGCTGATCACCCGGCGGTGAACGGACAATACGGCTCGCGCTCGACGAGATCGAGCACGAATGACAGCTTCGCCATCCCCGAGATCACCGCCATCGTGGTGCCGAGTTCGAGGATGTCCGCCTCGGAGAAGTGCGCGCGCAGCCGTGCGAACAGCGCCGGGTTCATGCGGCCCTCCAGGTTCGAAAGCGCCACCTGGCGCGCGTAGTCGATCACGGCCTGTTCCGCCGGGGCGAATGCGTCGAGCCGCCCCTGCTCGAGCGCCTCGATCTGCGCCGGCGTGAAGCCCGCTTCGAGAGCGCCGGGGACGTTCTGCTTGTTGCAGGTCCGGCAGCCGTGGATCAGCGACAGCTGCAGGCGGGCGAGTTGCTTGTAGCGCTGGGCGACCTTGCCGCCGAAGAAGATGTTCATGTAGAACTGCTGCATCACGAATCCCAGCATGTCCGGCGCTTGCGCGAAGACCTCGACGAAGGTCGCATCCCCGGTGAGTTTGTGCAGCGTGTCCCAGGCCGGCTGCCACTCCGGCGCGAGCCGATCACGCCCGATCCGTGTGAATGAAGTGTCGCTCATGGTCCTTATCCCCCTGTGGATTGCCGCGGCCGGTTCGATTCATACCCGACCCGCCAGCAGACCGAACACCGCGACGCTTGCGACGTTGCGGTTCGGAATGCCGCCGAGATTATGCGTGAGCCCGAGCGCCGGGCCGAGGCCGCCGCGGCCGCGCAGCTGGCGTGGACCTGCGCGGCCGAGAAGCTGTAGATAGACCTCGTAGGCCATTCGCAGTCCGCTCGCGCCGATCGGATGGCCGAAGCATTTCAAGCCGCCGTCGATCTGGCAGGGAATGGCGCCGTCGCGGTCGTAGCGTCCGTCGAGGATGTCGTGCGGCGCGCGGCCCTCGTCGGACAGGCCGAGGTCCTCCATCAGCACGAGCTCCGTGATCGAGAAGCAATCGTGCACCTCGATCAGGTCGAGTTCTGCGCGCGGATCGCCGATTCCGGCCTCGGCGTACGCGCGGCGCGCCGCGAGCGGCGTCGTCAGCGTGTGCGTTCCGTCCCAGGACTCGTGGCCCATCTCCACGCCGTTGCTCGGCGCGAGCTGCAGCGCCTTGATCGAGACCGGATCGCGCTTGCCGAGGCCGCGGGCGATCTCGGGGGTGGTCACGATCGCGCAGGCGGCTCCGTCGCTGACGCCGCAACAGTCGTAAACGCCGAGCGGATGGGAGATCATCGGCGCGTCGAGGGCCTGTTGGATCGTGATCCGGTTGCGCAGATGGGCCTTCGGGTTGCGCGTCGCGTTCTCATGGCTCTTCCATGAGATGTGCGCCATCGCCCGCTTCAGTTCGTCGATCGAGTAGCCGTAGCCTCTCGCGTAGGCGCTGGCGAGCTGCGCGAACGCGCCTGGCGCGGTGCTGCTCGGCAGGTACAGGTCCTCGAACGTGCCCTTGGTGCGCTCCGGCAGTCCCCCGAAACCGGTATCCTTGAGCTTCTCGACCCCCATCGCGAGCGCGATGTCGCAGGCACCGGCGGCCACCGCGTAGACCGCGCCGCGCAGCGCCTCCGTGCCGGTCGCGCAAAGATTCTCGACGCGCGTCGTGGGCACGTTCGGCAGCCGCAGCGCCATGGAAAGCGGCAGCGACGACTTTCCGGTGCTCTGTTCGTCGAAGAACACGCCGAGCCACGCGGCGTCGATCCGGTCCCGCTCGATCCCGGCGTCCTCTAGAGCCTCGCCGAACGCCTCGACCATCAGGTCGTCGGGACCGAGGGCCCAGCGCTCGCCGAACTTCGAGCAGCCCATCCCCGCGATCACGACCTTGTCCTTGATTCCGCTCGCCATCGTTGCGCTATCCTCGGTCGCTCACGACTTGATCGCCTTCCAGAAATAGCGGCGAAACGCCCGCGCGCGGTCCTCGTCCTTGATCCGGAACTCGAAGCGCACCGCGTCGCCTACCGCGAGTTCGCCCGGCTCGACGTCGGTGACCTCCATCAACAGGTTGCCGCCTTCGGCGAACTCGATGTTGCCGTACACGTACGGTGGACGGGGCGCGAATGCCTGCCAGTCCTCGGTGAAGGTCTTCACGCGCCCGCTGGAGTCGGCGAGCCGGTGCGGCCGCTGCGTGTCGGCTGCGCGGCAGGCCGGGTTCACGCAGACGCGCGACAACGGGAACTGCACGGCGCCGCAGCGCTCGCAGCGCCCGCCGGTGAACGCGGTCACCGCGGCGCGCTTGCGGTAGGCGACGGTATGCGCGGTGCGCTGATCGCGTTCGGCGCGCATTCCGAAATCCGCATCGATGAGTCCGCGGTGCGCAAGGTAGCGCACATAGCTGGTTTCCTCGCGGCCGCGCGCGAGCGCGGCTTCGAGCGCCTGCGCCGCACGTCCCGCGCCCGCCTCGGCGCGCAGCAGCAGCGCATCAACGCCTTGTCCGAGACCGACCGCGACGATCAAATCGCCAGGTTCCGACCGCCCGAGTGCGGCGACGATCTCGAGCAGCGGCATCGCGGCTCCCGCGTCGCCACAGTGCTGCCACAGGCGCTCGTCGCAGCGAGCGGCCGCGAGGCCGCTGCCCTGGGCGATCCGGCGCGCAAGACCGGGCGCCGCCGGGATCGCGAGATGTCGGACATCGGCGGCATTCACGCCCGCCCCGGCGAGCACTTCGCCGATCGCCTGCTGCACCGCCTTCATCAGGAACTCGTCGCGCACCCAGCGCTCCTCCAGCGCATAGTCGAAGCGGATCCCGGACATCCGATAATGATCGACGAAATCCGCATTGCGGCTGACCGCGCCCAGCAGGCGCGCGAGTTCCCCGGCCTCGGCCGGGCCGATCAGCAGGGCCGCCGCCGCATCGCCATAGGCGGGTTCCTGCGGGCTGCCGACGCGGGTCGGCCGCAGATCGCTCGCAACCACCAGCGTCGAACCTCCGGCGCCGTCCGCGCGCGCGCCGAGCACGGCACGCGTGCCCGCGCGCAACGTGGCGCACAGGTTCTGGGTGGCGATCGTATCCGGCAGGTCGAGCGCCGCCGCGACCAAGACCGCATCGTCGCGGTCGGCGAACGGCGCGGTCGTGGAGCAGAACGCGATGCCCGCCGGCGCGGCCGTGCGGCCGGCGAGGCAGTTGCGGGCGGCGGCCACGGCCATGGTGAGCGCATCCTCGTCCCAGTTGGCGATCGCTCGTTCGCCGGCGGGGGCATTGCGCGCCGGAGGATTGAGCCAGCCGGTCTCGGCCGCGATCAGCGCGCGCGGCAGGCGCAATCGCGGCACGTGCACGCCGCAGGCCAGGATGGAGCCAAGATCGGACATCGGGTGCCTTCAGCGCTCGAAGTACGGCTCGAGCAGCGGTTCGACCCGCAGCGCGGAGGGGACCCGGTCGACGCCGATGCGACGGTCGAGTTCCTCGTGCCAATGATAGATGCGGCGTTCCTGATAGCTCAGCGGGATGCCGCGGAATCCGGGCGACATCAGCGACTCCTGGATCTGCGGCGCGAACTGCAGATCCTCATCGAGAATGCGGTCGAAATTCGCGATGCGCGTCTTCCACAGTTCCGGCAGCGGGCCGTCGCCCCAGTCCGGCGCGAACCAGTGGCATTCGATCCGCATGGTTTCGTTGCTCGTCGGCCAGAACAGCAGAAACGGCGCGCCGGTTGGGTCGACCGGCACGACGAGGTTCGGGTAGAAATTGAACGATGGATTGTTGTTCGAGGAAATCTCGGTCGCCGTGTCGATGCGGCGCATCCCGCGTGTGCCCGGATCCTGCCAATCCGGGCGACGGTTCGGCGTGACCATCAACGAGTGGCCGTTGCGGTACAGCGCGATGGTCGTGCCGCGGTGATCCAGGAAGCGATCGACCGTGTTCTGGTGGATGGACTTCAGGTGATAGACCTCGAGGAACGCGTCGAGCAACACTTTCACGTTGCAACGCACGTCGAAGCTTTCCTTCGCGACGAACCGCCAACAATCGGGTTGGAACTGCTTGAAGTACTCGTGGAACGGCCCGACGTGCTCGAGCAGGGGTTCGGCGCCCGGATCTTCGTTGATGAACACCCAGTTGAAGAAGCGCTCGCAGCGAACGGAGATCAGCGGCCGCGTCGAGAGGTCGAGGCCCGGAAAGTCGCGCTTGTCGCGCAGGTTCACGAGGCGACCGTCGAGCGAGTAGGTCCAGCCGTGATACCCGCACACGAAGCCGTCCTGTTTGCCGCAATCAGTTTTTACCAGCGGCGCGCCGCGATGGCGGCAGGTGTTGTAGAACGCCCGCACGACGTCGTCCTTGCCGCGGACGATCAAGATCGGCGTGCCGGTCTTCTTCCACAGCACGAAGCTGCCCGGCGAAGGCAGGTCGTCCATGTGGCAGGCATACAGCCAGCTGCGCCGCCAGAGGTTGTCGGCCTCGAGCTTCAGGAATTCCGGGTCGGTGTACCGGCCCGCCGGGATGTCCGGCAGATTCGGGAAGCCCGGCGGCGGCGCGGTTCGCTCCGCCTCGTACTTCATGCCGTCGAGAAAGCGTTGAACGGTAGCGGTATCCATGGATTCTCGTGCCTCGTCGCGAACCGGCGGTGAACCTTTAGATTATACCCGACACGAAAAAAGAAACAGTCCTGACTGTTTGTTTTCTAAATTCGTGCTGGAGCCGCCGCCGCGTAAGCGACGCCGGCGGCGCTCCTTGGTTCATTCCCCGTCTATTGAGAACGCCAGTAGTACGTTGCCCGGCATGTGGAAGAACATGCCGTAGCCGGAATTCGTATAGACCATGCCGTCGTGCACGACCGGCCCGCCGCCGCCGATCGTGCCGCCGTGACCGGTCGCGCCGCCGAGTCCGCGAACCGGCCGGGTCGTGTCGTAGTGCCAGATCACGCGCCCCGTCGCCGAATCATAGGCCCGCAGCTTGCCGTCCATGTGTCCGGCGAACACGGCCCCCGGAATCGCCGTGATCGCCGCGAGGATGCCCGGATCGCAAAACTTGCGCGCGCCGCAGGTGTTGGCGGCCGGGCTACTCCATTCGAGTCGTCCGGTCGCGGGGTCCAGCGCATAGAGTCCGGGATGGGGCGGTCCGGCCTTGGCCTGACGTGACTCCTGCGATGCGTCCATTGCGTCGGCCATATCCGCGATCGGCACGTAGATGCGCCGACCATCGAAAGCCATGCCGTACTGAATCCCACCCTGGATCGATCCGCGACCGATGCGGTTCGACCAGGCGACGCGGCCGGCCCGGGTCGGGTCGACCGCGATCGCGGCGCCGCTCTTCGAGCCGATGATCACGCGTTCGCCGCCGCCCGGTAGTTTGACGAGCATCGTGCCCGCACCCATGTCGAAATCGGGTCCGGAATTCGCGGGACAGGCCTCCTGGTGCACCATGCAGGCGACATTCCACTTGTCGTGCGCGACCAACTGCCGCGACCAACGGATGGCGCCGCTCTTCAGGTCGATCGCGAGCACCGAATCGCTGCGCGACGTCGCCGGTCCCGTGTAGTTGTTGCCGGTGCCCACGTACAGCAGGCCGCGCTTCGGATCGAGCGTCGGCGTGTTCCAGATCGCGGCACCAGACGGACCGAAGAGCTTGACGCCGTCCTTGGTCACGCCGGTCTGGCGCGCCGGCTCGTCGATCGTGTACCGCTTCCAGCGCACCGCGCCCGTCGCCGCATCGACCGCGATGACGCTGCCGCGAAACGTGCAGCAAGGATCGGGCTTCGTCGTCGCCTCCTCGAGCGAGGAGACGGGAACGTACAGCAGGCCGTCGAAATAAACCGGCGCGCCCGTGATCGTCGTGCTCGGATGGTCGTCCGCGCGCAGACGCCACAATTCGCGCCCGGTGGCCGCATCGACCGCATAAACATGGCCTGTCAAATCGCCGAAGAACGCCCTCTTCAGCGGCGAATGCATCGGCGGCACGACGATCGGCGTGCGCACCTCGGCGGTCGTCGAGAACTTCCAGCGCACGCAGCCGCTGCGCGCATCGAGCGCGTAGACCGTGCCGTTCTCGCTGCCGACATACAAGGCGCCGTAGGCGAAGCTCGGCTGCGAACGAGCGCGAACCGCGCCCGGGTAGACGAACGCCCATTTGAGCCGCAGATGCGGAATCTGCGCGGCCGTCAGTTGGGCGACCGCGGCCGGCACATAGTGATCATTATCCGGTTCCTGGCCCCAGCCGTAGATCTGGGGTGCCCGGGCTAGGTCGAATTTCGCCGCGGCGCCCGCGCAGCGCGGGGCCGCCTCGGTGCGCGAGGCCCCGAATTTGGAGCCTGTGAGGTACTCGGCGACCTCGCGCTTGTCGGCGTCGCTCAAGGTCGCGGCCTGCTGGCGCATGATGCCGACGGTAAGTGCGCGGTAGATTCCCTCGGGCGTCATCATGCCGACGATCGCACGCGCGGGCGCTTTCGGCGCCTGCCCCTCGTGGCACTGCGCACAGATTCGGTGGTAGACGGCGGCGCCGGGTGCGGCGGCAGGCGCCGCGGAGGACTCGGTTGCGATTGCATGCGCGCGCGGCGCGACCAGCGAGACGGTTAGCAGCATGGCGCCGATCAGGCGGCCGGGCAGACAACGGTTCATTTTCTCACTCCCCAATCCTCCACGAGTCGTCGCGGGTCATGGTGTCGATGATACAAAAAATCCGTACTGACTGTTTTTTTAATACATATAGCATCGACGCCTGGCCCACGGAACGGTTGGCGGCTTCTGCCACCCTTCGGGTCGAGACACCCGTCTCTGGGTGCCGGCCCGACGCCCGGTAATCCACTTTCCCCCGAAACGCCGATAAAAAACAGTCACGCTTGTTTTTTTATGAAGTGACGCGTATGTTCCGGGCAACAAGAATTCTAGCGCGCATGGGCGATGCACCCGCGCCGCCGGCCGCAGGCCGTCGATGCGGGGTTCGCGACAGCGACGCAGCGGGTTTCGTCTGACACATTTTTTGGGGGGTTGACCACATGATGAATCGTAATCGTTCGAAGCGGCCGGGATCGGTGCATGCGCTGCACGCAGCCGTGACGGCGCTCGGTGCGCTGAGCGGGCTCGCCGGCGCCGTGCACGCCGAAGTGAATGCCAAGGGAGCGGCCGCGACCCAGGGCCTTGCGGAAATCGTCGTCACCGCGCAGCGCCGCACGTCGAATCTGCAGACCACGCCGATCGCGGTCACCGCGGTCGATGCGAACCTGATCGCGCAGCTCGAGCCGCGCACCCTGCAGGATATCGCGCTGATGGTGCCGAATTTCTCGGCGAACAAGGTCAACGGTTTCAATGCGGCCTCGTTCGCGATGCGCGGCGTCGGCAACACCGACATCATCGTCTACAACGAGGCCCCCGTCGCGGTGCTGATCGATGACTTCGTGATGCCGAGCACCCAGACGCAGCTCCTGGATCCGTTCGACGTGCAGGAGGTCGAGGTGCTGCGCGGCCCGCAGGGGACCCTGTTCGGCAAGAACACGACCGGCGGCGCGGTGGTCGTCAAGACCAAGCCGCCGGTGCTCGACCAGACCTCCTTCGAAACCTCGATGGGCTTCGGCAGCTACAACGCGTTCAACGCGCACGGCGCCCTGAACATCCCGCTGATTTCGCATCAGCTCGCGATGCGCGTCGTCGCGAGCGAGGACCGCGAGGACGGCTGGATGCGCAACGGCGCGACCACCGACCTGTTCGGTACGATCTATCACGGGGACGGCCAGCGCGTCGGCGGCACGGACGTGTTCACCGGGCGCGCCAAGCTGCTGTGGGAACCGAACGACAGCTTCCGCGCCTTGTTCACGTATGAAATGCTGAACGACCGCTCGCAGACGCCTGGCGCGGTCAACACGACGCCGACCACGACGCCGGCGTATTTCGTGTTCCAGCAACTCGGACTGCCCGGTTACACCGGCAGCGATCCGCTCAACAACGCCGGCGTCGACAATCGCAATGGCTATCTGATCGATTCGCAGAACGGCCATCGCGTCGATGCGAGCGGCGAGCACCTGAACATCGACTGGAAGACCGATTACGGCACCCTGACCTGGGTGCAGGGCTACCGCTCGCAGGATTCCTCGCTGCCGTCCGACTACACTGGAGTGGTCGGCCCGGTCTCGGTATTCGACGCGAACCGCTCGGATCGCCGCAAGACCTGGCAGGAGGAGGCGCGCTTCACGTCGAAACAGTACGACAAGTGGAACTACGTCGCCGGCGCGTTCTACCAGCACGACAACACCAAGTTTTGCGTCTCACAAATCCTCGGCATCTACGACCTGTTCGGCGTGCCGACCCCGCCGGGCACGCAGCCGGGCGGCTACAACAACAATCCGCAGGTCCTCTGCAACGCCCAGACCGAGAAGTCCGAGGCGCTGTACGGCGAGACGAACTACAAGTTCACCGACGCGACGACGCTCACCGTCGGTGCGCGCATCACGAAGGACAGCAAGGACTGGATCGGCCGCCAGCAGGTGTTCGTGCAGCAGCTGCCGTCGGCGACCGGTGCGATCGTGCCGTCGTTCACGTATCAGCAGCTCGGTGGCCTGATGAACGCGGGCAACTTTGCCGCGTATCCGTACGGCGTCGTCACCGACAGCCATTCGTGGACTCAGCCGACCTACCGCATGACCTTGTCGCACAAGTTCGATCCGGACCTGTTCGGCTACGTGAACTACTCGCACGGCTTCAAGGGCGGCGGGTACAACGACCAGGTCGGCACCGGCGGTACGCCGATCTCGAACGCCGAAAAGCAGCCAACCAACCCGGAGAAGGCCGATTCTTTCGAGGTCGGCATGAAGAGCGAGTGGCTGGACCACCGCGTGCGCGTCAACGAGGCCTTGTTCTACGTGAAGTACAAGGACCTGATCCGCCAGGTCGTCTCGCCGATCACCAATTCGGCCGGCCAGACGGCGGAAGAAACCCTGTTTAAGAACGCGGCGTCGATGACGGCCTACGGCATCGAGAACGAGCTGACCGCGGAGCTCGCCGACGGCTTGCTGCTGCACGTGCCCCTGAGCGTGCAGCACTGCCAGTACGGCAGCTTCACCTCGTTGAATGCGACCGGTACGGCTTCGGTCGACCTGTCGGGCCTTCCGGTCAACCGCTGCCCGACGGTAACCGCGACCGTGGACCTCAACTACACGATGGCGGTGCCGGGCATGGACGGTCATCATCTGGTGTTCGACATCAACGACAACTACGTCTCGAAGAACCTCGACACGTACTCAATCGCGGTGCCGTACGCGCCATACACGCAGACCTATGCCGATGCGCGCGCGCTGCTCGGCGCCTCGATCACCTACAAGGGTGCGGACGACCGCTGGTATGCGCGCCTCTACGGAAGGAACCTGACGAACAAGGTTTACATCGAGTCCTCTCAGAACGTCGATCCGCTGTGGGTGTGGTCCTTCTACGGCGAGCCGCGCTTCTTCGGCGGCGAGGTTGGCTACAAGTTTGGCGAATAAACGGCGCGTCGCGCGCGCCGGCTCCCCCCGGGGCCGGCGCGCGCGCGCCTCGCGGATCGGTTCAGATCACGCCCTCGTCGCGCAAGGCGGCGATCTCGACGTCGGTGTAGCCGAGCCCGCGCAGCACCTCGTCGGTGTGCTCGCCGAGAAGGGGTGGTCGAGCGGGTGCGATGGCCGGCGTGCCGCTCAAACTCAGCGGCAATCCGGACACGGGCACGGCGCGCACCAACCCCGGATAGTCGGCGATCGCATGCAGATATCCCATCGCCGCGACCTGTGGATCGTCGAGTGCCTGCTGCGGCGTGTACACGGGGCCGGCCGGGAGGCCGGCGGCCTCGAGCGCGGCGAGCGCCTCGGCGGTCGTGCGCTCCGCGCACCAATCTTCCATGCGTGCGACGATCGCTTCGCTGTGATCGCCGCGGGACTGGTCGCTCTGAAACAGCGGATCCGCGCTCCAGCGCTCTTCTTCGCCCATGAGCCGCGCCCAGCGCCGGAACAGGCCGTTGCCGACCACGTGCGTGAGCACGTGTCCGTCGCGCGTTGCGAACACCGAGGACGGCGCGGACGTCTGCACGAGATTGCCGGTGCCGACGCGGTTGATGCGCGTCGCGCCTTGTTCCGCGAGATGCGAACCGAACACCGCGAGCGCCGTCCCGAGAAGCGTCGCCTTGACCTCCTGTCCTTCCCCGGTGCGCTCTCGGTGGAGCAGGGCGGCCAGGGTGCCGACCGTGCTCAAGGTGGCGGTGGCGAAATCGACGTACGGCGCCGCGGCCTTGACCGGCGCGCCCGGAACCCCGGTGATGTGCATCGCGCCGGACATGGCCTGGCCGACACCGTCGAATCCGCCGCGTGCGGCGTACGGCCCTTCGTCACCGAAGGCGGTCTGCGTGGTTAGAATGACGTCCGGCCGCACGGCCTTGAGGGTGGCGTAGTCGATGCCCATCTTTTTCATTTGCGAAGGCGGTAGATTGGCGACGACCACGTCGGCGGTCGCGACGAGTCGCGCGATCAGCGCGCGCGCGCCGGGCCTGCCGGGGTCGAGCGTGATGGATTTCTTGTTGCACGCGGTCTGGAAAAACACGCCGCCTTCGCCGCCGTCGGCGACCGGCGCGATGTACCGGTCTTCGCCGCCTTCGCGACGTTCGATCCGGATCACCTCGGCGCCGAGGAATCCGAGCAGCGTCGCGCAATACGGACCCGCGACGTACCGGCCGAAATCGAGCACGCGAACGCCGGAGAGCACGGCGCGGGCGTTCGGGTCGTCTGCAGTCGACTTGGTTTGCGGTTTCATGCGCAGCAGTTTACACGCACGAGGTGTCGCTTGGATTTCAACCTGACGGAAGAACAACGTGCGCTGCAGTCCGCCGCGCGCACCTACGCGCGCGCACGCCTGCCGGAGATCGCGGCGCGGATCGAATCGAGCGGTGAACCGCCGGGGCGCGAGTTGATCGCGGAATATGCGAGTCAGGGATTTCTCGGAATCAACATTCCGGAAAGCCTGGGCGGGCTGGGGCTGGGCAGCCTCGAGGCGCTGATCGTGCTCGAGGAGTTCGCGAAGATCTCCTCCGCCGTGGCGTTCCCCGTGTTCGAATCCTGTGTCGGACCCGTGCGCGCGATCTGCGAGTTCGCGGGCGAGGGTTTGCGCGCGCGTGTCGTGCCGCGCGTCTGCCGCGGCGAAATCGTGGTCGCGATCGCGATGTCCGAACCCGCGGCGGGCTCGGCGCTCACGGACCTCACGACGCGGGCGGAGGTCTCCGGCGATCACGTGGTGATCAACGGCACGAAGCGCTGGTGCTCGGGTGGCGGGCACGCGGACGGCTACGTGGTGTACTGCCGGATGTCCGATGCGCCCGGCGCGAAGGGCATCGGCGCGGTCTACGTCGAGAAGGGAACGAGCGGCCTTTCGTTCGGCAAGCGTGAGGAACTGATGGGCTTCCGCGGCGTGCCCTCGTCGGATCTGTACTTCGACAATTGCCGCGTGCCCGCGGCCAACGTGATCGTGCCGGCCGGCGGATTCAAGAAGCTGATGGAGGCGTTCGACCTCGAACGCTGCGGCAATGCCACGATGGCCCTGGGTCAGGCGAGCGGGGCGCTCGAGGACGTCGTCTCGTATGTGCAGGAGCGCCGTCAGTTCGGCAAGCCGATCGTCGAGTTCCAGGCGGTCCAGGTGCGTCTCGCCGAGATGCGGATCCGTGTCGATGCGGCCCGGCTGCTGATCTGGCGCGCCGCCTGCAACGCCCAGGACGGGCTTCCCAACGTGCTCGAATCCTCGGTCGCGAAATGCTTCGCCAATGAAATCGCGCGTGAGGTCACCGGCAATGCGGTCCAGCTCATGGGCGGCTACGGTTACTCGCGCGAATATCCGATGGAGCGGCGCCTGCGCGACGCGTGGGGGTGGGGGATCGCGGGCGGCGCGATCGACATCCAGAAGGTCAACATCGCCGCGGCGATGGTCGGACGCCGCTT
>JAJXYR010000027.1 GCA_021780475.1 Pseudomonadota bacterium
GCGCTCCAACTGCTGCCCCGGAACTCCACCCGGCAGGTGCCGCCGGGCGCGAGTTCCGCCGGCACGACGATCGTCTCGCCGGCGGGCCCGCCCTTGAGCGGCGGCAGATTGCGGCGCATGCGCTCGTAGATGCGCTTGCGGAACGTGGTCATCGTCAGGACCGCGAGCAGCAGGAAGATCAGCCACTGCAGCCAGTCCGCCCGCACGATGCCCGCGCGCGTCAGCACGCCGACCACGAACGCCGACGCGCCGACGAAGACCAGATAGAACTGGGCATTGACGGCCGACATCTCGGCGCCGAGGAGAACGGCCCCCACGGCGATCCACGCCCACCACTGCATCTTCAGGGACTCCCCGTCGGCCGGTTTCTCAGCGCTTCATCGCGTCGAAGAAATCGGCGTTGGTTTTCGTATCCTTCATCTTGTCGAGCAGGAACTCGATCGCGGCCAGTTCGTCCATCGGATGCAGCAGCTTGCGCAGGATCCACATCTTCGACAGTTCGGCCGGGTCCGTGATGAGCTCTTCCTTGCGCGTGCCCGAACGGTTGATGTTGATCGACGGGAACGTGCGCTTCTCCGCGATGCGGCGATCCAGGTGGATTTCCGAATTGCCGGTGCCCTTGAACTCCTCGAAAATGACGTCGTCCATCTTCGATCCGGTGTCGACGAGCGCCGTCGCCAGGATCGTGAGGCTTCCGCCCTCCTCGATGTTGCGCGCCGCGCCGAAGAAGCGCTTCGGCCGCTGCAGCGCGTTCGCATCGACGCCGCCGGTCAGCACCTTGCCGGAACTGGGGACGACGGTGTTGTACGCGCGCGCGAGCCGCGTGATCGAGTCGAGCAGGATGACGACGTCCTTCTTGTGCTCCACCAGGCGCTTGGCCTTTTCGATCACCATTTCGGCCACCTGCACGTGGCGGCTGGCCGGCTCGTCGAACGTGGAAGACACCACCTCGCCCTTGACCGTGCGGGCCATCTCGGTGACTTCCTCGGGCCGCTCGTCGATCAGCAGCACGATCAGATAGCACTCGGGATGATTTGCCGTGATCGCGGTGGCGATGTTCTGCAGCAGCATGGTCTTGCCGGCCTTCGGCGGCGAGACGATCAGGCCGCGCTGGCCCTTGCCGATCGGCGCGACCAGGTCGATCGCGCGCGCGGTCAGATCCTCGGTCGAGCCGTTGCCGCGCTCGAGCTTCAGCCGCTCGGTCGGGTGCAGCGGCGTGAGGTTCTCGAAGAGCACCTTGCCGCGGGAACTCTCGGGGGAGTCGAAATTGATCTCTCCGACCTTCAGCAGCGCGAAATAGCGCTCCCCGTCCTTCGGCGGGCGGATCAGGCCCGAGATGGAGTCGCCGGTGCGCAGGTTGAAGCGCCGGATCTGGCTCGGACTGACGTAGATGTCGTCGGGCCCGGCGAGATAGCTCGAATCCGACGAGCGCAGGAAGCCGAATCCGTCCTGGAGTATCTCCAGTACGCCGTCTCCGTAGATGTCCTCGCCCTTGCGCGCATGCGCCTTCAGCACACCGAATATGATGTCCTGTTTGCGCGAGCGGCCCATGTTTTCGAGGCCCATCGTCTCGGCGAGCTTCACCAGGTCGCTGATCGGGCGCTTCTTGAGCTCGGTCAGATTCATCGAACTGCGGCTGCGCGCGAGGTCCGTCGGCGCGATGATCTCCAGATCGTCGCCGCCCTCGGGCAGGTCGCCGTAATCTTCCTGCGGCGGACGCCCGCCGTTGGTGTTGCCGTTGCGCTGCCGGTTGGAACGGTTCGAGCGCCCTCCGCCACCCTGGCCGCCGCCGCCCTGGCCGCCGCCCTGGCCGCCGCGTGATTGATTGCCCAGGTAGCCTCTCACAGGTTGCTGTCCAGGAAGGCGGCGAGCTGCGACTTGGTCACGGCGCCGACTTTCTGCGCCTCGACGGTGCCGTTCTTGAACAGGATCAAGGTCGGGATCCCGCGGATGTTGAACTTCGGCGGCGTCGCGGGATTCTCGTCGATGTTGAGCTTCGCGATGCGCACCTTGTCCTTGTACTGCTCGGCGATTTCATCGAGGATCGGGGCGATCATCTTGCACGGACCGCACCATTCGGCCCAGAAATCGAGCAGGACGGGCCGGTCGGACTTGAGCACGTCCTTGTCGAAGGTCGCATCGCTGGTATGGACGATACTTGAGTTACTCACTGCGGAATGTCCTCCTTTTGGAGCTTCATGCGTGGTTGCGCGAGGTGGTTTTTGTCGGAAACAGAGGGTCCAGAACTCGCGCGAAGTGACGATGCGCGGCCGTTCGGGCACAATACAGCGGCTTTAAGAGGTGTTGATTACCTTAACAGGGTGCCGTGATACGGTTGATGGGAGCGGGAATACCGGCTCCTGAATGGCCGTATTGTTAACCGGTCGCCACCATTTTGCAAGTTCCCGCGCAGCCATCGAGTAAAAATGTCAGACGCCCATCTCAGTCAGCTTACGTTCGATTCCCTGACCGTCGCCGAATCCTTGAAGCGGGGGATCGCCGAACTCGGATTCACCCGCTGCACGCCGATTCAGGCGCAGACGCTGCCCGAGGCGCTCGCCGGTCATGACGTCGCCGGCCAGGCGCAGACCGGCACCGGCAAGACGGCCGCCTTCCTGGTCGCGCTGTTCAACCGCCTGTTGGTGGAGCCGGCATCGCCGAATCGGCCGCGATCGGCGCCGCGGGCGATCGTGATCGCGCCGACGCGCGAGCTCGCGGTGCAGATTCACTCCGACGCGCTCGCCATCGGCAAGTACACGGGTCTTTCGCTCGCGATCGTGTTCGGCGGCGTCGATTACGAGAAGCAGCGGCGCACGCTCGAGGAAGGGGTGGACGTGCTGATCGGCACGCCCGGCCGCATCATCGATTATTTCAAGCAACAGGTGTTCGACCTGCGCCATATCCAGGTCGCGGTGCTCGACGAAGCGGACCGGATGTTCGACCTCGGCTTCATCAAGGACATCCGCTTCATCCTGCGCCGCCTGCCGCATCCGACGCTGCGCCTGAACATGATGTTCTCGGCGACGCTCTCCCACCGCGTGATGGAGCTCGCCTACGAGCACATGAACAACCCGGTGCTGATCCGCATCGAACCGGACAAGATGACCGTCGACCGCGTGCGGCAGGTGCTGTATTTCCCCTCCACCGAGGAGAAGATCCCGCTGCTGATCGGGCTGCTGCGCCGCATGGACGCGACCCGCACGATGGTGTTCGTCAACACCCGCCGCATGGCCGAGACGCTCGAACGCACGCTGCTCGCGAATGACTTCGTGGCGCAGGGCCTCTCCGGCGACGTGCCGCAGACCAAGCGGCTGAAGATGATGCGCGACTTTCACGAAGGCGCGGTCGCCGTGCTGATCGCGACCGACGTCGCGTCGCGCGGATTGCACATCCCGGACGTCAGC
Source organism: Pseudomonadota bacterium (assembly GCA_021780475.1). Classification (GTDB taxonomy): domain Bacteria; phylum Pseudomonadota; class Gammaproteobacteria; order Steroidobacterales; family Steroidobacteraceae; genus Bog-1198. The sequence goes on from JAJXYR010000027.1 coordinate 3,405, forward strand.
CACGTGTTCAATTTCGATCTGCCGAACGACGCCGAGGATTACGTGCACCGCATCGGCCGGACCGCGCGCGCGGGCGCCGAGGGCGATGCGATCAGCTTCGGCTGCGAGGAATACGCGATTGCGCTGCCGGACATCGAGCGCTACATCGGGCACCAGATCCCGCGCGCGGCGATCGCCGCCGCGGACTTGGCGACGGTGGTCGCACCGCCGCCGGCGGAATGGCGCG
>JAJXYR010000167.1 GCA_021780475.1 Pseudomonadota bacterium
CATGCGCATCTGTACGACTCTGATCTGACGCCGATGAAGATCGCCACCGCGTGCGGCATCACCACGCGCTATCTGCACTACCTGTTCTCCGACGGTGACGAGACCGTGGCTCGCTACATCCTCAAATGCCGCTTGGAGGCGTGTTCGCAGGCGCTGCGGTCGGGCAGTCAGCGAGGGCGCACGGTCACCGCGATCGCATTCGACCATGGATTCAACAGCGCGACCCATTTTGGCCGTGTATTTCGCTCTTACTTCGGCACGACGCCGCGCGAGTTCCGAGCACGAGGCGGGAGCGACGACCGCCGCGCGCGGGGCTTCGCCGCGCCGGTCGCGGCGGCCGCGGGGTATTGACGTGTCCATTGATACTCACGGAACGCACTCATGACATCGAGCGTGACGCAGCGCCGCTGCCTGTTGCTTCGCCAGGCGGACGGCGCCTATCGGTTGACGATCGAGGAAGCACCGGTGCCCGTGCCCGCGCCGCGCGAAGTGCTCGTGCGGGTGCATGCGGCGTCGCTCAACCGCCGCGACCTGTACGTGCTCAAAGGGCAATACCCGATGCCGCCGCGACCACAGTTGGTGCCGCTCTCCGATGGCGCGGGCGAGGTCGTCGAGATCGGATCGGCGGTGGGACGCTTCAAGGCCGGTGATCGCGTCGCAGCCAGTTTTTTCCAACGCTGGATCGTCGGGCGCCCCGATGCGGACACATTGTCCTCTGCCCTGGGAGGGCAGCTCGACGGCATGCTGTCCGATTACGTCTGCCTCTCGGAGGACGGACTGGTCAGGATCCCCGCAGACTACTCGTTCGAGGAAGCCGCCACGCTTCCCTGCGCGGCGGTCACCGCCTGGAACGGATTGGTGACCCGCGGGCGCATGCAGCCGGGTGACAACGTGCTGATCCTGGGAACCGGGGGGGTCGCGATCTTCGGCCTGCAGTTCGCCGTCGCAGCCGGCGGCCGGCCGATCGTGACCAGTTCGAGTGATGCGAAGCTCGCGCGGGCGGTGGAGTTCGGCGCCGCTGCGACCATCAATTATGCGAGCAACCCCCAGTGGGCGGAATCCGTGCGCTCCGCGACCGGCGGGGTGGGGGTGCACCAGGTCCTGGAGGTCGGCGGGCGCGGCACCCTGCAGCAGTCGCTCGCGAGTCTCGCCGCGGGCGGACACATCGCATTGATCGGCGGGCTGGCCGGCTTCGGCGGCGACATTCCGGCGATGGCGCTCCTCCACGCCAACGCCACGGCAAGCGGCATCTACGTCGGCTCGCGCGCGGATTTCGAGGCGATGAACGCCTTCATCGAACGCCATCGCATTCATCCGGTGATCGATCGTGTCTACGAATTCGCGGACGCGGCGGCGGCCTACGAGCGCATCGAAGCGGATCGACACTTCGGTAAAGTGGTGGTCAAGCTGCGGTAGGCGCCGCGATCAGGGCAATTCCCGCGCGATCTCGACGATCAGATCGCGCAGCCACGCGTGCGCGGGATCGGGCGCCTGCCGTTTGTGCCATAGCAGCGCTTCATGTTGCACCGGCGTCGGAAATGGCGCCGGGAACGACTTCAGCGGCGGCGTATGCGCGGCCATTCTCAGTACCCGCTCCGGCATCGTCGCCACGTACGAGGTGCCGGCCAGCACCAGCGGCAGGTGCAGAAGGCTCGGCACCGCAAGCTGCACCGTGAGGTCGATATCGAACAGCCGGCGCACCAGTTCCTCGGTGCTGACCGAATAGGCGCTCGGCGCGCCGAACGCGTGCGGCAAGGCGAAGAATTGCTCGGCCGTCAGGGTATCGCCGACCGTCGGGTGGCGGGCATCGACCGCGCAGATCCAGCGCACCGGCCGCAGTCGGATCATGCCCAGGGAGTCCGGCCAGGCGCGGGCCGCGTACAGCCGCAAGCTGTCGAGGCAAATGCACAGATCGGCTTCGCCGTACTCCAGTCTCGTCAGAATGCTCTCCGAGATCAGTTGGATCCGGCAGCACATTCCGGGTGCCTCGAGCGCCAGGCGTTTCAGCAACGCCGGCAAGAGATCCGGCACCGCCTCCTCGGAGACGATGATCGTGAACTCGCGCTGCGTCGTGGCCGGGTCGAACACCGGCTGTGTGCCGAGCGTGGTTTCGATTCGCAGCAGAGCCTCGCGCACCGGCTCGAGCAGGGACGATCCACGCGGGGTCAGCTCGAGGTTCCGCCCCATGCGCACGAGCAACGGATCGTCGAAGTACCCGCGCAACTTGTGCAGAGCGGCGCTCATCGCGGGCTGCGAGACGCCGAGTCGGTCGGCCGCGCGGCTGATGTTCCTTTCGCGCAGCAGCGCGTCGAGAGAGATCAACAGATTCAGATCGAATCGCCGAAGATGGAACATTGGCAAACCTCGAACGCCGGCGCGCGAGCCCGATTATCGCCGCTCGCCACGGTTGCCGGTAGTGGTACGGCCGGACCGCACGCACGCGCGAGATCATCCCGCCGACAGCACGGCGCCATCGGATTGCAGGTCATACCGGAGGCAAAAGCCGGCTTGACGTGACGCCTGGGCCAGGTACTCGATCACCTCGCCAAAGCGCGGATCGTCGCCGCGCAAGACGTGCGGAACGGCGGTGTCGTCGATCCAGGCGGGCACGACCGAGATCTCCGCGATGCCTGCGCCGCGTATGCGGGCCCGCACGATCAGGGTCTTGCGAGTGTCCTCCGGCAGCACATAGAGACCCGCCGGCGCGCGGTCGGGATGAAGGGAGAGCAGGTGCTCGAAAGAAGCGCTCTTCGTGATGTCTGGATCGAATGCTTGCGGCTGCTCGATTGAAATTTCGGGATGGTGTCCGCGCGCCCTGCGGCCCTCGTGGCATCGCTCAGCCGCCGTCGCTCAAGCGCAAGGCGTTGATCGCGTTCTGCTTGAGGATCAAGTCGTGCACTTCCGGCTTGAACGCCGCCTCCTTGAAGTCCTTGATCCATCGGTCCGGCTGGATCAGCGGAAAGTCCGAGCCGAACAGCATCTTGTGCTTCAGCTGTCCGTTCGCGTACTGAACGAGCTGGGGAGGGAAATACTTCGGCGACCAGCCGGACAAATCGATGTAGACGTTCGGCTTGTGCAGGCACACCGAAAGCGCCTCGTCCTGCCACGGCCAGGAGGGGTGGGCGATGATGACCGTCATGTCCGGGAAGTCCGCGGCGACGTCGTCGAGATGCATCGGATTCGAATATTTCAGCCGCAGGCCGCCGCCGCCGGGCATGCCGGTGCCGATGCCGGAGTGCCCGCTGTGAAAGATCGCCGGCAGGCGATGTTCGGCGATCACTTCGTACAAGGGGTAGGCCATCCGATCGTTCGGGAAGAACCCTTGGCAGGTCGGATGGAACTTGAATCCCTTGATCACGCCGCCGGCGATCAGTTGCCGTGCCTCGCGGACACCCATGCGACCCTTGTGAGGATCGATGCTCGCGAACGCGCGCATGATGTCGGCGTTAGCGCGCGCGGCGTCGGCGACCTCTTCGTTCGGAATGCGCCGGGCGCCTATCTGGAATTCCGAGTCGACCGTGAACATCACGAGGCCGATCTTGCGTTCGCGGTAGTAGGCGATCGTTTCGTCGATGGTCGGTCGC
>JAJXYR010000276.1 GCA_021780475.1 Pseudomonadota bacterium
GCCGCGTCCCTCGGCCGCGGCGTGTCGACGGTGTTGGTCGTCATGGGCGCGATCTGGCTCGCGAGCGGGGTGTACCGGGTGGATGCGCAAGAGCGCGCCGTGATCCTGTTGTTCGGCAAATACGTCACGACCACCGGTCCGGGCTACAACTGGCATTGGCCGTGGCCGATCGAGCGACGCATCATCGTCAACGTGTCCCATTTGTACAGCGTCACCGACGACGAGAGCGTGCTCACGTCGGACACGAATCTTGTCGAAGTCAAATCTGCGGTGCAGTACACGCAGCCCGATCCGCTGAAGCTCCTGTTCAAGGTCCGCGACGTGAACGAGACGCTGATGCAGGTCAGCGAGAGCGCGATGCGCGAGGCGCTCGGCCAGGCGTCGCTCGATCAGGCGCTCGCGATCGACCCTTCGATCACCGCCCGCGCCCGGGTACTCATCCAACGCACGCTCGACAGCTACGACATGGGCATCCACATCGTCAGCGTGAACCTGACCGACGTCAACGTTCCCGAACCGGTGCAGGAAGCGCAGCGCGACGCGATCAAGGCGGACAAGGACCGCCAGCGTTTCATCCAGGACGCGCAGACCTTCCGCAATGACCTTCTGCCGCGCGCGCGCGGCGCGGCGGCCAAGGCAATCCAGGATGCCGACGCGTACAAGGCCAAGGTCGTCGCGCTCGCGCAGGGCGAAACCTCCCGTTTCGACCAGGTGCTGGCGCAATATCAGCACGCGCCGGCGGTGACGCGCGAGCGCATTTATCTCGACACGATGGAGAGCGTTTACAAGCGTTCACGCAAGGTCCTGATGCAGACGAAGGGCGGCAATAACGTGATCTACCTGCCTCTCGACAAGCCGGGGGCGCCGGTCGCGGCGCCCCCGGCGCAGAACGCTCCCGCGGCGGACGCACCCGCGACGCCCGCGCCGGATGGGCAGGGCACCCTGGTGCAGCCTCCGGATCCGGCGCGTGCGCGCGGGGTGCTGTGATGCAAAACCGGGTGCTGTACATCCTGCTGGCCGCGGTGGCGTCGATATTGATCCTGCGCGCGAGCGTATTCACGGTCGGCGAAGGCCAGCTCGCGATCAAGTCGGTCGGCGGCGAAATCGTCGACTCGAACTACCAGCCGGGACTGCATTTCAAGATTCCGATCATCAATGAAGTCGCCAAGTTCGACAAACGCATCATCACCCAGTTCTATCCGTCGGAGCGCTTCCTGACGCACGAGCAGGAACAGCTGAACGTGGATTTCTACGTGAAGTGGCGCATCGACGACCTGCGCCGCTATTACGAATCCACCGGCGGCTCCGAGGACGTCGCCAACGCCCGCCTCGGCGAGACGATCAAGGACAGCATCAAGAGCGTCGTGACGCAGCGGACGCTGCAGCAGGTGATCACGGCCGACCGCGCGGAATTCACCCAGGCGATGATGAAGAACGCGCGCCCTTCGGCGCGCGAACTCGGTGTCCAATTGGTGGACGTACGCATCACCAAGATCGACCTGCCCGCGCAGGTGCGCGACTCCGTGTTCGACCGCATGCGTGCGACGTTCAAGGCCCAGGCCGCCAAGCTGCGCGCCGAGGGCGCAGAGAGCGCGGAAGCCACGCGCGCCGAGGCGAGCAAGGAACAGACCGAGATCCTCGCGGACGCCGCTTCGCAGGCCGATCAGATCCGCGGCGCGGGCGATGCCGCGGCGAGCGGCATCTACGCCAAGGCGTATTCGAAGGATCCCGAGTTCTACGCATTCTATCGCAGCATGCGCGCCTACAAGGATTCGATCGGCACGCCCGGCGACGTGCTGGTGCTGTCGCCGGACAGCGCCTTCTTCAAGTACTTCAAACAGCCGCAAGCGCAGCGCTGAATCCAGGGACGCGGCAAGATTCATGGATATCGGCTGGAGCGAATTGAGGCGAACCTTGGGCGCCGCATTCGCGTTGTATCTCGTGATCGAGGGCGTTCTGCCGTTCTTCAATCCGGCCGCGGCCCAGAACCTGATGAAGCGGCTCGCCGCCGCCGATCAGTCACAATTGCGCTGGGGCGGTTTCGTCAGCATCATCGCGGGCCTGGGTCTGCTGTGGATGGTCCGCCATGGGTAAGAATGTCGTCGTGATCGGTTTGCAGTGGGGCGACGAAGGCAAGGGCAAGATCGTCGATCTGCTGACCGACTCCGCCCACGCGGTGGCGCGCTTCCAGGGCGGCCACAACGCCGGCCACACGCTGGTGATCGGTGGGAAGAAGACCATCCTGTCGCTGATCCCTTCGGGGATATTGCACGACCACGTGCAATGCCTGATCGGCAACGGTGTCGTCCTCTCGCTCGAGGCTCTGTTCCGCGAGGCGGAAACGCTGATCGCCGAGGGCGTGCCGGTGTTCGAGCGGCTGCGCGTGAGCCCCTCCTGCCCGCTGATCCTCGCCTCGCACGTCGCGCTCGACAAGGCGCGCGAAAAGTCCCAGGGCGCGAACGCCATCGGCACCACCGGCCGCGGCATAGGCCCCGCGTACGAGGACAAGGTCGCGCGGCGCGCGGTGCGGGTCGCCGATCTGTTCCATCGCGAGCGCTTCGCCGCAAGGCTCGGCGAGATTCTCGACTTCCACAATTTCGTGCTCCAGCGCTATTTCAACACGGCGCCGATCGATTTCCAGCAGGTCCTCGAGTCGAACCTGGAACTCGGCGAGCGGCTGCGGCCGCTGGTCGCCGACGTCACCGGAATTCTCGAGCGGCTGAGCGTCGAAGGGCGCAACGTCCTGTTCGAGGGCGCGCAGGGGGCGATGCTCGATGTCGACCACGGCACCTATCCGTTCGTCACGTCGTCGACGACGACCGCCGGCGGCGCGGCCGCGGGAACCGGCATCGGACCGAGGCGGCTGCACGAGGTGCTCGGCATCGTGAAGGCCTACGCGACGCGGGTCGGCGCCGGTCCGTTCCCGACGGAGCTGTTCGATTCGTACGGCGAGCACCTGTCCCGCGTCGGCCACGAATTCGGTTCGGTGACCGGGCGGCGCCGGCGTTGCGGTTGGTTCGATGCGGTCGCCCTGCGACGATCGGTCGTGCACAACAGCTGTTCGTCCCTGTGCGTGACGAAACTCGACGTGCTCGACGGCCTCGACACCCTGCGTGTGTGCGTCGGCTATCGCATCGACGGCGAACTCGTCGACGCGCCGCCGCTGTTGTCCGGGAATTTCGGCGAGTGCGCCGCCGTATACGAGGAGTTGCCGGGCTGGAACGAAAGCACCGCCGGCATCTCACGCTACGAGGAGCTCCCCGGCAACGCCCGAAGTTACCTATCCCGCCTGCAGGATCTCGTCGGCGTGCCGATCACGATCGTCTCGACCGGGCCGGATCGCGATCAGACCATCGTCCGCGAGAACCCGTTCTCCGGCTGATCGCCGACCCGCGGAGAAGCCGCACCGCGATCAGCGCGGCAGGCGACCGAAGTAGGCGCCATGCGCGCCGATCCGCAAGACTCCTCGCTCGACGCGGCCCTCGGGCAGGCCGTGACCGCCGATCGCCGTCGACGCCGCGCCCTCGGGAGACTCCAACACGACCGTTTCATTCGACAGGTTGAACGCCGCAATCAGGGT
>JAJXYR010000121.1 GCA_021780475.1 Pseudomonadota bacterium
CGGCGCCGCGCCGGTGCGGGCGCGCATCGAGGCGCGATGGTCTCCCGCGACCCGGGCGCTGTCGACTGCGCTCGCGGCGATCCGCGCGGCGCTGCCCGCCGACGGCGTCGTCTGCAGCGACATGACGCAGATCGCGTATCTCGGCAATTACGCGTTTCCGGTCGATGTGCCCGGTTGCTGGCTCCATCCCTCCGGATACGGAACCCTCGGCTTCGCGCTGCCCGCGGCGCTCGGCGCGAAAATCGCGCAGCCCGCGCGCGCCGTCCTCGCGCTCGCCGGCGATTACGGCCTTCAATTCACGCTGGGCGAATTGATGACGGCCGCCGAGGCGCAAATCGCGCTGCCGGTCGTCGTATGGAACAATGCCGCGCTCGGCCAGATCCGCGACGACATGGTGGCGGCGCAGATTCCCCCGCTCGGAGTCGTCGCGCGCAACCCTGATTTTCAAGCGCTCGCCCGCGCCTTCGGCGTCGACGCCGTGCGCGTGACCGACGCGGCCGCGCTCACCGGCGCGATTCGCGCCGCCCTCGGTGCGGCGGGCCCCACACTGATTGAAATCTCACAGGCGCAATTCCATGCTTGAATCCCGTGGACTCGGCGCGGCACTCGCCGCATTCCTGATCGCCCCGGCGGCGTTCGCCGGCCAGACGCTGCATGTCGTCGAGCACGCGCTGACCGACGCGACGCTCGATCTCGGCGCCAAGGGCGACTCGCCCGGCGATCTGCTGACCTTCGCCAATCCGGTGTTCGACGCCGCGAACCGCCGCCGCGTGGGCGCGGACCAGGGATACTGTATCCGCGTCGTCGCCGGCCGCAGCTGGGAGTGCTTCTGGACCCTGACGCTGAAGACCGGCCAGATCACGGTCGAGGGACCGTTTCGCGACGGCGTCGATTCCGTGCTCGCGGTCACCGGCGGCACCGGCGCCTACGCAGGCGCGCGCGGCTCGATGAAGCTGCACGCGCGCGATGCCGCCGGCACGAGCTACGATTTCACCTACGACCTGCTCTGACCCGCCCGCCGATGCCGTTCACCGCCGACGACAGCGCGCGCTGCCGCGCCGATTTCCCCGCGCTGCGCGCAAGCCACGGCGGCATGCCGCTCGCCTTTCTGGACGGTCCGGGCGGCAGCCAGGTGCCGCTCGCGGTGATCCGTGCGATCGAGGAGTGCTACGGCGGATTCAACGTCAACACCCACGGCAACTTCCCGCCGTCGCGGGAGCTGGATCGGCGCCTGCTGGAGGCGCGCCGGACCGTGGCCGCCTTCCTCGGCGCCGCCGGCCCGGAGTCGATATCGTTCGGCCAGAACATGACGACGCTGTGCTTCGCGCTCAGCCGCGCGATCGGACGGACGCTCGCCGCCGGCGATGAAGTGCTGATCACGCAACTCGACCACGAGGCCAATCGCGGCCCCTGGCTGAGTCTCGCCGAACGCGGTGTCGTCGTCCGGGAAGTGCGCGTCAAGGATTCGGGCGAACTCGATCTCGACGACATGGCGGCGAAGATCACCGCGCGCACCAAGGCGTTCGCGCTGGGCGCGTCCTCGAACGCGCTCGGCACCGTGAACGACATCGGCCTCGCGCGCCGCCTGACGGATCGCGTCGGCGCGCTGCTGATCGTCGATGCCGTGCACTACGCGCCGCATTTTCCGATCGACATGCAGGCGCTGCGGATCGACTTCCTGCTGTGCTCGGCCTACAAGTTCTATGGCCCGCACGTCGGCATCCTCTGTTCGCGCCCCGGCGCGCTCGAGCGCCTGCCGACCGACCGGCTCGACGCCCAGGACCCGGCCGCGCCGTATCGCATCGAGACCGGCACGCTGAACCACGCGGCGATCGAGGGTGTGCGCGCGGCGGTCGCCTACATCGCCGCGCAGGGCCGCGGCGCCGATCTGCGCGCCCGCGTCGTCGATGCGATGACCGGGATCGCCGCCTATGAACATGACCTGGCGGCCTATTACCACGACCGGGTCCGGCGGATTCCCGGCGTACGCGTCTTTGGCCCCTCGTTCGACTCGCCCGCGCGCGCGCCGACGGTGTCGGTGGCGCTCGACCGGCGGGATGCCGGCGCCGTCGCGACGGCGCTCGGCGACCAGGGAATCTGCGTCTGGGACGGGGATTTCTACGCGCCGCGCGTGGTCGAGGCGCTGGGGCTGGCGGGGCGCGGCGGGCTGCTGCGAACCGGGATTTCGCTGTACAACACGCGCGCCGAGATCGACCGGCTGCTGTCCGGGATCGAAGCCCTGACCGATTGAACTTGGGTCACGAATCTCCATCTACGGAGATGGGAATTCCGACCGTCCACCGAGGAGACTTCTTCGATGCTCAAGCAGGTACTGGCGACGATCGGCCTCGCCGCCGCGACGCTCGTCGTCCCCGCGCTCGCGGCCAACGACCCGACAGTCCAGCAAATCTACCAAGCGGCTTCCTCCGGACAACTGCCGCAGGCACAGCGAATGATCGACCAGGTGCTGAAGGATCACCCCCGGAGCGGCAAGGCGCATTTCGTCGCCGCGGAACTGGCCGCGCGGCAGGGCCAAGCGGCGCGCGCCCGCACCGAACTCGCCAGCGCCGAAGCGCTCGCGCCGGGGCTGCCGTTCGTGCGCGCCCGGTCGGTCGCGGCCCTGAAGGCCCAACTGGGCTTGGCGCCGCCGCGCTTGACGACGGGTCCGACGACCGCGGCGCGCCGGTTTCCGTGGGGGAGCGTGCTGCTGCTCGGAGGCCTCGTCGCGCTGTTCGTGATGCTGCTGAGGCGGCGTAACCCGCCGCTGGTGTACCCGGCCGCACCGGGCGCGCCGGGCTATCCCCCGACCGGCTACCCGGGCGGCGCCGGCCCCGGTGGCTACGGGCCGGGCGTCTACGGACCCGGCGCGTATGGACCGGGCGCCTACGGCCCGCCGGCGGGCGGAGTCGGTTCCGGAATCGCCGGCGGGCTTGCTTCCGGGCTGGCGCTCGGCGCGGGGGTGGTTGCTGGCGAGGCGCTGGCGCATCGCTTCTTGGACGGCTCGTCCAGCGTAGGCGGCGTGGGCGGCCTCGCCGGCGACGAGGGTCTGACCGCCGCGCCGCCGAACACCGACCTGGGGGGCGCGGATTTCGGCATCACCGACGATCCCGGATCCTGGGACGATTCGAGCGCGGGCGGCGCGGACTTCGGCGGCGGTGGCGACGACTGGTCGTGAGCCACGCGCCGCCATGTCGGCCTAACTCAGGATGATCTTCGGCTTGTCCGCCAGGCCGTCGATGATCAATTTGTTGACCCGGCGCACGAACAGGGCCGGATCTTCGAGTTCGCCGCCCTCGGCGAGCAAGGCCTGGTCGAACAACACCTGCGCCAGATCGCCGAACGCGCCCGGGTCGGCGATTTCCTTGAGCCGCTCGACCAGCGGATGTTTCGGATTCACTTCGAGGATGGGAAGCGTGCCCAGCGGATTCGGCTGACCGGCCTGCTTCAGGATTCTCGCCATCCGCAGCGAGATGCCGAATTCACCGGCGACCAGGCAGGCCGGTGAATCGGTGAGGCGGCTCGACACGCGTGCGCTCGCTATTTTGCCGTCGAGCGCCTGCGTCAACCGGGTCAAGCTGTCCTTGAACGCGGATTCCGCCGCCGCGTGGTCCGGCGTTTGGATCGCCGCGGCGACATCGTCGGCCGCACTCGCGGCGCTCGCGAGCGGCTTGCCCTCGACTTCATGGAGGTGATTGACGACCCATTCGTCGATCCGATCCGAGAACAACAGCACCTCGTACCCCTTCGCGGTGAAGCCCTCGAGATGCGGGCTGTTGCGTGCGGCCGCCGCGCTGTCGGCGGTGAGGTAGTAGATCGCCTTTTGATCCGGCTTCATGCGGGCGACGTAGTCCGCGAAGGTGACCCAGCCATCGGCGGACGCCGTCGAACGCAGGCGCATGAGCTTCGCGACCCGCGCGCGCTGGCCCACCTCCTCGATGATGCCCTCCTTGAGCACGGTGCCGAAGCTGTTCCAGAACTCGAGGTAGGACGCCGGATCGGAGGCCGCCAGGTCCTCGAGCAGGTCGAGACTGCGCTTGACGAGTGCGGACTTGATCTGCTCGACGGTGCGGTTGTTCTGCAGCAGCTCGCGCGACACGTTGAGCGGCAGATCCGCCGTGTCGACGAGCCCGCGCATGAACCGCAGCCACGGCGGCAACAGTTCCGCCGCCTTGTCCATGATGAAAACGCGCTTGACGTACAACTGGATGCCGGCACGCTGTTCGCGGTCGTACAGATCGAAGGAGGCCCGCTTCGGCAGATACAGCAGCGACGTGTATTCGATCGCCCCCTCCACCTTGTTGTGCGCCCAGGCCCGCGCCTCGCCGCCGTCGTGCACGATGTGCTTGAAGAACGCCTGGTAGTCCTCGTCGGTCAATCCTGCCTTCGGCCGCGTCCAGAACGCCTGCGCCCGGTTGATCGTCTCCTCCTTGCCGGAGGCCTCCAGCACGATCGGCAGGCCGAGGTGATCCGAATACTTGCGCACGAGCTGGCGCAGGCGCGAGTCCTCCAGAAACTCCTTCTCATCCGCGCGAAGGTGCAGGATCACCTCGGTGCCGCGGTCGCTCTTGTCGCAGCCGGCGACGTCGTATGCGCCCTCCCCGTCCGACTCCCAGCGGACCGCGTCGGCGTCGGGACGCTTGCTGCGGACGATGACCTTGTCGGCGACGATGAAGGCCGAGTAGAAGCCGACGCCGAACTGGCCGATCAGCTGCGCGTCCTTGGCGGCGTCGCCGCTCAGCGCTTCCAGAAAGCGCTTGGTGCCCGAGCGCGCGATCGTGCCGAGATTGTCGATCGCCTCGTCGCGGCTCATGCCGATGCCGTTGTCCTTGATCGTCAGGGTTCCCGCGGCCGCGTCCGGGATCAGACGGATCGACGGCTCATCACCGCCCATGAGCGCCGGATTCGCGAGCGCCTCGAAGCGCAGCTTCTCGCAGGCGTCCGACGCGTTCGATATCAGCTCGCGCAGGAAGATCTCCTTGTGCGAGTACAGCGCATGGATGACCAAGCGCAGGACTTGTTTCGTTTCCGCTTGGAATTCTTTTCGCTCTGGCGTCGTTTCGACAGTCATGATGTCCCGGTCTTCGTGGATTGGAGGCGACGTCGCCCCGCGCAAGCAATGGGGGCGCCGGCCGCAAGTTCAAGGCGGCGGCGGCGCCTCAGCGCCAATGCGCCCGCGGGTCGAAGTCGACCGACTGTCGCAGGCGCTCGTAGGCTTCCTTGACCGCCGCCGATTGCGCGGCCGGGGTCACGAGTTTGATCACGACGATCTGATCGCCGGCCGGATCGCCGGGCATGCCGCGCCCGCGCAGGCGCAGTTTCTGGCCGCTCTGCGCGCCCGGCGGAATCGTCACTTCGACCGTACCGCCCAGCGTCGGGACCGCGACCTTGGTGCCGAGCGCGGCTTCCCATGGCGCGAGCGGCAATTCCAGGCGCACGTCCCGGGCCTCGACGGTGAAACGTGGGTGCGCCCGCAGCTTGACGCGCAGCACGATCGGAGCGCGATGCCCGGACGCCGAGATGCGCAATGACTGACCGTCGCCGATGCCGGCGGGAATCTGCACGTCGACCTGCTGGGCGCGGCCGGCATCGGTGAGGGTGACGCGCCGCTTGGCGCCCGCATAGGCTTCCTCCAGCGTGATCTCCAATTCGCCCGCCGGCACGTCCGCCCGGCGACTCTGGCTCGAATGGCCGAACAGCGTGGAGAAGAAATCGCTGAAGCCGTTGAGATCCTCGAATCCCTGGCCGCCGGCGCCGGAACCGCCGTACCGTCGGCCCCAGTCGGGCGGCGGGCGGAATTGCTGGCCGGCGCGGTAGTCCCGGCCCAACTGGTCGTAGGCGGCGCGTTTCTCCGCGTCCTTCAACACCTCGTAGGCTTCCTGGACTTCCTTGAACTTGTCCTCGGCGTTCTTTTCCTTGCTCACGTCCGGGTGGTACTTGCTCGCCAGCTTGCGATAAGCGCGCTTGACCTCCGCGGCGCTCGCGCCGCGGCTGACCCCGAGAATTTCGTAATAATCCCTGAATTGCATGCCCGAACCCATGTGATCGACCAATGAAAGGCCGCCCCGGCGACATCCGCAGGGCGGTCACTGAAGCTCCGTAGCGGAGCAGCATACCCGGCCCGGAGGCTTGAAATCGCCCGGCGGCGTCCCGAAGTTGGCGTTGTCCGACCAGGATAATGTGGATCAACTCCCGAGTGAAAAGCCCCATGAAGCGCATATTTTTGTTCGTCGTCACCAATCTGGCCGTTTTGGCCCTGTTGTCGCTCGTCGTCTTCCTGATCGAGCGCGTCTTCGGCGTACGGCTCGGCGGGGGCGGCTATGGCGCCATGCTGACGTTCGCGGCGGTCTTCGGCTTCGGCGGCGCGTTGATTTCACTCGCCATGTCGAAATGGATGGCCAAACGGGCAATGGGCGTGCGCGTGATCGGCGAACCCCAGAATGAGGCGGAGCGCTGGCTCCTCCAAACGGTTGCGCGGCTCGCGGCGGCGGCGCACATCCGCATGCCGGAGGTCGGTGTCTTCGACGCCGAAGAGATGAACGCGTTCGCGACCGGCGCGCGGCGCGACGCAGCGCTGGTCGCGGTCAGCACCGGACTATTGCGCGCCATGTCGCGTCCCGAGATCGAGGCGGTGCTAGGTCACGAGATCAGCCACGTCGCCAACGGCGACATGGTGACGATGACGCTGCTCCAAGGCGTGCTCAACACCTTCGTGATCTTCCTGGCGCGCCTGATCGGCAGCTTCGTCGACCGCGCGGTGCTGAAAAACGAACGCGACGAATCGGGGATCGGCTTCTTCCTGACGACGATGGTCGCCCAGGTGGTGCTGGGGATCTTCGCCAGCCTCATCGTCGCGTGGTTCTCGCGCCGCCGCGAGTATCACGCCGATCGGGGCGGTGCGGAACTCGCCGGCCGCTCGAACATGATCGCGGCGCTCGAGGCGCTGAAACAAAGCCATGGCGCGCCGATGCCGGACCAGATGCAGGCCTTCGGCATCAACAGCGGCACCGGCGGCGTCATGGGCCTGTTCCTGTCGCATCCGCCGCTCGACGCCCGCATCGCTGCGCTGCGCGCCGCCTGAAGGCGGCCGAGCTTCGAGCGCGGCGCGGCGGCCGGTGCGATGGAAATCCGCGCGCCGCCGCTCATCGCGAATCAAATGTCCTATCATATCGGGGTGCAGACGTCGCCGACCAAACCGCGCCCGAGCCGCCCCCATTGGGCGATCCCGCATGCCGCGCCCGCCTGACCCCGCAGCCATCGCCGAATTGAAGGCGGCCGTCGGCGCCGGCGGCTGGCTCGAGTCGCCGGCCGATATCGCTCCGTACGTGGAGGACTTTCGCAAGCTGTACCGCGGCGCGACGCCGCTCGTGCTGTTGCCGCGCAGCCTTGCCGAAGCGGCGACGATCCTGGCCGTCTGCAACCGCCGCGCGATCGCGGTGGTGCCGCAGGGGGGCAATACCGGCTATTGCGGCGCGGCGACCCCGGATGAGAGCGGCACGCAAGTGGTGGTCGCGATGCAGCGCATGAAGCGCGTGCGCGAGGTCGATCCGGAAAACTATTCGATGATCGTCGAGGCGGGCTGCACGCTGCGCGCGGCCCAGGATGCGGCGCAGGCGGCGGGGCGGCTGTTTCCGCTGTCCTTGGGCTCGGAGGGCACCGCGCAAATCGGCGGCAATCTGGCGACCAACGCCGGCGGCACCGCGGTCCTGCGCTACGGCATGATGCGCGATTTGACGCTCGGCCTCGAGGTCGTGCTCGCCGACGGGCGGGTGCTGCCCGCGCTGCAGAAGCTGCGCAAGGACAACACCGGCTACGACCTGAAGTCCCTGTTCAT
Organism: Pseudomonadota bacterium; assembly: GCA_021780475.1. GTDB lineage: Bacteria > Pseudomonadota > Gammaproteobacteria > Steroidobacterales > Steroidobacteraceae > Bog-1198. The sequence goes on from JAJXYR010000121.1 coordinate 7,832, forward strand.
AGGCTCCGAGGGCACGCTCGGCCTGATCACCGCGGCGGCGCTGAAATTATTCCCGCTGCCCACCGACACGGCGACGGCCTTGGTCGGGGTCGAATCACCGCGGCAGGCGCTCGCGCTGTTGCTGCGTCTGCGAGACGCCTTCGCCGACCAGATCACGAGCTTCGAGTTGATGCCGCGCCTCGCGGTGGAGCTGACGGTGCGCCACATCGACGGCGTCGCCAACCCGCTGTCGGAGGACGACCCCTGGTTCGTGCTCGTCGAAATCGCGGCCGCGGACGGCGCCGGGCGCGCGTCCGCGCAGCTGACCGACGCCCTCGCCGCGGCCGCCGCGGAGGGCGGGGTGCGCAGTGCGCTGATCGCCTCATCGCTCGCCCAAAGCGATGCGATCTGGAAGCTGCGCGAGTCGGTGCCCGCCGCGCAGCGCCTGCACGGCGCGAGCTTGAAGCACGACTTGTCGGTTCCCATTTCAGCGGTGCCTCGACTGATCGAGCTCGGCACCGCGCTGGTCGAACGCATCGCGCCGGACGGGCAGACGATCGCCTATGGGCACGTGGGCGACGGCAATCTGCACTTCAATGTCAGTCAGCGTGCGGGGGCCGACCGCGACGCCTTCCTCGCGCGTCAGCCGGCCCTCGAGGAGGCGATGTTCGACCTGGCCCTGCGTCTGGGCGGAAGCTTCAGCGCCGAGCACGGCATCGGCAAGCTCAAGGCGGCCGAGTTCGCGCGCCGCGCCGATCCGGTGGAACTCGGGCTGATGCACGATCTGAAGCGCGTGTTCGACCCGAAGGGAATACTGAATCCCGGCAAGGTGCTCGCATGAGCGCGCCGCCGGAGTCAGCGCGATGCGCGCGATGAAGCTGCCGCTGCGCACCCCGCGGCTGTGCGTGCGCGAATTCACGCGCGCCGATTTCGACGGGATACTCGCCTACTCGTCCGATCCGCGGGTCACCCGCTACCTGTTTTTCGGCCCGCGCGACGAACAGAGCACGATCGAGTACCTCGATGGACTGCTCGAGTCGCAGCTCGAAGCGCCGCGGACCCGGTTCGAACTCGCGGTGGAGGAACTCGCGAGCGGCCGCCTGATCGGCGCCTGCGACCTGTCGATGATCGAAGGCGGCGTGTTCGATCTGGGCTACATGCTCGGCTCGGACCACTGGGGCAAGGGCTATGCGACCGAGATCGCGCTGGCACTGGTGGAGAGTGCGTTCCTTGAACTGCGCGCGCAACGCGTGATCTCGACCGTCGACGTCAACAACCGCGCGTCGATCCGCGTGCTGGAGAAGATCGGCATGCGCTGGGAAGCGGTGTTCCGCAAGCACCGCCGCGCCAAGAACCGTTGGTGGGACTGCCACATGTACATCCTGCCGCGCGAAGTCTGGGAATCGGAGCGCGCCGATCACGAGCGCACGGTTCAGCGCACGGCGGGCCGGATCAAGCCTTCCTGACAGGTGCTGGCGACCAGGCGGCCGTCGGTCGCGAATATCCGGCCGCGCGCGAAACCCCTCGCGCCGGAGGCGCTCGGACTGTCGGTCGCGTACAGCAGCCAATCGTCGACGCGCACCGGGCGGTGGAACCACATGGCGTGGTCGATGCTCGCCATCACGAGCTTGCCCGACGCGAACGACACGCCGTGCGGCATCGTCGCCGTTTCCAGCAGGTTGTAGTCCGACACATAGGCGAGCAGGCTGCGGTGCAGCGCCTCGCCGTCCGGCAACCGGTCGATCGCGCGAAACCAAATGTGACGCCGCGGCGGCAGCTTGCCGGGGTTCAGCGGATTCGGAACCTCGACCGGGCGGAATTCGAACGGCCGCTTCAGTTCGAGCAGCCGGCGCGCGGCCGGCGGCAAGGTCGGCAGCAGATCGGCGTAATACGACTCCACCGGCGCCAGGCCGTCGGGCGGAGCCACGTCGGGCATCGCGCTTTGATGGTCGAGCCCCGCCTCGGGTGTTTGGAACGAGGCGGACATGTTGAAGATCTGCTCGCCATGCTGAATCGCGACCACGCGGCGGGTGGAGAAGTGGTTGCCGTCGCGCGCCCGATCGACTTCGTACACGATCGGCGCGCCGAAGTCGCCCCGGCGCAGAAAATACGCGTGCAGCGAATGCACGACGCGCTCCTCGACGGTGCCCGTCGCCGCGACCAAGGCCTGGCCGAGCACCTGGCCGCCGAACACCTGCGGACTGCCGATGTCGCGGCTCTCGCCGCGGAACAGATCGAGTTCGAGCCGCTCGAGCGTCATGACCTTCAGCAGGTCCGCGAGGAGGCGATTCATCGGCCGGACATCGCTATTCGTTGCCGTCGACGCCGAGGCGTTTTTGCATGATCGGACTGGTCGTCGTGTATTGCAGGAACTGGCGTTTCTCCGGATACAGGTGATGCTGGATCGCGAACGCCGCGAGCGCCGCCTCGTGAAAGCCGCTCAGGATCAGCTTTTTCTTGCCGGCGTAGGTGTTGATGTCGCCGATCGCGAAGATGCCGGGCACGCTGGTCTGAAATTTCTCGGTGTCCACCTTGAGTGCCTTCTTCTCCAGCTCGAGCCCCCAGTCGGCGATCGGGCCGAGCTTCGGGTGCAGCCCGAAGAACACCAGCAGGTGCTCGGCGGCGATGCGGTGGCGCCCGCCGTCCGTCGTGTGCACTTCGACCGACTCGAGTCCGGCGTCGCCGCCGGTGAATGCCGCCACATTGCCTTCGAGGAAACGCATGCGCCCGGCGGCGGCCAGTTCGCGCATTCTGGCAACCGTCGCGGGGGCGGCGCGAAACTCGGCGCGGCGATGCACCAGGGTCAGGCTGCGGGCCCGTTCGCACAGCGCGACCGTCCAGTCGAGCGCCGAATCGCCGCCGCCGCAGATCACGAGGTCCCGGCCGTGGAAGTCCGCGGCGGATTTGATGCGGTAATGCAGGCTCCTGCCTTCCAGCGCCTCGATGCCGTCGATCGCGAGGCGCCGCGGCTGAAAGGAGCCGACGCCGCCGGCGATGACGACGCTGCGCGCGAGAAAACGCGTGCCGGTGGACGTCGACAGCAGGAACCGGCCGTCCGGCTGCGGCTCGAGACCCGCGACTTCCTGACCGAGGTGGAACGTCGCGTGGAACGGTTTGATCTGCTGCATCAGCCGGTCGATCAACTCCTGCGCGCCGCAGACCGGAATGGCGGGGATGTCGTAGATCGGCTTGTCGGGATACAGTTCCGTGCACTGGCCGCCGGCGTGCGCGAGCGAATCGACGATATGCGCCTGGATGCCGAGGAGCCCCAATTCGAAGATCTGGAACAAGCCGACCGGGCCTGCGCCGACGATGACGACGTCGGCTTCGATCGCCGTGGGCGCGGCTTGCGGTGCGTTGGCGGAGGTCATGAACTGCTTTCCGTGAGGTGAGTGCGGGTCGGGGCCAAATTGTAGCCGATGGGGCGCGTCTGCGGGTTGGAGGCGCGCGCAAGCTGCGCTTGCGTCCGCGCGGGCCTGCGCACAGGCTGTCGCCGATGACGACCTTGGTGTGGTTTCGAACCGATTTGCGCATCGCCGACAATCCGGCGCTCGCCGCGGCCGCGGCCGACGACGCGGCGATTCCGGTGTTCATTCACTCGCCCGCGGAGGAGGCGCCGTGGGCGCCCGGAGCCGCGAGCCGTTGGTGGCTGCACCACAGTCTCGAGCGCCTCGCCGAGGATCTGCGCGGCCTTGGATCGCGCCTGATCCTGCGCGCCGCCGACGACTCGCTGCGCGAACTCCTGGCGCTTGCAAGCGCATGCGGCGCGCGGCGGGTCGTCTGGAACCGGCGGTACGAGCCGGCGGCGATCGCCCGCGACAAGCAAATCAAGACCGCGCTGCGTGCCGCGGGCATCGCCGCCGACAGCTTCAATGCCGCGTTGCTTCACGAGCCTTGGAACGTCGCCAACAAAAGCGGCGCTCCATACCAGGTGTTCACGCCGTTCTGGCGCCACTGTCTGTCGCTCGCCGCACCCGACGAACCGCTGGAGGCGCCGGCGCTGCTGCCCGCGCCGCCGGCCTGGCCGCAATCGCTCGAGCCGGCGGCCCTGTCTCTGCTGCCGCGGATCGATTGGGCCGGCGGCTTGCGGGGCGCGTGGACGCCGGGCGGGCGCGGCGCCGAGCACTGCCTCGATGCCTTCCTCGGCGAGGCGTTCACCGCCTATACGGAACGGCGCAACCGCCCCGATCTGGCCGGTACCTCCCGGCTGTCGCCGCACCTGCACTTCGGCGAGATCGGGCCGCGCCGCGTCTGGCAGGCGGCCCGCCGCTTCGCGCGTGCACGCGGACTCGAGGATTCGTGGCAACAGTCCCAGTTCCTGACGGAAATCGGCTGGCGCGAATTCGCCCACCACCTCCTGTACCACTTCCCCCATACGCCGGCGGAACCCCTGCGTGCATCGTTCGCCATGTTTCCGTGGCGCGACGACCCGGAAGCGCTCGCCGCCTGGCGCGACGGTCGCACCGGATATCCGATCGTCGACGCCGGGATGCGCCAACTGTGGCGCACCGGCTGGATGCACAATCGCGTGCGCATGATCAGCGCCTCGTTCCTGGTCAAGGACCTGCTGCAGCCGTGGACCGCGGGAGCGGCTTGGTTCTGGGATACCCTGGTCGACGCCGACCTGGCGGCCAATACCCTGGGCTGGCAATGGGTCACGGGCTGTGGCGCCGACGCGGCCCCTTATTTCCGGATCTTCAATCCCAGCGGTCAAGGTGCCAAGTTCGACCCGCAAGGCCATTACGTGCGGCACTACCTGCCGGAACTCGCCCGGCTGCCGGATGAATGGATCCACGAGCCTTGGCGCGCACCGCCTTCCGTGTTGCACGAGGCCGGAATCCGGCTCGGCGTCGATTATCCATTTCCCATAGTAGATCATGGGCTTGCGCGTCAGCGAGCGCTCCAGGCGCTGGCCTTGTCCAAAGGCGCCCCCTTATAAACGAGGCCATGGTCCGAGCCATCGCCAGGAACCTACCGTCTCCACGTATTGGATAATCTGTACAGCTTTTGTCTATAATCAGCATGAACACTGGCTGTACAGATATAGATCCAGGAGCGGTCATGATGGAGTTATCAGGTTTGCGCGAAGCGACCCGTCCGATCCGTGCGTTGAATCGCGGGCTGCAGGTCCTTACGGAGTTGAATCGTTTGGAGCGGGCCGCGATCAACACGCTCGCGAGCGCGCTTCGCCTGCCGCGCACCACCACCTACCGCATACTCGAGACGCTGCGACTCGCGGGCTATGTTGAACGCGACCCGCACGACGATTGCTACCGGCCGACGATCCAGGTACGTGCCTTGTCCGAGGGCTTCGATGAAGAGGCCATGCTCTCGCATGTCGCGAGGCCCCATCTCACGGCGCTCGGCGCCGAGATCGTCTGGCCGCTCGCGATCGCGACGCCCGCGGGCACGGCGATGATGGTGCGCGAAGCGACGGATCATCAAAGTCCGCTCGCGCTCGAGACCTACGGGGCCGGCGCGCGCCTGCCGATGCTCGCCTCCGCGGCCGGCCGTGCGTATCTCGCCCATTGCGCGCAGGCCGAGCGCACTGCCTTGCTCGACGCGCTCGCGCGCTCCGCGGCGCCCGACGACCGGGTCGCCGGCAACCGCCAGGAAGTCGAGCGAATCCTCGGCGAAACGCGCAGCCAGGGATATGGCCTGTCGCACCGCGCCCGGCGCGTGTCCGACGAGACCAGCCTCGCGCTGCCGGTGCCGGTCAAAGGACGGGTCCGCGCGGTCGTGACGGTTCGTTTCGCGTCGACCGCGGTCGCGCCGCGCAGCGCGATCGATCAGTTCGTGCCCAAATTGCGCGAACTCGCGCACAGCATCGAGCGCGACCTGGGTTAGGCCGCGGCCGCGCCGCGCGCGCGGATCAGCGCGGCAGATGCGCCAGTATCCGGTCGGCTATGGCGGCGTAACGGCCGTCGAAGTGATGTCCGCCCGGCATCTCGATCGTCGTGCCCTGCGGTCCGGGCGCGCGGGTACAGGCGGCGTCGTGATCGGTGGCGCCGTAGATGCACAGGACCGACGAGCCGCGCCAGCGCGCAAGCTCCGGTGCCGTCGGCAAGCCGGCGGGTGGTTTGCCGAGCCAGTTGGAAACGTGAATCGCAAAATCGGCGCTGTCGGACAACCCGAGCAGCGCGGTGAGCCCGACGAGCGCGCGCGTCGCCGGCGGCAGGCGGTTCACCATGAACGGCAAGGTATCCGCGCCCTGGGAGAAGCCGATCAACAGCACCCGCGACTTGCGGAACTCCCGGGAGTAATGCCGCACCAGGCGATCGAGGTCGCGGCTCGCCTCCTCGGGAGTGCGCGGCCGCCAGAAGTATCGCAGCGAATTCCAGCCGACCACCGGCAGGCCCTGCGCCGCGAGCGCCGCGGCGATGCGGCGGTCGATCATCGCCCAGCCGCCGTCCCCGGACAGGAACACCGCGAACCACGGACTTCGCTTGCCGGGCGCGGCCGGCACGACGATCAACGGGAGATCGGCAACCGCCGGCCCTCGCGCGGAGGCGGGCGCGCGCCCGGGTGCGGGTGCGCCGCCGGTCGCCGCGTGCGCGCCGGCGCCGGCGCAGGCGCACACAACGCCGACGATCGCGGCGGACAACCAAGCTGTCAACGTCCTCATGGTCGATACTCCTTCATGCGGCGCGATCACCGGTCCACGACGCGGCGCGAGCCGCCGGAGATCAGGTTCGTCACATCGAGCAGCG
>JAJXYR010000187.1 GCA_021780475.1 Pseudomonadota bacterium
CCACGGCCAATGCCAGTTGTAGCCCGGACCGGTGGTGGCGACGTATTTGCCGAACAACAGGATCACGGCGCGCTCTTGCGCATCCACCCGGTACACCCCGCTCGCGAGCCAGATCGCGCCCATGACGACCAACACCGTCGACACGCCGCGGCCGAGGGACGCGGCCGGCTTGCCACCGCCGCCGCCCGGCTTGAGCCCGATCAGGCTGGAGAACCAGCGCCGCAGGTTTCGCAGGATCTCGTCCAAATCATTGGGCGGTCGCTGGCGATTCCAGGGGTTGCGTTTCTCGCCGGGGTCGTTCCAAGCCATCGAGGACCTTAAGGTTGATTCGAGCCGGCCATTCTAGGCAGACGGGGAGTCTCTCACAAGTCGCTCAGGCGACCCGCTTCGATTCCGCGGCGGCTACCGGTGTTTCGGCCAGGGCGATGTCGCGCCGGCCGGTGAGCATCGCGATCTCCTGCGATTCGAGCTGCACGTCGATGTCCCAGCCGCCGTCGTCGCGCTGCCGTTCCGCACGCACGGCGTTACGGCCGTAAAGCTCCGATCGCGCGGCGGCCGCGCCGAGACCGAGGCGCAGCGTGCGCAGCACCAGGTTCGGGCGCACACCGCGCACGATCGACTCCCGCAAGCCGTCGAGACCGGTTCCGCGGGCCGCGGAACACCAGACCTGGGTCGGCCGGCCATCTGCGCCGGCATCTACCCGCGGCAAATCCTCGGTCAGATCGATCTTGTTGAAGACGAGGAGCTCCGGCACGTCCCCGGCGCCGATCCCGCTCAGCACTTCGCGCACCTGGGCGATGCGCTCCGTGCGCTGGGAATCGCCCGCGTCCACCACATGGAGCAGCAGATCGGCCTCGCGCGCTTCGAGCAAGGTCGATCGGAACGCCGCCACCAGTTCGTGCGGCAAATCGCGGATGAAGCCGACGGTGTCGGCGAGCACGACCTCGCCGATGGTCTCGAGGTTCAGCCGGCGCACCGTGGGGTCCAAGGTCGCGAACAACTGGTCGGCCACGTAATTCGTGGATCCGGTCAACGCATTGAACAAGGTGGATTTGCCCGCGTTCGTGTAACCGACCAGCGCGACGGTCGGCACCGGCACGTCGCGCCGGACGCGGCGGCCCGTGTCGCGCTGGAGCGCCAATTTCTCCAAGCGGCCCCGCAGCGTACGGATGCGCTTGCCGACCAGGCGACGGTCCGTTTCCAATTGAGTCTCGCCGGGACCGCGCAGCCCGATGCCGCCCTTCTGCCGCTCGAGGTGCGTCCAGCCGCGCACGAGACGGGACGACAAATGCGTCAATTGGGCGAGTTCAACCTGTAATTTGCCCTCGAAGCTGCGCGCACGCTGCGCGAAGATGTCGAGTATCAGCCCATTGCGGTCGAGCACGCGGCGCAGGGTGAGTTTCTCGAGATTGCGCTCCTGGCTCGGGGTCAAAGTCTGATCCACGAGGATGAGATCGGCTCCGGCTGCGTCGGCGCAGGCCTTGATCTCCAATGCTTTGCCCGACCCGACGAAATATTTCGGATCCGGCCGGCCGCGGGTGGCGAGCACTTCACCCACGCACAGCGTGCCGGCGGAGGCCGCGAGCGCGCGAAATTCCGTCACGTCCGCCGGATCGACCGAATGTCCGATGCCGACTCCGACCAACACGGCGCGCTCGCCGCGCTCCGGACGGTCAAACAACGGACGACCGCCCCAAGCTCACTCGACGATCGCCGGTTCCGTGACTTCCCCGTCCTCGCCGGTCGGGAGGCGCACGTTTCGAGCCGGCACGACCGTGGAGATCGCGTGCTTGTAGACCATCTGGCTGACGCTGTTTCGCAGCAGCACGACGAACTGGTCGAACGAATCGATCTGTCCTTGCAGCTTGATGCCGTTCACCAGGTAAATAGAGACGGGCACCCGTTCCTTGCGCAGGGCATTCAAAAATGGATCCTGCAGAGACTGACCGCGGGCCATGAGTAAAGCTCCTTGTTTTTAATGTCGTTTGTCCTGATCGTGGCACTTCCCTTAAGGCACGAGGCGAACTGCCAAGGATCGTAGCACAGCGGCTCGAGGCGGGAATAAGTGTCTGACCACACTGTAATTATTCGTGCGCCGTGCTGCATGAAATTGCGGCGTCCAAGGTCCGCGCCGCCTCCGCCTGAAGCGGATCGAACACGCGCGCCCGCGCCCTTTGCCGCAGCCAAGTCAGCTGGCGTTTCGCCAGTTGACGCGATGCGGCAATTGCCTTTTCAATCGCCAAATCCAAAGGCCACTCGCCGGCCAGGTATTTCCACAACTGCCGATATCCGACCGCGCGCATCGCCGGATGTTCCCCGCAAAGGTCGCCGCGCCGATATAAAGCGCGCACCTCCTCGAGAAAGCCGGCGCGCATCATCGCGTCGAAGCGCGTCGCGAGCACCGCGTGCAGCGACGCGCGAGAACCCGGGATCAGCGCGAATTCATCGAATTCCACGTCCTCGAACGCCGGCCGCCGCCGCCGCTGCAATTCGCTGATCGGAATCCCGGTGAGCTCCTGCACTTCGAGAGCGCGCTGAATGCGCTGCGGATCATGCGCGTGAATCCGCGCGGCCGCCTCCGGATCGAGACGCCGCAACCGTTCGTGCAGCGCCGGCCATCCGTCCCGCGCGGCCGCGGCGTCGATTCGGGCGCGTACCTCGGGGTTCGCCTCCGGCAATTCGGCGATTCCTTCGGTGAGCGCATGGAAATAGAGCATCGTGCCGCCCACCAACAAGGGGCGCCGCCCGCGCGCCCAGATCGCCTGCATCGCCTCGCCGGCGTCGCGGACGAATTCGCCCGCGGAGTAGCCCGCCGCGGGGTCGCGGATGTCGACGAGATGATGCACGACGCGTGCGCGGATCGCCGCCTCGGGCTTCGCGGTGCCGATGTCCATGCCGCGATAGACCAGCGCCGAGTCGACGCTGACGATCTCCAATGGAAACCGCTCCACCAGGCGCAGCGCGAGGTCCGACTTGCCGGCGCCGGTGGGACCCATCAGCAACACGGCCGAGCGACGGCTCATCGTCCGCGCAAAAACAGCCGGTCCAGTTCGGCGAGCGACAGCCGCACCCAGGTCGGGCGTCCGTGATTGCACTGGTCCGCGCGGTCCGTATGCTCCATCTCGCGCAACAAGGCGTTCATCTCCGGCAACGTCAGGGAGCGCCGCGCGCGCACCGCTGCGTGGCATGCCATCGTCGCCAGGCGGCGGTTGATCGCCTCCTCGACGCGGTGCGAGCCGGCCGTTGCGGCAAGATCCGCGAGCACGTCGACCGCGAGTCCGGCCGGATCGTAACCAACCAATACCGCGGGAACGGCGCGCAGGGCCACCTCCCCGGGAGCCATGACCGACATGTCATAGCCAAGCGCGGCGAACTGCGACGCATGCGCCTCGGCGGCGTCGGCCTGCGCGGCGCTGACATGCAGCACGTCCGGCACCAACAACTGCTGGCGAGCGGTCTGGCCGGACAAGAGCTTTTTCATGCGCTCGTACAGGATCCTCTCGTGCGCGGCATGCATGTCGACCAGGACGAGACCCTGCGCCGACTCGGCGAGCACATAGGCA
>JAJXYR010000169.1 GCA_021780475.1 Pseudomonadota bacterium
CGCTATAGCAGTGAACGGCTGTTGCCGGACGGGACCGTGCTGGAGATTCGCGGCAACGCCGTGCCCGACGTCGGCTATGTCACGTCGTTCAGCGACGTCACCTCCTACAAGCACACCGAGCAGGCGCTGAGGACGCTGACGGAGTCCCTGGAGCGCTACGTGGAGGAACGCACGCGCGATTTGCAGCTCGCCAAGGCCGACGCGGAACAAGCGAACCGATCCAAGACGCGCTTCGTCGCGGCGGCCGTGCACGATCTGATGCAGCCCCTGAACGCCGCGCGCCTGTTCGCGAGCGCCGCCAAGTCGCGCCTGCGCGCGCCGGACGAGTTCGAATTGATCGAGGGGATCGAGCGCGCGCTGGACGCGGAGGATTCGATCCTCGGCAGCCTCCTCGACATTTCCCGCCTCGAATCCGGCACTTTCGAGGTGCGCGAGCGACCGTTCGAACTCGGGCCCTTGCTCGACACCCTGGCGCGAGAATTCGGCATGCTCGCGCAGGCCCGGGGCATCGGCTTCCGGTTCGTGGGATGCGCGGCGATGGTGCGTTCGGATCAGGCGCTGCTGCGGCGGCTGTTGCAGAATTTCCTGTCCAACGCGCTGCGCTACACGGAGCGCGGACGCATTCTGTTCGGCTGCCGGCGCGCGGGTCCCGACCTGCGCATCGAAGTCTGGGACACCGGGCCGGGCATTGCGCCGGAGCACCAGCAGCGCATTTTCGTCGAATTCGAACGCCTGGATATCCAGCGCGATTCCGACGAGCGGCGCGCCGGGCTCGGCCTCGCGATCGTCGAGCGCATCGGGCGGCGCCTCGGCCATCCGATCGAGCTGCGCTCCTGGGTCGGCAAGGGCAGCGTGTTCTCCGTGCGGGTGCCGCGGGCGGCGTCCGTGGTTGCGCCGCCACGCCCGGCGCAGCCGGCGGATGCGGCCGACGCACCGGGCGACGCGGATTCCCTGCTCGGCGGCCGGCGCATCTGGTGCGTGGACGACGATCGGGGCGTGCTCGACGCGACCCGGGCGCTGTTGTGCGGATGGGGCTGCGACGTCGTCGTCGCCGCAAGCGCCCAGGAAGCGCTGGATCGCGCCGCCGGCGCGCCTGTGCCGGATTTGCTGCTCCTCGACTATCGCCTGCAGGACGGCAATGGTCCCGAGGTCGTGCCCGAACTGCACCGTCGCTGGGGCGGCGCGGTCGCGGTGATCGTCGTATCGGGCGAGCGCGATCCCGCGGTGCGCGAGGCGATTCTCGCCCGCGGCTGGGGCTTCCTGGCCAAGCCGGTGCGCCCGGCGCAGTTGCGCGCGCTGATGACCCAGGTGCTGATGCGAGCCGCCGTCTAGCCCGATGGTGTTATCGACAGGGCTCCGGGCGGACCGCGAGAATCAGCCGCGCAATATGTCAGTCGGCACCAACAACTCGCGGTTCTACCTGGTCGTGCTCGCCGGGATCGTCGCCGGCGCGCTGCTTGGTGGTTTTGCGCCGGCGGTCGGCGTGGCCCTGAAGCCACTCGGCGACGGGTTCATCGACCTGATCAAGATGCTGATCACGCCGCTGATTTTTCTCACCGTCGTGCTCGGCGTCTGCGGCGCCTCCGACATGGCCAAGGTCGGCCGCGTCGGCGTCAAGGCCATCGTCTATTTCGAGGTGATGTCGACCGTTGCGCTCGTGATCGGTCTCGTCGCGGTCAACGTGCTGCGCCCGGGCGGCGGATTCGACGTCGATCCGCGCACCCTCGATGCGTCCGCGGTTGCTCCCTACGTGCTGTCGGCGCATCAACACGGTTTCGTGAGCTTCTTGCTCGGGATCATCCCGACGACCTTCGCCGACGCCTTCACCGCCCATGGCAACGTGCTGCAGGTGCTGCTGCTCGCGCTGCTATTCGGCTTCTCGCTGGTCGGCGTGGGCGGGGCCGCCCGTCCGGTCGTCGAATTCTGCGAGGCGCTGCTGAAACTGATGTTCCGGATGATCGGCTTCGTGCTGTGGCTCGCGCCGCTCGGCGCGGGTGCCGCGATGGCGTTCACGATCGGCCGCTACGGCGTGCGCGGCCTCGGGCCGATGCTGAACCTCATGGGCGCGTTCTATCTGAGCTGCGTGCTGTTCATCGTGGTCGTTCTCGGACTCGTCGGCCTGTTCGCCGGCTTCAACGTGCTGCGCTTCATCCGCTACATCCGCGAGGAACTGCTGTTGGTGCTGGGAACGTCCTCTTCCGAGGCCGCGCTCGCGCCCCTGATGGAGAAGCTCGAGCGGCTCGGTTGTTCGCGCCAGGTCGTCGGGCTCGTGATTCCGAGCGGCTATTCGTTCAATCTCGACGGCACGAACATCTACATGACGCTGGCGGTCGTGTTCGTCGCGCAGGCGCTGAACCTGCACCTGACGCTCGCGCAGCAATTGACCTTCGTCGCGGTGGCGATGCTCACGTCCAAGGGCGCCGCGGGCGTCGCGGGCGCCGGTTTCGTCACGCTCGCCGCGACGCTCTCGGTCGTGCCCGCGGTGCCGGTCGCCGGACTCGCGCTGATTCTCGGCGTCGACCGCTTCATGAGCGAGGCGCGGGCGATCACCAATTTCATCGGCAATGGCGTCGGCGCCATCGTCGTCGCCGGTTGGGAGGGCGAACTCGACCGTGACGTGCTGCGCCGAGAACTTTCCGCCGGGCCGCAAAGGCAAAGCCCGCCGGCCTATCCAATCACCCTGGGAGAGAACGAGTCATGATCACGCATCGCACCACTTGGCGCCGGGCGGCCGGCATCGCGCTGACCCTCGCCGCATTCGCCGTGACGGCGAACGCCATGGCGCAAATGCCGGACTTGAGTCAGGTGCCGCGCTACAAGCCCGAATTCAAGGTCGTCGGCGGACTGCGGATCGCGGGCAGCGACCTCAAGGGCGCCATCCCGTTGTTGGCCAAGGGCTTCGAGAAGTTCCAGCCCGCCGCCCAGATCTCCATGAACTTCATGACGAGCAGCGAAGGCGCGCTCGGCATGATGTACGCGGGCGTTTCGGACGTCGCGCCGATGGGCGACGATGCCAAGATCACCGATCAGATGCCCTTCTACAACAGCTTCGGCTACACGCCGACGGAAATCTCGGTCGCGACCGGCGGCTACGAGCAGCGCGGGACCCTGTTCGCCTGGGCCATCATGGTGAACAAGGACAACCCGATCGCGCACCTGTCGATGCGTCAGCTCGACGGCATCTTCGGCTCCGAGCGCACCGGCGGATGGGAGGTGGGCGGTCCGCAGCATGCCTTGTTGTTCACCGCGCGCTATGCGCGCCCCGCGTCGGCCAACATCCGCACCTGGGGCCAGCTCGGGTTGAAAGGGTCCTGGACCCATGAGCCCATTCAGACGTATGGCTACATCGCGCCGGGATTCGCGGTCGATTTCGAGCGCAAGGTGATGCACTGGTCCGACAAGTGGAACGGCAACTTCAAGGAATTCGTGGAACAGAAAGAGGGCACGCCGGATGCCGACGGCCGCGCGGTCACGAGCGAACGCATGTACGAGGCGATCAACAAGGACAAGTACGCGATCGGCTGGGGCGCGTTGATGCACGTAGACGGCAGCTGC
>JAJXYR010000188.1 GCA_021780475.1 Pseudomonadota bacterium
GTTTCCTCGATGGGCCTCCTCGCGCTGTCCGGCGCTTTCGTGAGCGCGGCGCATGCGTACGGCGCGCCGAAGATCTCGGAGCCCGGCTATTATTCCGGCTACGCGCCCGTGGCCTACGATGGCTACCAGAGGACTTCCTTTTACGTCCAAGCGCGGGACGGGACGAAGCTCGCGGTCGATCTGTTTCGGCCGACGCTCCATGGATCGCTCGCCGGGCGGAAACTGCCCGTCGTATGGATGAACACTCCATACAACCGGCGATACGAGGGCCCGGGCGAACCCTCCGTGAGCGCGTACCCGGGTTTCGCGCTGCAGCTGGTCAAGTACGGTTACAACGTCGCCATCGTTGATTTTCGCGGCCTGTATGCGTCCTATGGGATCAACAAGGTCTTCAATTTCGGAGAGTACGTTCCGCCTGCGACCACCGATGCCTATGACATGACGCAGTGGTTCGCGCGGCAACCCTGGAGCAACGGGCGCATCGGCATGTGGGGTTGCTCGGCGACGGGTGGCAGCCAAATGCAAGCCGCAACCACCCGGCCTCCCGCGTTGAAGGCGATCTTCCCCATGAGCTCGGTCTTCGATGCTTACTCGTTCCTCGTCATCGGCGGCGTGCCACTGCGGCCTTTCTTGCCGGCCTCTCAGGCGGTCACATCCGAGCGGGACAAGACCGCCGTCCCGGTCGATGGCCCCGAGGGGCCTGCGGAACTCGCCCGGGCGATCGCCGAGCACAAGAACAACGTCGATGCCGCAGACGTCGGAGTCGGCAGCGTCCTGCCGTTTCGCGACAGCAGGGCGGCCGAGCTCGGAGGCGTCGAGTGGTGGCGCGAATCGAGTCCGGCGACTCATCTCAACGCCCTGAAGCATGCGAGCTTCGGTGTCTATGCCACCTCCAACTGGAATGAAGCGGGTACCAAGCTGGCTGCCTTCGACATTTTCGGCAATCTGCCCGCGGGGCGGGTCAAGCTGCTCGTTGGGCCTGCCAGGCACTGCGGCTGGCAGAAGGTCTGGCAGGATACCGGATTCTCGATCGTCACCGAGGAGCGGCGCTTTTTCGACTACTGGCTGAAGGGCATCCAGAACGGGGTGATGAAGGAGCCCCCCGTGACCTATTACACCTACAACGCCCCGGCGCGCAGCGCTTGGCGGACGGCCGAAACCTGGCCGCTTCCCAATGAGCGCAGGACGACGTTCTATCTCGGCAAGGGCGATCTCGGACGTCTCGCGCCGAAGAAGCCGGGACGAGACGTCACGGTCATGACTCCGCCGCCGAAGGCAAACCCGATTTTCGTCGATAGACAGTCGGGAGGCGTATCCTACGAAACGCCCCCGCTACCGCGCGCCGTGCAGATCACCGGCTTTCCGGTGATGACGCTGTGGCTATCGACGCGCGCTCACGACGCCGACGTGCTGGCGTGGCTCGACGACGTGGCACCGGACGGTTCGACCCGCTCCTATCAGATGTTCGGCCGCCTGCGTGCGTCCGACCGCGCCCTGGCCACGCCGCCGTACAACGACTTCGGGCTGCCCTGGCACACTTTTCGCCGACAGGATGCGAAGCCGCTCGAACCCGGCAAGCCAACGGAACTGGAATTCTCGCTGCTGCCGATGAGCTACATCTTCCCGGCCGGGCACCGGATCCGCCTGACTCTCACGTTCTCCAGCCCCTCCGGCAGTGCCGGCGACGCGGTTACGATCCTGAGGGGCCCGGGAACGTCATCCAGTATCACCTTGCCGGTGATCCCGAATGCGGGCCGATGAACGCGCGTGGACGGCACCTCGATGCATCGATGGCACCCCGAGTGGCGGCGGGGTCCTCGGGCCCGCCGCCCTTGACGCCGTCACGACCATGATGCTTCGGTTCGTCCCATGACCTCGTCCTGGATTTTTCGGGTCAGTTCGACGAAGTACGCGCTGTAGCCGGCCACACGCACGACGAGATCGCGATGCTGCTCGGGATGCGCCTGGGCGCGGAGCATGGTGGCGCGGTCGACGACGTTGAATTGCACGTGCTTCCCGCCGGCGTCGAAGTACGTTCGGATCAAACACGCGACCTTGCCGATGTCGGCGTCCGAGCGCAGCGCCGACGGATGGAATTTGAGGTTGAACAGCAGCGATTGGTACGGCGTCTGATCGATCGCCAGGGCGCTGCGCAGCAGCGCGGTCGGTCCGCGCAGGTCACGTCCCTGCGCTGCCGAGACCGCGCCGTCCGCGAGGGTCGTGCCGGCAAGACGGCCATCGGGGGTGGCCCCGGTGATCGCACCGCCCGGGCCGTAGGAGGTGATCGAGATTCCCGAACTCTTCACCCGGCCGCCCCAAACACTCGTGAAGGACCGGGCGGTCTTGGCCCAGAACCCATAAAGATCGGACGCGATCGAGTCGACGTACGGATCGCCATTTCCGTATTTCGGCGCCGCGGCGCATTCGGCGCGGAGTCCCTCGTACCCTTGCCAGTCGGCCGCGAGCGCCGCTTGCATCACCGCCGGCGCGACGGTCTTCTGCTCGAACACGAGTTTGCGAAGTGCCGCAAGTCCGTCGGCGACGTTGATCATCCCGACCGGGTTCAGTACCGAGCCGTTCTCGAACGGCAACGTCCGTGCGAGCACGTCCTCTCCGATCGCGATGCCGTTCGTCATCAACATCGAGTGCACGGCATCCGGAAACAGGTCACGCTGCACCGCGAGCAGGATATCGTGCTCTTGGTTGGTCAGTGCCATGAAGTGGGCGAGTTGGCGCTGGAATGCGATCCATAGCTCCTCGTAGGTTCGGAAACTGGCCAAGTCACCGAGCGGCAGCCCGATCCGGCGACCGGTGGCCCGGTCGATACCACCGTTCAACGTCAGTTCGAGCACCAACGGGACCACGAACATGCCGATCGCGCTCGTGCGGGACTTGCCGGGTATCATCGCGTCGAGGCAGCCGCCGAGCGCATAGTCACGCGCATCCTCGAGCGATGCGCCTTCGGCGACGAGGTATTCGATGTAGGATCGGTCGCCGACGAAGGCGGGCATGCCGAGGCCCCGCCTGACGAGCTGCAGTGATTTGAACAGCAAGGGCTCGGGGGTTCCGGGGTGCACGCGCAGCGTGAGCGTGTGGTGGGGTGTCGGGCAGATTCTCGCCGCATCGAGCAGCAGATAGGACAGGGGGTTGGTCGCATCGCGACCGTCGCGGGTCACACCGCCGATGACCCAATTGTTCCAGCGGGCGAGCCCGGCCCATTTGTCCCGTTGGACGGCGCCTCCGGACAAGAAATTGACCTGCATCGTCTTGATGCGCAGCGCCGCCAGCAGTTCAACGACCTCGTGATCGGTGATCCTCCCGGCCAGGCGATCCCGCCGATAATACGGATACATGAGCTGGTCGAACCGCCCTGCTGCGGCGGTCCCCGTTGCGATGGCGAGCCACAGAAACCAGAAAAACTGCAGCGCCTCGCGGAACGTGCGCGGCGGTTCGGCCGGAACGCGCCGGCAAGTCTCGGCGATCTCCAGCAGTTCCCGTTTGCGTGCGTGGTCCGGCGCCGTCGACGCCATGCGGGTCGCGAGGACCGCAAA